>NZ_AP022584.1:3963446-4268327 GCF_010731675.1 Mycobacterium marseillense
TGAGGTTGTGTATTCCGGTGGCCGAGAAGGCCAAGCCGCGCAAGATCGCCGTCGAGCGCGGAGATAGGCGGCAGACCGCAATCAGCGCGTGATGGGCCGGTGTGATGCTGACGGAACGTGGGTTGATGACAACGCACTGCAGCACCGGGACAGCTTCGGAACACGCCACGGGCACTGGGGCTTCACCAGAGCAGCAGCTGGCGCTTTTACCCGACGTTGACCCAGAAACCTTGGTGCTGATTGCCGAGGTCGACGCGATCTTGTGCGCGGCGGAAGCGACCCTGCTTCGTCGGCCACCGGCGCCACCAGTGACTGGGTGTGCTCGACTCGGGCCCCGGTCACCTGGTCGGTCGTGGGAGGTAGACGCGCAGCCTTGGAGCGCGCCACCGCACACTGTGCGCGCCGTTCAGCGCGGCCCTCCGCGCCGAAGCACCCGGCCAACCCGTGACACAACACTCTAGAAAGGCAGGTGATGGCATCACAGCGAGGATGACTGGGCAGTCCGCCGATCCGGGCAATACCAAAGGGCAACACCTCAGTCCTTGCGCGGACGAGGACAGGCCACTGCCAAGCCAGGCACCTCGGCCCGGGGCGGACCGCCCACCCTCCCATCAGCCACAGAAGTTTCGTCAGAGTGAAAGGCCTTGCTAGTCAGCAGTATTCGTCACCGACGAGGGAAAGGATAGCTGTGATCGACAAAGCCATGCTCAACAGCGCTGCACGCCGGCACTCGGTGAGGCTGCACAACTTAATGCCGGTGGAGGCCGACCCCGCCGACTGGGCAGAACAGCAACAGCTAGTGCCCCTGCCCGATGACGAATATCCCCATGTCGGTGGGGACCGCCGCGTCCTGATCGCGGCATCAAGCGGACTCGAGGTCGACTGAAAGCCGAATGCCGTCAGCCGTCCCGTCAACGCCGATAATCACTCACGCGAGACGGCGGTCTTCAAAAGGCCAAGTCGTAACAGACCCACAGCAACGGCCCGACCACGATCAGCGCCAGCAACGTGACCCCGCCGATCAGCCGCCATGCGACGGTTGAGCGAAAGACAACCGCCGTAACCGCTGACACCGTGGCCAGGACGATCAGCACGGTCGCGATGACGACCTCGGTCCGGGCCGACTGCACCGCAGACTCGGAGAGTGGCGGGAAAAATCCCGCTTCGAGTCTGAACGCCAACGCGGGAGTGCTCTCGGCCATCAGCAACAGGAGGGTCGCGATCATCATCGAGCCCAAACCGACCAGTGACAGGCATGCCCCAAAGATGTTGCGGTTGGCCGGATCTATCGGGCCGGTGTAGTGGGGCATTTCATCCACCCCCAAATCGTAGGACTTCGTCGCCTGCGGTGGGGCCAGACTTGTTCTCCGAGGTGTAGCCGTCATGTGACCTTCTCGCGACGGCAACCGAGGACGCTCGTCACGTGACGGTAATCGCGGCGATCTGCGCGCTCACGACGGCAACATGCATCGGCTACTACTTCGGGCGCCGCGCCAGCACCCCGCGGCCCACCTGGACGAGGCGCACCAGCCGAATCGCACTGGGCAAGCTGGCATTCAACCTGCTCGCGCTGATCACAGCCCGCCGGCTCCAGCAGAGCTTGCGCCTCGAGCGGATCTTCTTCAATAAACGAGGGTCGAGACCGGTTGTCCCCCTTGAGCTTCTGCGGGGTAGCGTCGTGCGCATGCGGTCCTCCTAGAGTGCTGTAAGCATTCCGCCGCATCGACCGTCGTTGAGAAGGAAGAGAGCTGGCATGGCTGCGCTGCAGGGCAAGGTGGCATTGGTGACGGGGGCGTCGTCGGGCCTGGGCGCGGAAACCGCCAAGTTGTTCTCCCGTCAGGGCGCAACGGTTTTCGGCATCGGTCGGGACACCGGCCGCCTGTCCGACGTCTTTGTCGACGTGGAACGCGGTGGCTACGCATCGGTGGACATTGCCTCGGCGCAGGCCTGCAGAGACGCGGTAGAGCACTGCGTGCGCGAATTCGGCGGCCTGGACATTCTCGTCAATGTCGCGGGCAAGCACCAGATGCGCCGGACGGAGTCGATGACCGACGACGACTGGGAGCAGGACGTGGCGGTCAACATGAACGGTCCCTTCTATCTCTGCCGGGCCGCGCTGCCCCACCTGCTGGAGCGGGGCGGAAACATCGTCAACGTGAGCTCGATCGCCGGCGTCGAGGGCCAGGCGTACTCGGCCGGTTACTGCGCCGCCAAGCATGGGCTGCTCGGCCTCACCCGCGCGCTGGCCGTCGAGTACACGGCGGACCGCCTGCGCGTCAATGCGGTGTGTCCGGGCGGCATGCTCACCCCGCAAATCGAACAGTTCAGCGCCCCGGACAATCCGAACTACGACCTGATCCTGCGCACGGCCTCGCCGCGCGGCATGATGCAACCACTCGATGTCGCCAACGTGATCGCCTTCCTCGCCAGTGACGCCGCAGCCGCGGTCCACGGCGCCGTCTATCGGGTCGACAACGGCAAGGGCGCCGGATAACGGTTGGGGCACGTTTCGGTCAACCGTCGACATGTCATGGGCCACCGCGGATCTCGTGGTTAACAATTCGGGGCATGAGGCAGTCGCGGGAGCCCGACGTTGGCGCGTGAGATCTCACGGCAGACGTTTCTGCGCGGCGCCGTCGGGGCGCTAGCCGCCGGAGCGGTGCTCGGCGCGCCCCGCGCGATCGCAGATCCACGGCCGTCCGGCTGGGAAGGCCTGTCCACGGCGCTCGGCGGCAAGGTGTTGCTTCCGGACAACCCCCAATTCGCAAGCGCCAAACAGGTTTTCAACACCAACTACAACGGCTCCACGCCGGCGGCGGTCGTCACCCCCACGTCGGCGGCCGACGTGCAAAAGGCGATGGCCTTCGCCGCCGCGCACAATCTCAAGGTCGCTCCGCGCAGTGGTGGGCACTCCTACATCGGAGCGTCGACCGCCAACGGGACCATGGTGCTCGATCTGCGCCAACTGCCCGGCGATGCCAACTACGACGCCGCCACGGGGCAGGTCACCGTGACCCCGGCCACCAGTCTCTACACGATGCACCGGACGCTGGCCGCCGCAGGCCGGGGCGTCCCGACGGGTACCTGCCCGTCGGTCGGTGCCGCGGGCCACGCGCTGGGCGGCGGCCTGGGCGCCCAATCCCGGCATGCGGGCCTGCTCTGCGACCGGCTGACGTCGGCCTCGGTGGTCCTGCCCAACGGCCAGGCGGTCACCGCATCCGCCAACAGCAACCCCGACCTGTTCTGGGCGCTGCGCGGCGGCGGTGGCGGCAACTTCGGCGTGACGACCGCGCTGACTTTCGCCACGTTCCCCACCAAGGACGTCGACGTCGTCAACCTCAACTTCCCACCCGAATCGTTCGCCCAGGTCCTGGTCGGATGGCAGAACTGGCTGCGCACGGCCGACCGCAACAGCTGGGCACTGGCCGACGCCACCGTCGACGCGATGGGCATGCATTGCCGCATCATGGCGACCTCCCCGGCCGGATCCGGCAACAGCACGGCGGCGGCCATCACCCAAGCGGTCGGAATGCAACCGTCCGGCACCGAGAACCACACTTTCAACTACATGGACCTGGTGAACTACCTGGCTGTCGGGAACCTCAACCCTTCGCCACTCGGCTACGTCGGCGGATCCGATGTCTTCCCCACCGTCAACGCGGGCGTCGCACAGGGGATCGCCGCGGCGGTCAACGCCTTTCCCCGCAATGCCGGTCGCATGTTGGCGATCATGCACGCGCTCGACGGGGCCCTCGCGACCGTGGCGCCGGGGGCGACGGCCTTCCCCTGGCGCCGTCAGTCGGCGCTGGTGCAGTGGTACGTCGAAACCGGTGACTCTGCGGCCGCGACTAACTGGCTCGGCACGGCACACCAAGCGGTGCAACAATATTCGGTCGGCGGCTACGTGAACTACATCGAGGCCAATCAGTCACCGGCGCGCTACTTCGGCCCGAACCTGTCCAAGCTGAGCGCGGTCCGGCAGAAATATGACCCCGGCCGGGTGATGTTCTCCGGGCTGAATTTCTAGCCATCGGACCGTCGCGGCGCACGGCCGCCAAGCCGGTGATTAGACCACCTTTGCACGGGGTACTACCACTGCATCTGTGCGAGTAAGGGGTTTGGTGAATGGCAGTGGAACACGGTCACGCCCGGTGCCCGCGGTGCATGGCATGGGCGCAGTACAGCTTCCTTGAGCGTGACGACAAACTCGAGTATCAGGTTCATTGCGACGCGTGTGGCAACGTCTACTGCGAAGTCACCCCCGCGTCGACCGCCTCAACGCCGGCCGCCTAGCCGCCGACCTGCTGCGTTACGGAATTTTACCCTGGTGTAAAGTCTAGGCCGCGAGCCAAGACGCCCCCAACCTGGAGCAGCGCCTAGTGCGCGCAAACGCCGTGCGGAAGGCGTTGAAAGGGGCGGCGTGGACGACATTTTGGCGCAAGCCGGCATCTTCCAGGGAATCTCACCCGATGCGGTCGCCGCGTTGGCTCGGCACCTGCAGCACGTTTCGTTCCCGCGCCGGCGCACCGTCTTCGTCGAAGGCGAGGCGGGCGACGATCTCTATGTGATCTTGGCTGGCTCGGTGAAAATCCGCCACCAGACGGCAGACGGCCGGGAAACCGTCTTCGCGGTGCTGGGCCCCGGTGACGTGTTCGGCGAGCTCGCACTCTTCGATCCGGGCCCGCGAACCTCGACGGTGATCACGCTGACCGAGGTGGAAGCCGTCAGGATGGACCGTCCCGCCCTGCGAACGTGGATGGTCGAACGACCCGAAATCGCCGAGCAGCTGCTAAGGGTGCTGGCGCGTCGGCTCCGGCACACCAATAACACGCTGTGCGACTTGATTTTCACCGATGTGCCCGCCCGAGTGGCCAAGCAAATCCTCGATCTGGCAATGCGATTCGGCACCAACAACGGGGGCCCGGTGCGCGTCGAGCATCACCTCACGCAAAAGGAGCTCGCTCAACTCGTCGGTTCGTCCCGCGAAACGGTCAACAAGGCGCTATCGGACTTCACCCAACGCGGCTGGATTCGGCAGCAGGGTAAGGCCCTGATCATCGACCAACCCTCGAAGTTGGCTCGCCGCGCCCGAGCCTAGGTGATCGACCAGAATTCCAGCAGGGTGCGCAACGTCGCGACCAGCGGGAGCGGTTGGTCGAGCATCGGATGATGACCGGCTTCGGCCAACTCGACAAAGGGGCCCCTCAACTGCAGCAGGGAGCGGATCCTTTCGGCCATGGCGGGCGGCACCAATCCGGCTTCGCAACGTAAATACCCGACACGGCAACGCATTGCGGCGAGCATGCTTTCCAGCGATTCCTCGTCGGCGGGTGTCGGCTCGAGAAACTCGCCGCCAAAGATCGCCGGATCGAATTTCCACACCCAGCCCGCGTCGGATTTGCGCACCGACTCGGCCGCGATGTGCTGGCGGACGTAGGGGAGGATCAGCTCCTGCGACGGCACGGCCGTGAAGCGGGCCAGGATCTCGTCTTTCGTCCGGTATTCGGTGTGTTTGTGTCGGCGCAGGCGCCCTTCCTCCGGCGCACGCTCCCACAACGGCGAGTCGATCACCAGCATGCTGTTGATCTGCTGGCTGTAGTGCATCGCTGCCGTGGATGCGACCCAACCGCCCATGCTGTGCCCGACGATGGTCGGCCGCCCGGCGGGCCCGGCGGCGGAAGCGGCCGCCATCACCTCGCTTGCCCAGATCCGCAGGTCGTAGGCCGCGCGTGACCCACTGTCGCCATGCCCGGACAGATCCAGCGCGATCACCCGGTGAGTACGAGAAAAGAACGGCGCGACGTGATCCCACCAACCGGAGTGCGCTCCGCCGCCGTGGATCAATACGACTGGAGGTTGGTCCTCGGCACCCCAAATGCGGAGGTGGATGCGGCAGCCGTCGACGTCGACCTCACCGTGCTCGGGGTGTTGATCGAGCGCGGCAGTGAACCACGCCGGCGTAACCGGCATCTGGCGCGAACGGGAAAACAGTTTGACCCTCCCTATTCGCGATGCAGGTCAGCCACGCCGACGCCCCACTTTAACTGCAGCGGAACAATTCCGGAAGGACGCGCGACCGTCGCCGGCAGTCCCGGGGGCGGCATCGAATCATCGGCATGGCCGGCAGAAATGCTGGCGCCGACCCAAATGCTGTGCATAAATCCAACTTTCATCGAGGTGATGCGATCGGCTGGTCGGGCGCCTGGACCCGTTCAGTAGCGACTCCTCTCGGGACAACGACCCCTATTACTGTAGCCTTAAGATTCTTACCATAACCTTAGATTTGCGGTATGCTGCTGCGGCATGGGTCACGACACCAACTGGGTGGGCTCGACTGACCAACGGCATGTGCCGTGAACGCCTCGCGTGAGCACGCCGTTGTGCTGGGCGCCGGGATCGCGGGTCTGCTTGCCGCGCGCGTCCTTTCGGAGTTCTACGCCTCGGTGTGCGTCATCGAGCGGGACAAGGCTCCCGGCCTTCCCATTCCCCGGAAGGGTGTGCCACAAGGCCGCCACGTCCACAATTTCCTGAGCCGGGGGACGCAGGTTCTCGCCGAACTGTTTCCGGGACTGATCGACGAGATGGGCGCCGCCGGCGCGGTTGTCATCGATGACGGGGACTTGTCGCGGTTTTACGTGCGCACGGGTCGCTATGAACTCAGGCGTTCGGGCACATTGAGGGATCCCGCGGCCGTGACGTTGTGTCTGGCGACCCGACCGTTCGTCGAGTCCCACGTGCATCGGCGCGTCGCGGCGCTGTCCAACGTGAAATTTCTCGACGGCCACGAGGTGATCGAGCCGCTAGCCGACGCAGGTGCCGTGACCGGTGCGCGAATCACGCACCGCGACAACGGCGCACCGAGAGACCTGCCCGCCGATCTGGTCGTCGATGCCACGGGCCGGTCCGCCCGCACACCGGCATTCTTGGAGGCCATGGCCTACGGTCGCCCGCCCGAGACGCGGTCCACCGCCATGCTGGGTTATTCCAGCCAGCTGCTGAGCATCCCGGACGGGTGCATCGACCAGCAGATGGTCGTGTTCAACCTCGGGGGCGGCGGTAAGCCTGGCGGGCTGCTGCTGGCTTGCGAGAACGACACCTGGATGTTCGCGGTCGGCCGCACCATCGACACCGGGGGAGCGCCAACCGATTTCGCCACCATGCTCGGGTTGGTCGACGACGCATTGCCCCCAAAAATTCTGCACGGGTTGCGCCAGGCGCACGCGCTCGCGGACATCGCCACGTTCCGCAACCCGGCGGCGGTATGGCGGCGCTACGACCAGATGACGAGATTCCCGCGCGGGCTACTCGTGATCGGTGATGCGCTGTGCAGCCCCAACCCCGTGTACGGGCAGGGCATGACAATGGCGGCACAGCAAGCACTCGCGCTGCAGGTCTGTCTGCGCGGCGGCGACGCCGACTTGGCTCGGCGTTTCTTTGGCAGGACAGCACGCGACATCGGGCCGACGTGGGCGGTCAACGAGGCCAACGACCGAGTCCCGTCCACCTCCCGCAAACCTTCGCTGCAACGCCGGCTGCGCGGCCAGTTGGTCAGGGCCATACTCGAGGCCGCCGGTGACGACACCGCGGTAACCGAACGCCTGCTTCGGATCACCCACCTCGTCAACCCACCGACGGGGCTCCAGGACCCCGCGCTGCTGCTTCGTGTCCTTCGAGTCAACCTGCGGCGACGGTTCCAACGCGCGCAGAAGCAGCGTCGACACCAACGATTGCGGGAGGCATTGTGACGAGCGGCGACCAGCGAGCCGACGAAGACGCCATCCGCGGCCTGATCGACCAGCAGGTAAGGGGTTGGGCCGCGGGCGATCCCGACGCTTACGCCAGCGTCTTCACCCCGGACGCGGACTACGTCACTTTTCTGGGCCGCCACCACACGGGCCGAGAAGCGATTGCGGCATCGTACGTCCCGCTGTTCCGCAAGCTGCTCAAGGGAACACGCCTACAGATAGACGTCAGCCAGGTCCGGTTCCTCACACCCGACGTGGCCCTGATCCACGCGAAGGCGACGGTGGTGCGACGACGACGCAATCGGCGCAATGCTCGGGTGAACACCAGCGTCGCCGTGCGGACCGCGGGCGGCTGGCGGATCGCGGTTTCGCAGAACACTACGCATCGCCGGCTCACCGAAGCCCTTATGGCCAGGTTGTTTTCCTGAAGGCCGCGACCATCCGTTGCTGTAGGACTAGCGTTCTGTGGTCGTGAGGCTAAGAATGGCCACGCCCGAGGACGCGGGGGCGGTCGCGGGCATCTATCTCCCCTATGTGCGGGACACGGCGGTGTCTTTCGAGACGTCCGCCCCCACCGTCCAGGAGATGCGGTCGCGAATGACCAGCACGCTCGCCACGTTGCCCTGGCTGGTCGTCACGGATGGCCAAGTCGTCAAGGGGTACGCGTATGCCAGCCCGCACCGGGCGCGGGATGCCTATCGTTGGTGCGTCGACGTGTCGCTATACCTCGACGCATCCATTCAGGGCCGGGGGCATGGCCGCCGAATCTACACGGCGCTGCTGAATCTGCTTGCCGCGCAGGGCTACGTCAATGCCTATGCGGGCATTACGCTTCCCAATGCCGCCAGCGTCAGCCTGCACGAAGCTCTGGGCTTCGCCCCCGTCGGCGTCTTTCGCAACGTGGGCTTCAAGCAGGAAAGATGGTGGGATGTCGGCTGGTGGCATCGTCGGCTGGCCGACCCGCCCGGCTACCCGCGCGCACCGAAGTCCTGGGCCGAGCTCGCCGACCAGACCGTCGGCTCCGCGCTCGAGGGGTGAACCGCATCGAGGTCTAAGGAGGGGCGCCGCCCATGACCACACTGCTCTGGGACCAGCACACGTGTCTGCCGCTCACCACCGCCACAGACATCGGCCCGTTGACTCGTTACCAATACGCCGGTGGCACACTGCTTTCGGTCAACGCGGGATATTCACCACACAGCTTCAACGACGCCGTGGCGCTGCTGCACCACTATCGTGCCGCGATCGACGCCCACCCCGACCTGGAATTGTCGGCCACCCTCGACGAGGTAGACGCGGCGACCCGGGCCGGGCGCATCGCGGTGGTCTTCGACCTGGAAGACTCACGCCCGCTTGACGACGACCTGGAGAATGTGCGCAAGCTGGCCAACCTGGGCGTGCGCACCCTGCTGCCGACCTACAACCACGCCAACCGTGCCGGCAGCGGCTGCCTCGACCGCACCGACGGCGGCCTCACCGCCTGGGGCCGCGCGGTCGTCGCCGAGCTGAACACGGTCGGCGTCGTCCCCGACGGATCCCACTGCAGCGCGCGCACCGGACTGGACATGTGCGAGGTATCCACTGGCCCTGTCATTTACAGCCATTCGTGCATGCGTGCGCTGTGGGAACATCCCCGCAACATCACCGACGATCAGGCGCGAGCCTGCGCGCAGACGGGCGGCGTCGTCGGCATCACCGGCGTCGGCATCTTCCTCGGCCCCAACACTCCCACCCTGGAAGCGATGACCCGCCATCTGGAATACGCCGTCGACCTCATCGGTGTCCAGCACGTCGGCATCAGCACCGACTTCTGTTTCGACGCCGCCGATTTCAACACGGAACTGCAGCGCAATCCCCACCTGTTCGACGACAGCTACACCCGCTGGGGTCCGATCCAATGGATGGCGCCGGAGACCTTTGTGACGCTCGGTGAGCACCTGCGGGGAAGGGGATGGAACAGCCGCGACATCCACGCCGTGCTCGGGGGCAACTTCTACCGGGTGGCCCGACGAGCCTGGCGTACCTGAATACGCCGCCGGCGCATCGGTTTACGGGAGCTCGACCTTGCTGGCCAGCCATCGGCCGTCCACTTTTTCCATGGTCATCTTCACCCTGCTGCGGTCCAGCTGAGGTGTCGGCGCCGTCCCGTTGCTCACCGACTGATCGACGAACAGCACGACGTCCACCTTGTCCTCGGTCGCCGACTGGACGGCCGCGTCGACGACGCTGCCGTGCGCCGCGGCCTTGTTGTCGATGAGCGTTTGACGCAGCTGGGCGCTGGATTTGGTGTACATGTCTTTGAACTCGCCGGTCGAGCCGTCGAGGACCTCGGCGAAGTTCTTATCGATCGCGTTGGTGTCCACGCTGGTCAGCGCGAGGATGTATTTCTTCGCGGCAGTCAGTGCCTGGGCCGCCGCCACGTCTTTCTGGTGCTGCTGGAACAGGAGCCAGCCCTCGTATCCGGCGCCGGCCACTACGATGGCCAGAACAGCGGCGGCTGCGCGTCGGACGACCTTGCCCCGCCTGCCATTTCGTGACCGTGGCTGTTCATCGTCGGTCGCGTCGGGGATGGCGTCGGCGTCGATGTCCCCGACCTCGTCGGGTACGATGACGCACTCAGCGTCCTGCGCCGCTTCGGTCGATGGCCGGCTCACGTCGTCCCCCGCGGCCTCTGTGCCTTCGGCGGCGCTGCGGAAGCGATTCACCAACCACGTCCGGGGGTTGCCGACAGTTCGTAGCGATGCGCGGTAGTTCATCAGTCACATGCGCCGGAGTCACGCAGCGCGTTCGCCCAGCCGGTGGCCGAGACGATGTTCGCGTGCGTGACGCCCGACGGATCCTTCCTCTTGATGCTGTCGCTGATCCGTGATAACTGAAATGCCAAGTGAGTCATGGATTCCCCGCCGTATATCGGCGAATAGGGGCCGAAGTTATCGGGTTCGTTGGTGATGATCAAGGGCTTCACCCGCGGGGCCAGAAAGACGGTCGACCGATCGATGTTGGCGACGACGGCATTGGCGTTCCGTTGCGCCCCTCCGGCCGTGTAGTCGTCATGTTGGTCGCCGAGGTAGCGGTTGAAGTCGTTGATCTGGCCCAGCAATGGGTCGAATTGGGACTTGAACCATTGGCAGGAGTCGGCCATTCCGCCGATCATCTCGGGGGTCACCCGAGAGGTGAACGTGTTGTACGGCCAGATGTCGAAGTTCGGTGACCAATCGCTGGGCGCCGGGGTGAACGCCGGCAGCGGAGGGGGAGGCTGAGAAGGATCGGCGTGGGCGGTGCCGGAGAGCATGAGCGCGGTAGCGAGCAGCGCCGGCCCGGCACACACCGCGCCGCCGCCCACCCGTCGCAACCTCGCCAGCATCATCCGCGCCTTCCCAGGAACACGATAACTCGCGACCACCCGAAGCTCTAACCAACTATTTAGTCGACAAATGTCCATTAACATCTGGCGGCCGAAACGCGATCTTCTCGCGAAGTCGATGGCGCGTCAAGTGGTCGCCATCAGGCATATAGGCGAAATGACCACGGGTCATACGCGGGGCGGGCGAGGGAACACGGCGCCGAATCTGCACAAAGTGCAAAGTGAGATCTTCCGCATATCTTGAGCAGCGGTTAACATAGCCGCCCGTGGGGGCACAGCAAAGGTTCACCGATGAACGCACATACCTGCGAGTGGTCGCGCTGAGGCGCATCCGGCGATGACCGCCCAGGACGACCGCGCGCTCACCGAGGACCGGGCGCACGACAATGTGGCCACCATCCAGGACTGGTCCGCGGGCTACGTCGTGCGGCACCCCCTTGCCTCGCTCAACACCCTCGGCGAGCAGTACATCCTCGCTGTCCGCACGATCGAGTACTGCATGGTCGACCTGTTCACCGGCCGCTTCCAATGGGCGGAGTTCGTGCGACAGGGCGCGTTCATGGCGGCGACCGCCGTGCTGCCCACGGTCCTGGTGGCGCTGCCGATCGGGGTGACGCTGTCCATCCAGTTCGCGCTGTTGGCCAACCAGGTCGGTGCGACCTCCCTCGCGGGCGCCGCCAGTGGGCTTGCCGTGATCCGTCAGGCCGCCTCGCTGGTGGCCGCGGTGCTGATGGCTTCGGCGGTCGGGTCCGCCATCACCGCGGATCTCGGGTCTCGGACCATGCGCGAGGAAACCGACGCGATGGAGGTCATGGGGGTTTCGGTGATCCGCCGTCTGGTCGTCCCTCGCTTCGCCGCGGCCATCATGGTCGGCGTCGCGCTGACCGGAATCACCTGTTTCGTCGGCTTTTTGGCCAGCTATCTGTTCAATGTCTACTTCCAGCGCGGCGCACCGGGCAGTTTCGTGGCGACGTTTTCGTCGTTCGCCACCACGGAGGACATGATCGTCGCGCTGCTCAAGGCCGTGATCTACGGGGCCATCGTCGCGGTCATCGCCTGCCAGAAAGGGCTTTTCACCAAGGGCGGCCCGGCGGGCGTGGCCAACTCGGTGAATGCGGCGGTGGTGGAATCGATCTTGGTGTTGATGATCGTCAACGTCGGAATCAGCCAGTTGTACAACACGCTGTTCCCCCGGACGGGGCTGTGAAATGACGGCCTCCGCCTACGTTCCCGCGCTCGCACGACCGTTCATCGGTGCATACCGGGTCGCGGCCACGCCCACCATGCGGCTGGGGCACATGCTGGTCTTCTTCGTACGTGCCGTCCTCTCGGTGCCGACCGTGCTGCGGCAATACCGCACGGAGTTCCTGCGGTTGCTGTCCAACATCGCCTGGGGCAACGGCTCGATCGTGGTCGGCGGCGGCACCGCCGGCGTCGCGGTGGTCCTCGGGTTTACCGCGGGCGCGCTGGTGGCCGTAGAGGGATACAACTTCCTGAACCTGCTCGGTTTGGGCCCCGCGACCGGCATCATCTCGTCACTGGTCAACACCCGCGAACTGGCACCCATCATGGCCTCCCTGGCGTTTGCGATGCAGGCCGGCTGCCGATTCACCGCGCAACTGGGCGCCATGCGCATCGCCGAAGAGATCGATGCCCTGGAATCCCTGGCGATACGCCCGATCCCGTTCCTGGTCACGACGCGGCTGATGGCCTCCGTCATCGCCGTCATCCCGCTCTACATCGCCTGCCTGGCGGTCACTTACCTCACCTGCCAGGTGGTCGCCAACATCATCAGCGGCGGATCCATCGGCCCCTACCTGCACTACTTCACCATGATGCTCAGCGCCAAGGACATCGCTTACTCAGTCCTCAAATGCGTTGTCTTCGTGTGGCTTTCCTCCACCGTGCAGTGCTACTACGGGTTCTACGCAGCGGGCGGCCCCGAGGGGGTGGGCGTCGCGGCAGGGCATGCCATGCGGGCCAGCATCACCGTCGTGATCATGGTCAACATGCTGCTCACGATGGCGTTGTGGAGCATCGACGCCGGCGCGAGATTCGGTGGCTGAATGGCCAATTCGCTAGATTTCGACGGGCGCGGCCCGACCGACCAGCAGCTGGTGGCCCTGGGGGCGGCGGTGCTGCTGATCGCGGGGCTGATCACGGGAAGCCTGTTGCTGAAGTCCACCGGGCGGCTCAACGATTACATCCGCGTGGTCGCCGAGCTGACCAACGTCGGCGACGGGCTGCCGGCACGCTCCGATGTGAAATATCACGGGCTGCTCGTCGGGGCCGTCGACAATGTCGTCCCGGCGGCCTACGGCAAGCCGAACTACGTGCACATCAACCTCAAACCCGAATACGCCAAGGACATCCCGAACGCGGTGACCGCGCGCGTGGTACCCAGCAACGTGTTCGCGGTTTCGTCGGTGCAACTCGTCGACGCCGGACCGAGCCCGAGCATCCGCAACGGGACGCGCATCCCCGAAGACCTCCAGCTTTCCACGGTGATCTTCCAGACCACCATCAGCAAGCTGCGCGACATCCTGGCCGCGACCGGCCGCGGCCGCGAAGACCATAGCGTCGGCATCCTGGCCGCCGTTGCGGCCGCCACCAATAACCGACGCGGCACCTTGCTCACGGCCGGCGCGCAGATGACCCGGGTGCTCGACGAGCTCAACGCCATCGTGACCACCGACCCCGGCCCGTCCACGGTCTCCGCGCTGCTGGATGCCACTCGCGGTCTGCAGGCCACCGCGCCCGACCTCGTCGACGTCTTGCACGACGCGGTCAAACCGATGCAGACGCTGGTCGAAAAGCGCGAGCAATTCCGGTCGCTGGTCACCGGCTCGCACCACACCTTCGGTGTGAACCGCCAAGCGTTCGACAACCACACCGATCAGCTGATCGAGATGAGCCAGAACCTCACGCCCGCCCTCGGCGTATTCGCCCTGAACAGCGACAAATTCGTCCCCATCTTCACCAGGCTGAACCGGTTGTCCGACAAGTTCTTTGAAGAAGTGTGGGATCCGGAGATGGACACCGGAAACATGCGGGTCAATCTGGCGCTGACCCCGACCTACACCTACACCCGCGCCGATTGCCCGCGCTACGGCCAGTTGCTGGGACCGAGTTGCTTCACCGCCCCGACCATCGCCGTGCGCCCGGACCTGCCCGAGGTGTTGCTGCCGCAGAACTACCACGCGCCCGCGGATTTGGCGCCGCCCCCGGGCACGCAGTTCGGCCCCGACGGCAACCTCACCGCGGTGGGCCCGCCGCTGTTCAACCCCAACCCCAGCCTGGAAGACCCCAACCCGCCGTTGCCGTGGTGGCCGTGGCAGATCGGTCCGACACCCCGCGTCCCGGGGACCGCCGATCCCGACGACGCGCCGCCGCCACCGGCGCCGGGGCCCCCGCCCGCGAGTCCGGCCCCGCCCGGTGCGGCCGCGCCGGCGGCCTACGGCGGCAACGTCGGACCCGTGGGTAGCCAACACGAACGCGATCAGCTCGGCGTGATCACCGGGCAAGGCCGTCCGGCGTCGGTGGCCACGCAACTGCTCCTGGGCCCGGTCGCGCGCGGCGCCGCGGTCTCCCTGAAACCACAGCAACCGCAGCCCGGGGCGGGTGAGCCGAAATGAAGGTACGCGGACCGCTGATCGGGCTGTCGCTGTTCATGGCGATCGCCATCGCGGTGACGTGGATGGTGTACGCCACCCTGCGGCGCGACGTGGCCGGCCCGACGACGCCGTACTCGGCGATGTTCACCGACGTGTACGGGTTACGCATCGGCGACGACGTCCGCATGGCCGGCGTGCGGGTGGGCCGCGTCGAAAACATCGAACTGGCCGGGAAACTGGCGAAGGTCTCGTTCATCGTCGAGAACGATCAGCGCCTGTACGGCAACACCGTCGCATCGGTGACCTACCAGAACATCATCGGACAGCGCTATCTGGGACTGTCGCTCGGTGAAACCGGCGACAGGGGAATGCTTTCGGCAGGCAGCGTCATCCCGGTGCAGCAGACCGACCCCTCGTTTGACGTCGGCAAGTTGCTCAACGGTTTCGAGCCACTGTTCACCCTGCTCAACCCCAAAGACGCCGACGACCTGACCAAGGGGGTTCTGCAGTCGTTGCAAGGCGATCAGGCTTCCATCCCGCTGCTGGTGCAGCAGACGTCGACGATCACCCGCACGCTGTCGGCGCGCGACCAGTCGTTGGGCGACCTCATCAGCAATCTCACCAAAGTCACCGACACCGTCGCGCGGCAAAACGACGACCTCGACCACGCGCTCGATCAAACCCGTTCCGCGGTCGCCAATTTCGACGCCCGCCGCCCGGCGTTGCAGGATTCGGTCGGTTCGATCGCCCGGGTGACCCGCCGACTCGCGGCGATCGCCGACGACGTCGACCCTGCATTGAACCAATTGATCACCCGGGAGCCGGGATTCAGCAAGCACCTGGCCGGCATCGAACCCCAGCTGGCGTTCACCGGCGACAACCTGCCCCTGTTGCTCAAGGGTTTCGCGCGGGCGGTCGGTGAGGGCACCTACGGCAACGCCTACGCCTGCGATCTGAACGCGACGGGCTTCTTCCCCGGACTCAACGACATCACCACGTTCATCGTGAACGCGGCCACGCCCGGCAACGCGTATCCGATCACCACGAAGAACATGGGGTGGCACACCCCGCGATGCAGGAACATGGCCAATGGCTGACGCATTGAGAACCCGATGGCTGCGGCGGCGACCGCTCGAGTCGTACAACAGGACCTGGCTCGGGCTGGCCGGCCTCGCGGTGGTCGTGGTTCTGGTCGCGGTGTCGCTCGGAATCAAGCTTCTCGGCGTCGGCTACACCCATTACACCGCCGAATTCCTGCAGGCGGCCACGCTGCGGCCCGGAAACCCCATCACCATCGCGGGCATCGAGGTCGGGCACGTCACCAGCATGAAACTCGACGGCGATCACGTCGAAGCCGGCTTGAGCGTGCGGGACAATGTCCCGCTCGGCAAGGACACCCGAGCGGTCATCAAGGTCATGACCATCCTCGGGTCGCGCTATCTCGAGCTGGTGCCCGACGGCCCGGGTTCGATTCCGGCCAAGACGATCACCCTGTCCCACACCTCGGTGCCCTACGACCTGCAGTCGCTGCTCGAAGACGCCACCACCACATTCGAGCAAGTCGATTCCGATCAGTTCGCGCAATCACTCGCCGTGCTGGGCAAGCAACTCGGCGGGGTGCCGCCGCTCGTTCCGCAGGCCGTCGCGAACCTGCAGACGCTGTCGACGATCACCGCCGACCGCCGAGGACAGCTCGGCACGCTCCTGAAAAGCACCCAGCGCGTGGTCAATACGCTGCGACGCCAGCAGACCAACATCGGACATCTGATGGACCAGGGGCAGGACCTGCTCGGCCACCTGGTGGCCCGCCAGGCCACCTTCCACGCCATGTTCGCGGCGCTCACCGAGCTCGTCGATCAGCTCGACAAGGTCATCGTCACCAACCGGCCCATGCTGGACGAACTGTTCACCAACCTGCACGACCTGACCAACATGATCGGCCAGCACGACGACTTGGTGCGAAACATTCTGCAGGTGGCCCCAGTGACACTGCGGGGCTTGACCAACGCCACCGGCTATGGGCCGGTCGTCGAATTCAACCTGCCCAACGGGCTCGCCATCGACTCGTGGATGTGCGCCATCAGCGGCCGCGCAAAGGAATTCAAGATGATCCAGTACTTCAAGGACTGCAAATGATTTCTGGTAGGCGCAAGCTCATCGCCGTGGCGGCAGTGGCCGCTTCGGCGGCCGCCGTGGCCATCGGCGTGGTCGGCCACTATGTCAAGTCGCGCCTGGACACGATGACCGTGATCGCTCAATTCGACAGCGCCGCCGGTCTTTACGAAGGCAACGTGGTCGCGGTGCTCGGCATGCCCGTGGGGAAGGTCAGCAAGGTCACGTCCAAAGGCAGCTACGTCGAGGCCGAGCTGACGGTGGACAAGAAGGTCAAGATCCCCGCCGCGGCCCGGGCGGTCACCATCACCACCTCGATCCTCACCGACCGGCAGGTCGAACTGACGCCGCCGTACCGGAACGGCCCGGTGCTCAAGAACCACGACACCATCGGACTGACCAGGACGAAGACTCCCGTCGCGTTCGACCGCGTGCTCGACATGCTCGACAAGGTCTCCAAATCGCTCAAGGGCGACGGGAAAGGCGGCGGCCCGGTCGCCGACCTGAGCGACGCGGCGGTCGCCATCACCGACGGGAACGGCAAGAAGATCCTGGCCGCTCTCGACGAGCTGTCCAAAGCGCTGCGCCTCAGCTCCGAGCGAGGAGTCACCACCCGCGAGCAACTGACCACCATCGTCACCGACCTCAGCTCGATCACCGAGGCGGCGGCGCGCAACGACGCCAAGGTGCGCGAATTCGGTTCCACCACACGCCAGCTCAGCCAGACCTTGGCCGACGAGAGGTTCGGCACCGGCGCCACCGGGCGCACCATCAACCGCATCCTCGAGGAAGTCACCACGCTGATCGAGAACAATCGCGACAACCTCAAGCAGGCGGTCCGCAACGGCGACACGGTAGCCAAGACGCTCGTCGAGGATCAGCGCGTCGTGGCCGAGTTGCTCGACGTCCTGCCGCTGACGCTGGAAAACCTCTACAACACCGTCGATCAGAACAACGGCGCGATCCGCGTGCACGGCCTGCTCGACAAGGCGCTCACCGACAGTCAGTCCGCGAAGGAACTCTGCAACCTGATGCATCTGCGTCAATTGGGTTGCAGCACTGGGACACTGCAGGACTACGGTCCCGACTTCGGTCTGACCTACATTCTCGACGGCCTCTCGGCGATGGGACAGTAGCGATGAACTGGGGCAAGCACAAGGCACTGGCGGTGGCGCTGAGCACCGTCATGGTCAGTTCGGGCTGCGCCACCAACGGGCTGGCCAGCCTGCCGTTGCCGGCGCCGGGCATGGGCGGCGGCGGATATCTACTTACCGCCGTGTTCTCCAACGCCCTGAATCTGCCCGCCCACGCGAAGGTTAAACTCGCCGGCGCCGACGTCGGCCAACTCGAAAAGATGGTCGCGCGAAACTACACCGCGGTGACCACGCTGCGCATCATGGACGGCGTGCGCATCCCCGTCGGCAGCACCGCGGAGCTACGGTCCGCGACACCGCTGGGCGACGTGTTCGTCGCGATCAAGCCACCGACCCCGACGGATCCTCATGCCCCGCTGCTCAAGGGCGGCGAGACCATCGGGTTGCCGGCCACCCGCGCCGCCGCCACCGTCGAGAGCGTGCTCAGCTCGGCCGCGCTGCTCGTCAACGGGGGAGCGGTCCGCAACTTCACCAATATCGTCAACGGCGCCGGCAAGGCAACCGGCGACCAGGGACGCGCGTTCGGCGACCTGATCAACCGGACCAATCTGCTGCTGGGCAAGCTCAATGCCCGCTCCGAGCAGATCGACGCGGCGGTGACCGAGACCGCGGGCCTGGCCGACCGGCTGGATGAAAAGAACCAAGCAATCAGCGAGGTCTTACAGGCCGTCGGGCCGGCGACGAACGTGTTGTCCAGCAACGCCGACGAAATAGCCGACGTCGTCGACGAACTCGGCGCCACGACCCGCCAGCTTTCCAAGTTCCCGTCCATCGCCGGTACCGACAAGACGGGCCGCAGCGTCATCAAGGACGCGAACACCATCGCCGGCGCATGGAACGACGTGGTGCTGAGCCCGGACACCAGCCTCGCCGGCCTGAACCGGCTGATCCCGCCCTTCGTGAAAACCACCTCCAGCGACGCTATTTCGGTACGCGGCAGCTTCGATCGCCTGGTCATGGGATCGCGACCCGGCACCGGTGCGGAGACCGGGGGATTCAAGGGCGATCCGGCGTTCCACGGACCCATGCGCCGCGACTGGAACTACATGATCGGCTCGATCAAGTACGTGCTGTGGCGACTGCAGGAACGCGTCGTGGGCCGCGGCCCGCAAACGCCGATGGGCCAAACCCCTTGGACGCCGAGCGGTCCGCCGCTCCCACCGGCGCCCGCGGGAGAAGCGCCCCCGGATCCCATGAGTCCGGAGCCGCCGCGGTGATCGAGACGCTCGCACGCTTCATCGTCACCGCGGTCAAAACCGGTCACCGGCAGCGCGCCTGGCTGTCCGGCATCGCGCTGGTGCTCACACTCGTGGTCGGCCTGGCCTACCTGGCGATCGGTGCGCTGCGCATCAACCCGTTCGACTCCACCTACCAGGTCACGATCCGGCTTCCCGAATCCGGTGGCCTGCTGGCCAACCAGGATGTGTCGGTTCGCGGGATCCGGGTCGGGCGCATCCAGTCGCTGCGACCCACGCCTACCGGCATCGAGGTGATCGCGAACATCAACGCGAATACCAAGATTCCCGCCGCCAGCCCGGTGCGCGTATCCGGGCTCTCGCCCGCGGGCGAGCAGTACATCGACTTCGAGCCCGCCTCCAACAGCGGTCCTTTTCTGTCGAACGGCAGCGTGATCGGCCCCCAGCGCACCACGACGCCGATCCCGCTGTCCCAGGTCCTGGCCGACGCCGACGGGATGCTCGCCCAAACCGACCCGAAGAAGCTCGAAATCGTCAAGCGGGAACTGAGTTTGAGCAAGGAGGGCCCGCAAAAGCTCACCGACATCATCGACGGTTCGACGTTCCTGCTGTCGACGATGGACCCGGTGCTGCCGCAGACGGTCAGCATGCTCAAGACCAGCCGCGTCGTATTGACCACCCTGTCGGACAAGAATGCCGGGCTCGCGGTGGCTGCGCGCAATGTCGGAGACCTCATGACCGGCGTGAACAAGATGGACCGCGGCTATCGCAAATTCGTCGATCAGACGCCGAACGCGATGTCCTCGGTGGACAACCTGTTCGACGACAACTCCGACACCATGGTCGGACTGCTGGCCAACCTGGTGACCACCGCACGGATCATCTATGTCCGGGTTCCGGCGTTGAACGCGGTCTTCCCGAACTATCGCGGGTCCACGCTCGAGGCCCTGATGACCACCATGCACGAGCACGGGCTGTGGGCGACCGCCGACATCTACCCGCGCTACACCTGTGACTACGGCACCCCGCGCCGGCCGTCGTCGTCCGCGGACTATCCCGAACCGTTCCTGTACACCTACTGCCGCGACGACGACCCGCAGGTGTTGATCCGCGGCGCGAAGAACGCGCCCCGACCGGGCGGCGACGACACGGCCGGGCCGCCCGCCGGCGCCGATCTGGGCCAAACCGCCGATCCAACACCCAAGGGGAGGTTCACCATTCCGACGCCCTACGGCGGACCGGTACTGCCGATCGAGCCACCTCACTGACCCACCGACACCCGCCGACCTCAAGGAGACACCGTGACCGTGACCGCCGACCAAGAGCGCGACGCCACCGAGGACGTCGAGAAGCCACCCGACGACGACCGTGACGACGCGTCGGACGTCGACGAGGAAACCCCGAAGGCTCCGGCGCGGCAGTGGAAACGGTACGCCCGCATCGGCTTGGTGGCCGCCGTCTACCTGGGTGCCTTCGGCCTCGCGGGCGGGCTCGGCTGGAAGCTATGGGATGAGCACGCGGTGACCCGCGCCGGGCAGGCGGCCCAACGGACCGCGATCGACTACGCCCAGGTGCTCACGAGCATCGATTCCAACCAGGTCGACCAGAATTTCTCCGCCGTACTCGACGGTGCCACAGGGGAATTCAAGGACACGTACACCAAGGCCAGCGTGCAGCTTCGGCAATTGCTGGTCGACAACAAGGCCACCGCGCACGGGACCGTGATCGACTCTGCGGTCGAATCCCAGAGCAAAACCAGGGTGGTCGTGCTGTTGATGGTCGACCAGGCGGTCAGCAACGCGGTGCGTCCCGATGGTCGCGTCGACCGGAGTCGCATGAAGATCACCATGGATAATGTCGGTGGCCGTTGGCTGGCCAGCAAAGTCGAACTCCCCTAGGACGTTTCGATGATGCGGATGATCTGGCTTTCGGCCAGTGTCGCGGCGGTGGCCGTGGCGGTGTTGACGGCGCCGTCGGCGTCGGCGTCGGCGCAGTCGTTTTGCGGCGACCTTGGCGGCGATTGGGACGGACAGTACTGCCACACCTCGGTAACATCCGACCGAAAAGCCGTGCGCGACATCAAGATGGCACTGCCCGGCGATCTGGTTGAAAACCCGACCAGCGGCCCCGCGATCCGCGAATACCTGCATAACCTGATGAACAACTGGCGCACGAAGGGCGCCTCGATGGTCCAGGACAGCTGGGGCGAGGAGAACTTCCAGGTTTTCCCCCACGGGCGGGCGCTGAGCGTGGCCTTCCACGAGGACTACCACGCCGACGGGCCGTCGTTCAACAACGCCTATCGCACCTTCACCTTCGACATGGCCGGTGGCCGACGGTTGCAGCTGGCCGACATCACCAAACCCGGTGTCGACCCGCTGACCGCCATCCCGCCGTTGGCCGAACCCTTCATTCAGGAGGCGCTCGATCGCGCCGCGTGGCAGCACGCCCCGGGGACGTATCCGTTCACCGTCGACCGCTGGACACCGGACAAGGTGTTCTCCGGGGGCTACAAGGCGTGGGCTCTCACGCCCGACGAACTGATCCTTTACATGCCGGATTACCCGGTCGGGCACGACTCGCCTATCCAGTACGGGCAGTCCCAGCAATGGTTTATGGACGGAGGCACGGCCCAGCCACACATCCCGCTCAGCGCGCTCGGCTCGGTGCTGCGGCCGGAATTCGGCGGGGCGTAACGGGGTTGGACGTCGAATGATCGTGGGTATAAGCCTGCGCCTCGCGGCGCCTCCTCAGCTGGCCGCGCCGCAAAACCGGTCGTCCACCGATGGCCCGGTCAGCCCTCCCTGCGGCTACGGTGATCTGTATGCCATCGGCTAGCCGCTCGTCTGCGGATCATGTCAAGCGGCGCCCGAAGGACCGCAAGATCCAGATCGCCCGCGCCGCCACCGATGCCTTCAGCGAGCTGGGCTACCACGCGGTCAGCATGGAGAACATCGCGGCGCGGGTCGGCATCTCCGCGGCCGCCCTGTATCGGCATTCGCAGGGCAAATACGACTTGTTCCGTGATGTCGTCCTGGCGCTGGGCCAGCAACTGGTGGACGCCACGGCGTTCGCCGATGATTTGCCCGCCGACGCCGATCCCGACAAAGTCCTCAGCGCGCTCACCCGTGCGCTGATCGACACCACGATCGTCAACCGCACCACCGGCGGACTGTATCGGTGGGAAGGCCGCTATCTGCGCGGGGACGACCAACGCGCGTCCGCGGACCAAATCAAACTGATCAACCGGCGTCTGCAGCGGCCGTTGGTCCGGCTGCGGCCGAAACTCACCTCGCGGCAGCGCTGGTTGCTGTCGGCGGCCACGCTGAGCGTCATCGGCAGCATCACCGATCATCGGTCCCGCCTCGGTAACGCGGAGATCCGGGCGGCACTCACCGATGTCGCGACCGCGGTCCTGCAGGCCGAGTTGCCCGCGCCGCGCGAACGTGACTCCGAACCGTTGCGCACGTCGACGCTGACGAGCGCCGCCGGCAGCTACGAGCTGCTGCTCCACGAGTCGATGCGCCTGTTCAACGAACGTGGTTACCGCGAGACCGGTATGGAAGACATCGCCGCGGCGGTCGGCATACCGGTTGCCAGCATCTACCAATACTTCCCGGGGAAAGCCGCCATCTTGGCGGTCTATTACCGGCGAGCCGCCGACCAACTCTCGGGCGACCTGTCCAGCATTCTGGCCACCAGCGACGATCCCGAGCAGGCGCTCGCGCGGCTCATCGACGCCTATGTGACCCGGTCGTTCGCCAACCCCGAGCTCGCGTGTGTGTATTACACCGAGCGACACAACCTGCCCGAGACAGATGCGGTGCTGCTGTACAACATTCAGCGCTCCACCGTCGAGTCCTGGGCCCGATTGGCCGTAGCGGCAAGTCCGCAACTCACCCTTGGTCGCGCGCGTTACGCCGTGCATGCTGCGTTCGCGCTCGCGGTCGACATCGGGCGCTTGGTGCACCCCGACACCAGTCAGTCCGCCACTCTCACGGTGCGTCGCCTGATGGAAGTGACGGTGCTGGGACGGCCGGCCGCATCCCCCGACGCGGTTGGCGAGCGCCGGCAACGGCGCTGAAAGACAATTCAATCCGGATAACAGCGCTGCACTTGCTGCGATGCGTCCACCGCGATCGGAGAATCAGCGGAGACTGAACGTGCCTTTCCGGCACCGTATCTGCACGTAAAGGGTTGGGCGCCAATCGCTGCCGATCGGTCCCGTGCACTACCAAATCATCCGAATCGGTATTAACATATTCAGCGTCTAGTCCGCGCGCCGGAATGTGGTGGTCCTCATCGCTTGGTGTGGGTCGGCGGTAACTCCGGCAGCGCCCGCGCGAAAGGGATGTTCATGCTCACCAGGCTTCGCAAGTTCCTCGAGTATCAGTTGAGCATCGCCGAACTGCTGGGACTGGGCATCCTGCTGGGCACGCCGTACCTGATTGTCGGCGTGATCTGGTCGAGCACGCACACCGCGCATCTGCACGACATGCACGGCGTCGATTTGGTGGTGTCGTTCCTCGGCTCGATCGTGTCCTGGCCGGTGCTGCTTTTCTCCAATGTTTGTATGACCTAGGGGGCTCAGGCGCATGGTCACGCGCGGACCGCTCATTGTCTTCGCGGCGGTGGTGTTCTTGGCCGGGGGGCTGTTCGCGTTGCGGTTCCCGGTTTTCATCGAGGCCTATGACCAGTTCGGTTGGCAGGTCAAATGCGGCAGCGGCTTTACCACCGATCTGACCCAGGCGTCCAACGCCCACGCTCCGCATACGGCGGGCGACAACTACGTGGGTCAATGCAATGACGCGCTGCTTGCCCGACGCGTGTGGGCCATCCCCGCGGCGGCCCTCGGGGGCCTGACCCTGACCTGGGTCGCGACCGCGGCGCTTGCCCACGACCGCCGAGCCCGCATCGAGCACAGCGAAGCTGATCGGCGGTAGCGGGTCGACGAAAAACCTTGGGAATCAACAGCCATCGCTGAGGCTATCGCGTGCTCTCGTCGGGGGTGTCGTGCCGTGACTGGTGCAAACCCGGCGCGTCCAAGTCTTCGTTCTGGTGCTCGAGCTGGTCCTGCAGCTTGCGTTGTTCCTCGGTTGTCTTCCGGGCGTCCTCGGGCGCAGCGGGCGAGTCGGTGTTGACTTCCTGATCCACCAGGATCTCCTCTGAACGTCTGCAATGGCTCCTGTCAGGGTCTCCCGAATCGCGTGCGCCGAAACACTCAATACTGTTTGACCACGGCACGCGGGGCCGTTCGCCAGGTTCTGCCGCCGCCGTCCTGCGGGCGCGGCTGCTCGAGAAGCAGGACGGCCAGTCCGTCGAGCAGCACTGGGCGCACCCAGTCGCCCAGTTCGATCACCTCACCGGACGCCGGCTGGCGATGCAGGTCGTCGCGGGCGAGATCGATCGGCGTCAGGGTGCGGACGGTGTCGAGGGTGGCGTGCTGAGGCAGCTTGCGGATGCCGGGCAGGGTGATGAACAGCCCGTCGTTACCGGACAGGTGCAGGCCGAGGGCCGCCAGCGCGCCGGTCATGCCCTCTCGGGTGCCCCCGTGCCCCGACAAATGCACACCGAGAGCCGGGGCGAGTTCGCGAGCTTCGCTGGGATGCAACACTTCTCGTTTGGCGCGGCGACCGAACTCAATGAGCCGCGCGGCGTCTTCGAGGTCTCCCGGAACGACGACGGCCAGCCCGGGGTCGGCATCGGGTGGGCAGACCCGTTCCAAGAACTGCCCGGCGAGTTCGATGACTGCGCCTCGCACCGCGTGTGGGTCGCCGCCGGCGCTGCGCCAGGCCAGGCACGCGCTCGAATTGTGGGACGTATAGGGGATCCGGTCGTCGACAAGCAACTGGTGGCGGGTGGCGCCGGCGGGCGAGCCGAGGCCGGCCGCCGCCAGCTCGTGAAGCAGCGCGCGGGCGCGTCGGCCGGTGCCGGGCGTATAGGCGTTGTCGGTGTCGTCGATGCCGATCAGCAGGTCCACCCCGGCGAGCGCGGAGGCTGGGGTCACGGGTTGACCACCAGCGCGGTGACATCGCGGACCCATTGATCGCGGCGAAGTTTGGCGCCCGTCAGCTTCAGCGTGTTGCGCTTGGTGAAGCTGAGGATCGTCTGATCGTCGAGCGCGGCAGCGACCAGCGTCTGGGCCGGGTCACGGCCTTCCACCCGCACCCGGGTGGCGTCGGCCGCGCCGGCGGCATTGAGAATCGAGCGCACGCTGGGACCCTTCTGGACCGGTGCGCCGTGCGATTGCGGCGTGGCGACCTCCATCTGCGGTAGCTGCTGTAGCTGCGCGAGGGTGAACCGATCGAGCACGTGGTGATCGTCCTGGACGACAAGCTGATTGTCGGTCCCGGAGGGGCTGCACGCAACGACCCCAGCGCTGATGGCCAGGACCGCGACTGCTCGGAGCGGCCGCGTATAGCTGCGCATTTTCGGATCCTATCCTGTGAATGCGCCGCAAATAAGGGCCAGGGCGGGCGCTGGCAACTTATGCTTTCGGGGTGACCGTGATGCAACGCCCGGTGGCGAGTTACCGCGCCGCTCGCGAGGCGGTGTTCCCCCTGCTCGCGGTTGCCGCGATCGTCGCCTCCACCGACGTCCGGATCCCGCTGGGCCTCCCCGGCCACCGCGGACTCATCTGGCTGACCCTGTTGGTGGCGGTGGCGCTGGTGACCGTCCGACGCGAGACGGTGCTCGCGGTCGGGGCGGCCTCCACGGTGGCGGCGTTGCCGATGCACGGGTGGAGCGATCCGTTGTGGAGCAGTCGCTATGTGGCCGCCGCGGCATTGCTCTACGCCGTCGCCTCCCTGCCGACGGTGCGGGCGCGGCGGTGGTTGTTGGCGATAGCTGCCGCGCCGATTCATCTTGTCGCACTGGCCAGTTCGGTGTTCAGCCTGCACACCGGCGGCCATATGTCCACCTGGGTGTCCAGTGGTCTGCTCGAAAAGGCCGGCTGGCATGTGGTTTTCGGGTTTGCCGCCGGCATGCTCGCCTGGGTGGTGGCGCTTTGTGTGGGATACCTGCCCCCGCCGCACGCAACCGGGACGTGGTGCAAGAAACGAGTTGAGGAGTGGCCGCGATGACGCTACGAGTTCTTCCCGAGGGCCTGGCCGCGACGAGCGCGGCGGTGGAGGCGATCACCGCCCAGCTCGCGGCCGCACACGCGGCCGCCGGCCCGGTGGTCTCGGCGGTGGTTCCACCGGCGGCCGATCCGGTATCCCTTGAAGCGGCAGCCATTTTCAGCGGCAGGGGCAGCCAGCATACGGCCGCGGCGGCCAAAGGCGTCGAGGTGTTGGGCCGGGCCGGGATGGGGGTCAGCCTGGCCGGCGTCGGTTACGCCGCCGAGGACGCGGCGGACGCGGCGACTTATCTGGTATCAGGCGGCTGACGGTGACCGCTCCGGTGTGGATGGCACTACCGCCCGAAGTGCATTCGACGTTGCTGAGCAGCGGACCCGGGCCGGGCCCACTGCTCGCGGCCGCGGGAACCTGGGCGTCGCTGAGCGCCCAATACCAATCGGCGGCAACGGAATTGACGACCGTGCTGACCGGATCGGCCGGGGTTTGGGACGGCCCGACCGCGGAAACCTATGTCGCCGCGCACATGCCGTATTTGGCCTGGCTGGAGCTGGCCGGCACGCTGAGCGCCGAGGCGGCGGCCCAGCATCAGGGGGTGGCCACCGCTTACACGGCCGCGCTGGCCGCGATGCCGACGCTGCCGGAGCTGGCCGCCAACCACGCCATGCACGCGGCCTTGGTGGCGACGAATTTCTTTGGGATCAATACGATTCCGATCGCGCTCAACGAGGCCGACTACGCGCGGATGTGGACCCAGGCGGCCACCACGATGAGCACCTACCAGGTCACGACCGAAGCCGTGCAATTGACCAGCGGCGCCGGGTCGGGCAGCGGGAAGGGAACCGGAACCGGCACCGGAACTGGCACTGGCACCGGAACTGGCACTGGCACCGGAACTGGCACTGGCACCGGAACTGGGGCTGGGACCGGCACCGGAGCTGGCACGGGGACCGGGACCGGCGCCGGCAGCGGGACTGGCGGTGGCGTACCTGGAAGCGGGACCGGCGGCGGTGGCAGCGGCGGACCCGGCAGCGGCACCGGGGGTGGTGGCGGCGGAGGCGGCGGCAACGGTACCGGGTCGTTCCAGTTGCCCACCCCCGAAGAGATCTGGGAGATGCTTTTCGGGCCCGACGGCGAAAAAATCCCTGGCCAGGGCCAGCCCAACTGGAGCCCGTCGGAGTATCTGCAGAACCTGGGCAACTTCTTCAACGGCAACGCGCAGGCCGTGGCGTGGCTTCAGCAGAACGCGTCAGGCCTGCTCAACCCGTCCACCTTTCCGGCGCTGATGAATTATTTCATCGCGTGGCAGACGTTCCGGATCATCAACTGGACGATCAGGACGCTGCGTTTCATCCTCCAGGAGCTGCCGCTGCTGTTGCAGGTCGGCTTGAGTCTGTCCATCGCCGCCCTGGGGGGCGTCGCCGGTCTGGCGGGCCTGGCGGGGTTGGCCGGGCTGGCCGCCTCTGCGCCGGCCCCGGCCCCCGTCGCCGCCCCGCAGCCCGCCGTGGTGGGGGTGCAGCCACCGCTGGTGTCGGTTGCGCCGGCGATGGCCCCCGTCGCACCGACCAGCCCGGTGGCACCGGCCACATCGGTGGTGTCGGCCCCCACGACCGCAGTCTCCACCGTTGCGCCCCCCGCGGCGCCTCCCCCGCCCCCCGCTCCGGTGACCGGCGCCGAGGGCTTCGGCTACATGGTGGGCGGCCTCGGTCTCGGGATGGGTTCGAACCTGCAGACCCGCACCAGAACCGAACTGGGGGCCGCGCAGGGCGCCGCAGCGGCCGCGCGTTCGACGACACAGGAACGGGAACAGGCACGGTCACGACGCCGCCCGCGTTCGGTCATCGACCCTGGCTACCGGTACGAATTCATCGAGGCCGCCGACGATGCCGATGCGGTCAGCCCGTCCCTACCGGACCGAGCCCTGGCGTCGGACTCCCGTGGCTCGGTCGAGGGTTTCACCGGGACGCTGCCCAAGCCCGACGTGCGGGCGGCGGGCCTGGTCACGTTGGGCGGCAACGAGTCCGGCGACGGCGCCCGCCTGCCGATGTTGCCGGAGAGCTGGGACGGCCAGTAGGTCGCGCCGCTAACCGAGATGGGCTGACAGTAACCAGGCCCCAACGGACTTGCGGCCGTTGCCCTCATCGCGAACGTCACCGGCGAAGGCCTGGAAACCTTCGAGGAAGCCCTCGGGCACGTTGGCATGGATACGCGCCGGGCGGATCTCGTCGACCACCCAGTACTTCGAAACCACCTCGCGCAGCTCGTCTTCGGTCACCGCGTTGACCGGGCCCTCGGCCGGCATCGCGGCGCGGTCAAAGACCAGCACGTAGTACGACGCCCCGGGCGCGGCTGCCCGCACGATCGATTGCTGATAGCCGTCGCGCAGCTCAACGGGCATCGAGTGGAACAGCGTGCTGTCGACGATGGTCCCGAAGCGGCCGTCGTAGCCGGTGAAGGCACTGATGTCCGCGACGTCGAAGGTGGCGTTGGTCAGGCCACGGCGGGCGGCCTTCTCGCGCGCCAGCTCGATGGCGGTGGGCGACTGGTCCAGACCCACGGTGCTGAAACCGCGTTCGGCCAGGTACAGCGACACCGCCGCCTCGCCGCAGCCGGCGTCGAGCACGTCACCGTGGAACTTGCCGGCCTCGACGAGGGCCGCGATCTCCGGCTGCGGCTCACCGATGCTCCACGGCGGCCGGTTGCCCTCGCCCATCTCGGGAGCCTCGCCCCGGTAAGCGGCTTCGAACATCTCTTGCGTTGGCTGAGTCATGCCCTCATTGATATCAACGGTCCTGATATATGTCAAGGAAATTGATATTGACTTCGATGGGCTCGCCGCCTGGCAATAACCGCTACCGCAATGTCGCGGTCAGGTAGCCCGAGGCGTCGCCGAACGAGGCCAGCTCGTCGTTGGGCAACCCGAACCCCTGGGCGGCGAAGGCCTGCTCGGTGGTCCGGATGTCGACCTGCCAGCCGCGTGCGGTGAGGTACTCGGCCGCGGTGTTGCGCTCGCCCGTGTAGAAAAGCTCCGCCAGATTGATGCTGGAGCCGATGCGCCGAGACCGCTCAGTCAGCTTCTGCGCCCAATCCGACGGAATCTTGCTCAGGTCCAGGTGCTCCGTCGCGATCCGGCTGCCGCGCGCCGACGCGGCGGCGATGTTGTCGAACAGGCGGTCCTGGGCCTCCGGCGGCAAGTAGACGAGCAGCCCCTCGGCGCTCCAGGCGGTCGGCTGCGCGGCGTCGAATCCGGCATCGACGAGTGCCGCCGGCCAATCGTCGCGCAGGTCGATCGGAACCGTGCGCCGCTGCGCGCCGGGTGTGGCGCCCAGGCCGGCCAGCGTCCGCGTCTTGAACTCGATGACTTCGGGCTGGTCGATTTCGTAGACGATCGTGCCCGCCGGCCAGGCGAGCCGGTAAGCCCTGGTGTCCAATCCGGACGCCAGGATGACCGCCTGCCGGATGCCCGAGCCGGTCACTTGCAGAAAGAAATCGTCGAAGAACCGGGTGCGCACCGTGATCTGCTCCTTCACGGCCTGGCGGTTCAGGAGCGGATCGTCAATGCGGTCGAGCTGGTTGCCGAGGAGCTTGATGAAGGTCTCGGTGCCGACTGCGCGGACGAGCGGGTCGGCCCAGGGGTCGTTCAGCAGGGCGTCCGGGCCTTGGGAGGCGATCGCGCGCTGCGCGGCGACCGCTGTCGCGGTGGCTCCGACGCTGGACGCCAGATCCCATGTGTCGTTCTCGGTGCGGGCCACGCCACTCTCCTCTCGGCGACAATGCGCGCGGTTAGTTAGCTTATTTAAGTTACGAGTCAACTGTACCCGTCCCCGCTGCGGCCGCCAGTGGTGTTCACTGTCGTTATGGGCGACCACATCGAGTTGAGTCCCAGGGGCTGGGTCCGCGACCAGACCGAACAAATCTTGAGTCGCGGCACCACCGACGGAGTCGAGGTCTTCGACCGGCCCATCGTGTTGGTGACCATCACCGGGGCGAAGTCCGGCAAACAGCGCTACGTACCGCTGATGCGAGTCGAGAAGGACGGCCGCTACGCCATCGTCGCGTCCCACGGCGGCGCCCCCGAGCACCCCGCCTGGTACGCCAATGTCAAGGCGAACCCGACGGTGACGCTGCAAGACGGCGACAAGGTCGCCACGCTCACCGCTCGCGAACTCGAGGGATCCGAGCGCGACGAGTGGTGGCAGCGGTCCGTCGAAGCCTTTCCTCCCTACGCGGAATACCAAACCAAGACGGCACGACAGATCCCGGTTTTCGTTCTGGAATAACGGCCCTGCGCCACCGTTGCGGGACCGCGGAAACATTTGCATTCGATATGCGCCCCGCCCGTCCGGTTGACCGCTCTAGCCTGCCCACCTACTTTCGTACGCAGAGGCCAGGCACGCCCCAGCTGAACAACGATGTTCATCGCATTTGTAATCGCCTGGGCCGCGCGAATTTACGCATTCTCGCGTTGCCGTTGTCGGGTGGATATCCAAAAGCCCACCGCCATTGACGAATTCAGGAGAAAGCTCTTGCAACACGCTGAATCGCCAGTTCGAGAAGGTGTGGAGCAGGGCGCATCGTCCCGCATAGAACGTCTCCGCGACGCGGCCCAATACGACCTGCCCGCGTCATTGGTGGTTTTCTTGGTAGCGCTCCCGTTGTCGCTCGGGATCGCAATCGCTTCAGATGCACCGGTTCTCGCCGGATTGATAGCGGCGATCGTCGGGGGGATCGTCGGGGGATGGATCGGCGGCTCGCCGCTGCAGGTCAGCGGGCCCGCCGCCGGACTCACCGTCATCGTCGCCGACGTCGTCCACCAGTTCGGCTGGGGCGTCACATGTTTCATCACAGTCATCGCCGGGATCCTGCAAGTTGTGTTGGGATTCAGTCGCATTGCGCGCGCCGCCCTGGCGATCTCGCCCGTCGTGGTGCACGCCATGCTGGCCGGTATCGGGATCACCATTGCCCTGCAGCAAGTACACGTATTGCTGGGTGGGGCCTCGGAGAGCTCGGCATGGAGCAACGTCACGGGGTTGCCCGCACAGATCCTCGGCGCGCACCGGCCAGGTCTGGTGTTGGGACTGTTGGTGATCGCCATTCTCGTGGCCTGGCGCTGGGCTCCGGCGCGGGTGGCCAGCATTCCCGGCCCGCTGGTCGCCATTGTGGTGGTCACGGCCATTTCGGTGGCGTTTCCATTCCACGTATCCCGGATCGTCCTGAACGGCTCCGTGCTCGACGCGCTGCAATTACCTTCGCTGCCGCACGGGAATTGGGGCGCCGTCGTGATCGCCATCATCACGGTCACCCTGATCACCAGCGTCCAGAGCCTGCTGACCGCGGTATCGATCGATCGCATGCACAACGGACCGCGAACCGACTTCAACCGCGAACTGATCGGGCAGGGCGCCGCGAACATCGCCTCGGGCGCGATCGGTGGGCTGCCCATCGCCGGTGTCATCGTGCGGAGCGCGGCCAACGTGAACGCCGGCGCGAGAACCCGTGCCTCGACGATCATGCACGGGTTCTGGATCCTGCTTTTCGCCGTGCCCTTCGCCGGGCTGGTCGAAAAGATCCCGACCGCTGCGCTTGCCGGCTTGCTCATCGTCATCGGGATCGAGCTGTTGAAACCGGCGCACATCGAAACCGCTTTGCGCAACGGCGATCTCGCCGTCTACCTGGTGACCATTGTCAGCGTCGTCTTCCTCAATCTGCTGCACGGCGTCATGATCGGACTCGCGTTGGCCGTTGTCGTGACCGGATGGCGGGTGGTGCGCGCGAGGATCGAGGCCAAGCCCGTGGACGATGGATGGCACGTCATCGTCGAGGGGGCGTGCACGTTCCTGTCGTTGCCGAGGCTGACCGGTGTCCTGGCGTCCATCCCGGAACGCACGTCGGTGACCCTGCATCTGCTCACGAACTACCTCGACCATGCGGCCCATCAGGCGATCAGCGACTGGCAACGACGGCATACCGCCACGGGCGGGGAGGTTCATCTCCGCGAAACGCTCGAGCCGGAATCCGTTGGGCACGAGGCCAAGCCGTCGAAACCCCACCGCCGCAATGCGCACCTGAGCCTGGTCGCTCAGCTCTCCGCGGACGGACGCGCCTGACGGGGCCGCTACGTCAGGTCGGCGGCCACTCGCTCCAATACGGCGAGGTGGTCGTCGACACGCGCCAAGCCTGCCTTCATGGTGTTCACGGATAGATGGCTGGCCCCGGCGGCTTTCCATGCGGCGATGGCGGCGGCGAGCTTGTCGGGGTCGCCGGTCCAGCTGATCCGACCCTCCATGCCGATGCTTCGCGGGTCCCGGCCCGCCGCCTCGGCCGCGCGGTTCACCTGCGCGAGCGCGTGGTCCAGGCCGGCGCCGGGCGCTGTCATCGGAAACCACCCGTCGCCGAGGCGACCGGCGCGTTCGTAGGCGCGATCGGAGGCCGCCCCGAACCACACCGGGATGGGGCGCTGGGCGGGCAGCGGGGCCAGGCCCGCGCCGGTCACGGTGTGGTACGTGCCGTTGAAGGTGACCGATCGTTCGGTCCACAGCCTGCGCATGAGCTCGACCTGCTCCTCGGAGCGTTTTCCGCGGTTGGTGAACGTCTCCCCGAGCGCTTCGTACTCCACGGCGTTCCAGCCCAATCCGACACCGAGCCGCAAGCGCCCGCCGGAGAGCAGGTCGACCTCGGCGGCCTGTTTGGCCACCAGGACCGTCTGCCGCTGCGGCAAGATGATGACGCCGGTGACGAGTTCCAGGGTGGTGACCGCGGCCAGGTAGCCCAACATGACGAATGGCTCGTGAAACGTCGAGTCGATGTCGTAGGGGCCCTCAAAGCCCTGGTGCACCGCCGTGTCGGCGCCGACGACGTGGTCATAGGCGAGGATGTGGGCGAACCCGAGCTCCTCGACGCGCTGGGCGTAGGCGCGCAGGACGGCGGGGTCTGATCCGAGCTCGGTCTGGGGGAAGACGACTCCGATGCGCATTCGCGGTGCAACCGCGCGGCGTCGCGTTTGCTTCCCGCGTCGCCGGTCGACCGATGCGGTGGTGGCGTCACGCATGATGGGGGCGTGACGGCCAAGGATCTGAGCGGGGTGCTGCGGGTCGGCGAACTGGAGCCGGCGCTCGAACAGGAGCTCGCCGCCCGCTATGACATTGCGAAGCTTCCCGACGGCCCGGGCCGGGCCCCGTTTTTGGCCGAGCACGCCCTCGACGTGCGCGTACTGCTGACATGGGGTCCGCCGGGCGTCGACGCCGACACCATCGCGGCGCTGCCCAACCTGGAGGCCATCGTCAACAACGGGGCCGGGGTGGACCTGATCGACCTGGAGGCGGCGAAGCGCCGCGGCATCGGCGTGAGCAACACCCCTGACGTGCTGTCGGAAACGGTCGCCGATACGGCGCTGGGCCTGATCCTGATGACGCTGCGCCGTTTCGGCGCCGCCGATCGCTACGTGCGGGCGGGGCGGTGGGCCCGCGAGGGTCGGTTTCCGTACGCCAGGGACCTCAGCGGCCTGCGGGTGGGCATTCTGGGCCTGGGCCGCATCGGTTCGGCGATCGCCACCAGGCTGCTCGGATTCGATTGCGCCGTCGCATATCACAACCGGCGCCGCATCGACGGGTCGCCGTATCGCTACGCCCCGTCACCGGGGGAGCTCGCCGAGTCCGTCGATGTGCTGGTCGTCGCCACCACGGGTGACCAGAAGACCCACAAGCTGGTCGACCGCGCCGTGCTGCAGGCACTGGGGCCCGAGGGGTATCTGATCAACATCGCCCGGGGCAGCGTCGTCGATCAGGACGCGCTGGTGGAACTGCTGGTCGCCGGCGAGCTGGCGGGCGCCGGCCTGGACGTCTTCGCCGACGAACCGCAGGTGCCGGCCGAATTGTGTGACCTGGACAACGTGGTCCTGCTTCCGCACATCGGCAGCGCCACGGCCCGGACGCGGCGGGCGATGGCGCTGCTGGCGATCCGCAATCTCGAGAGCTACCTGGACACCGGCGAACTCGTGACGCCCGTACTGAGACCGCGCTGTCGTCGGGCCTGACTGCGTCGCATCGCTGAGACCAGGCGATCCTGGATGGAAACCCGTTTGTGGCCGAAGCGATACGGCGAGAAGGTTATCGGCCCAACCGCATCTGGGTATGCGGGTCTCATGAGCCCACTACTGCCGGAGACAGCCGCGCCGGTGCGCTTGACGCTCGCCGGCACAGCCCGCCCCGATACGGCGGCGGAGTGGCGCCGTGCCCTGCACCAGTGGCTGCGGCACGAGGTGCGCGCATCGGAGAACATCCATGAGGACGTCGTTCTGGGGGTGAACGAAGCGCTGGCCAACTGTGTGGAGCACGCCTACCGCTCCTGCCGCGAGGCCGGGGGAATGAAACTGCAGGCCAGCTACGATCCCCGCGCCGAGTCAATCCGGGTGTGCGTCAGCGATCGCGGCAGTTGGCGCAAGCCCTCGGCGCGGCAGACCAACGATCCTCGTGCCTCGCGCGGCATCACGCTGATGCACGGCCTCGCCGATCACTGCACCATCCACGCCCGCCCCAACGGCACCAGCGTCTACTTGGACTACACCACCGACGCGGATAGCACCGGCCAGCAATAACTTTCACGCGGCATATCTCAGGCGCCCGAGGGCGCCGAGGGCGTGAATCTGACCGGCATGCGCTCCAGGCCGCTGACGAAGTTGGCGGGCCGCAGCGGCAGCGGGTCGCCGGAGGCCAGCTCCATGTCGGGCAGGCGTTTCAACAGACGCTCGAGCATCATCGAGAGCTCTAGACGCGCCAGCTGATTGCCCAGGCAGAAATGGGTTCCGAAGCCGAATGCCAGGTGGTTGTTGGGGTAGCGGTCGATCCGGAAGCTCTCGGGGTCCCCGAACACGGCTTCGTCGAAGTTCGCCGATTCGAAGAGCAAGATCATCTTCTCGCCCCGCGCGAGCTGGGTGCCGTGGAACTCGAGATCGGCGGTCAGGGTGCGGGCCATGTTCTTGACCGGCGCGGTCCACCTCAGCATCTCTTCGATCGCATTGGGAAGCAGCGCCACGTCGTCGACCAGTTGCCGGTGCTGGTGCGGGTGGCGCAGGATCTGCGCGGTGCCGCCGGACAGCGTGTGCCGGGTGGTCTCGTCGCCGCCGATGAGCAACAACAACACCTCGGTCACGATCTCGTGGTCGGCCAGCTTCTCGCCGTCGACCTCCGCGTGCACCAGCACGCTGACCAAGTCATCGGTCGGCTCGGCCTTGCGCGCCGCGATCATGCTCGTCATGTATTCGGTGTAGGCGGCGAAGGCGTCGATGGAGACCTGGAAGTCCTCTTGCGCGGTCGTGCTGCTCAGCAGCGTGACCATGTCGTCGGACCAGCGCAAAAACATCTGCCGCTCTTCGGGGAGCACCCCGAGCATGTCGCCGATGACCGCCATGGGCAGGGGCGCGGCAAGGTCCCAGACGAAGTCGCACTCGCCACGCTCGCAGACGTTGTCGATCAAGGCATCGCACAGGGCGCCGATCGAGGGCTCCCGGTCCTTGACGCGTTTCCGGGTGAAGCCCGCGTTGACGAGTTTGCGCCGCAACAGGTGAGCGGGGTCATCCATCGCGATCATCATGGGCGGCGCGTCCTGGTCCGGCCGGATGCCACCCGCGTTGGAGAACAGCTCGGGCGCCCGCTCGGCGTCGATCACCGCCTGATACGTCGCGGCGGCGGCCAACCCGTTGCGGTCCCGAAAGACCGGCTCGTTCTCGCGCATCCACCGATAGACCGGCCGCGAGTCGCCCGCGTAGAAGGCGCCGTCGGTCAGATCGACATCGGGCCGTAGCTGGCGTGGCGTATCAACAGTGCTTGGCATGGCTCACCCTTCCCCGAAGCGGGCATGCGCGGTCTTACCGTGGACCTTACAGTAGGCGCTGTGGTACGCACCCCACCCCTCAGGCCGGTCCCGGCGCGGCGCGCTCGCGTAGCGCCGTCAGGAACAGCTCGTCCATCCGCGGGCTCACCTCGGCCAGCGTCGCGGCGCTGACGTAGCGCGCGGAGCCGAAGACACGCTCGAGTTCGTCGGCGGCGGTGGTACTCCCGATGGACAGGCACAGGCATGCCACGCCATCGCCGCGGAGTTCCTCGAGCGCCTTGTTCGCGTCGGCCTCCGCGTAATGACCCTCGTAACCGTCGTCATAGGGGCACCCGTCGGACAGGACGAGGAGCAGCCGGTTGGGCGTGCCGGCTTCGGCGTTGAGAATCTCTCCCGCACCGCGGATCGCCGCACCGAGGCGCGTATAGCCCGACGGCTCAAGCCGATTGAGCCGCGCTCGTTGCGGGGCGCCGAAGCGCTGCCCGAACGTCTTGATCGCCGGCAAGTGCACGGCATGCCGTCCGTGGGATCGAAACGCGTAGATGGCCACGCGGTCGCCGAGTTCCTCCAGGGTCATCGCCACGGTGGCCGCCGCGCGCCGCTGGTGGTCGTGGACCGTGTTTCCCTGTTGGTCGGCGTCGGTGGCCGATCCGGAAGCGTCGAGCAGAATGAGGACGCCGAGGTTTCGAACGACGTTGCGGCGCTGGGTGTAGACGGCCTCCGTGGCCGAACAGCCGGAGCGCAGGTCGATGAGGAGGTCGACGAGTGCCTCGATGTCGATTTCGTCACCGTCGGTGCGCGCGCGTAAGAGCCTGGGGCCGAGGCCGACGCGTGCCAACCGCCGTCGTAGCTCGTCGTCGTGCGACACGTGCGCGGCCGAGATCTGCGTGGGCCCGGTGAGCGGAAAATCGATCACGCGGCACCAATCCGCCCGATAGCGGTTGTTGAAGACGTCCCACTCCGGATGGAGTGCACCGCCGACTCCCCACGCCGCGCCGGGCCGTTCGCCGACGAAATTGATGCGCGTCGGAAGCGGGCGGGCCGACGCGCCGAGCGTCCGTGCCGGCCGGATCGAGCGGGCCTGAAACTCCCCGCCCGACGAGTCGTCGCCACGCGATGAGCCCTCGCCCAACAGTTTTCGCAGAAAATCCGCCAGGGCCCGTGAACTGAACAGCGGGTTCTCGAACAGCTTGAGGATCTTGCTGTCCTCCGAAGCGGCGTCGTCCTCGTCGTCGGGCTCCCGCGCGGCGACGAGCTCGATCGCCGCCCGCAGATCCGCATCCGTGGCCGGCGCGGCACCTCTGACCGACGACGCCAACAGTTGCGCCGGCCGGATGACACCGAACCACATCGGGGGGTCCGCGATTGGGATTGTGCCCCTGGCCATTTCGAGCGAGTCATCCGCGGACGCGGTGCGGGGCGCACCGTCGGGGCGAAGCGCCGCCGCTAGCGCAACGGTGGGGGCGAGGTCCGCGAGCACCCGGTGGCCTTCCAGCGCCAGGTAGCGGCGCGCGACCTTCGGGCGCGCGCGCAGTCGCTTCACCAGCCGCCGATCCAGGCTGCCCGCGCCGAGCAGCGCGCCCTGGACCAGTACCTGCCGGCGCTGCCGCTCGGCGGAGCCGCCCGCCGGGACGAAGATGGCGTCGCCGTCCGTGTAGGCGTCCTGGCCGGCAGCGGCTTCGGCGACGTCGACGGCCCGACCGGCCAGGTAGGTGGCAAGGAGCCGATACCGTTGCGGACCAACGGGTTCCGCAACCATCACATCGCGGGCAGCAGGGAATCGACGAGCTCGCCGAGCGCAGCGACGACCTCGCGATCATCGGACAGGATCCGGACCACCGCCGCCTGGACGGCGCTGCGCAGGTTGAGCCCCTCGGCGACCAGGCTGCCGGCCAGGATCAACATCCGGGTGGACGACACCTCGCGCACCGGCGAACCATCGAGCTTTCGGATCGCGCTGCCGACCGTGACCAGAGCGCGCGCCGTCGCGGCGTCGACTCCCGCCTCGTGGGCAACGATTTCCGTCTCGGCCTCGACCGAGGGGAAATCGAGTTCGATGGCCACGAACCGCTGCCGGGTCGACTCCTTGATGTTCTTCAGCACGCTTTGGTAGCCGGGGTTGTAGGAAATGACGAGCTGAAAACCCGGCGCCGCAGGCACTGTCGTGCCCAGACGGTCGACCAGAAGCTCGCGGCGATGATCGGCGAGCGGATGGATGACCACCGTGGTGTCCTGGCGCGCCTCGACTATTTCGTCCAGGTAGCAGATCGCGCCCTCGCGGACGGCCCGGGTCAACGGGCCGTCCACCCAGACGGTTTCGCCCCCTTTGAGAAGGAAACGCCCGACCAGGTCCGCCGACGTCATGTCTTCGTGCGCCGCGACGGTGATCAGATCGCGGCCGAGCGCGTGCGCCATCGCCTCCACGAACCGCGTCTTGCCGCATCCCGTCGGCCCTTTCAGCAACACCGGCAAGCCGCGGCCGGCCGCCGCGCGAAAGACGGCCACCTCGTCGCCGGCCGGCCGGTAGAACGGCGCCTCCGACGCCGGGCGAACGGCGGGCTGGGAATTCGTCAGCACCTAGCGTCCCCGTTGGAAGGGGACGACATCCGGCAGGTGGCCGCCGGGCGGCAGGACCAGATGACCGTGCACGTCGATGTACCCGGAGCGCTTGGTGGGTATCGGCAGAGCGGGATTCGGGCATGGCGTGTCCGTCCCGTCACCACAGATGCCGCCGTTGAAGTACGAACGCTTCTGGTGGTCCTGGGGCCACGGGTCAGAGTGCATTCCGATCCATTGCGCGGGCAAGTTGTAGAAGACGAAGAAGCAGGCGCTGACCCCGGCGAAGATCGCCAGGAACCGGGTGAACTGCTGTCGCGCGAATCCGCCTCGCACGTGGTCCAATCCGCGCTCGACGACGGTGCGCCCACGATCGTCGGTGAAGAAACGCAGACAGCACAGCGCCGCCTGCACACCACCCCACATCAGGCCTTCGTAGAGCGGCCATTGGTAGTAGGTGTCGGCATTGATCGACACGGACCTGATGGCACCGGGGTACGTGTAGAAGCCGATCGGTAGCAGGACCAGACCCTCCATGACGAAGTCGAAGACAAACGCCAGGGCGTACGTGATGAGGACCAGGCGAAGATTGCTGATGTTCGGCCAGCGCGTCTTGACTTTGCGCATGATCCAGCACCCGACGACCGTGATCAGCAGGACGCCGTATGCGTAGCCCGGTGTGTTGGTCAAGAGGGGCTCGGCCACCTGACGGCCCGGTTCCTCCGGGGAGACCCAACCCGGAATGTTCGACGACCAGGAGCCCCGGTTGAACAGCCAGGTGTTGTAGGTGCACCACGTGTTGAAGTAGTTCAGCAACGGATCCTGGAAGAACATCAGGCCCATCGACGCCACGAGCATGCCGTCCAACGTGATTCGGCGCTCGCGCCGCCACGGCCTGATGAAGAACCACCACACGACGACCGGCAGCGCGACCCACAGCACGACCGCGTTCGCGATGAGCGGCACCTTCATGTACATCGGTGGTTCGCTCGGTCCCGCGGGCACCCGCTCGAAATAGGGGCCGGTGATCCACCGGACCCACACGTAGAGCTGGAGGGCCAGCAGCGCGCCGCCGGCGGCGGCCCAGATCTTGATCGGCCTGACCGGCGACGGGGCCTGCGCGCCCAGTTCGCCCTGGCCGGGCAGTGTCTCGGTGACAGACGAGGCTTGGTTCCGGTTAGCGAGATCGCTCATGACGCTGGTGTCCTCCCGGTCGGCATTCCGCTCCGAGCAATATACTCACCAGTATCTGAGAAACGGAATAGCTTCTCGCAAGCTCTGGCAGAATCTGGCGCATGGTTGAGCGTTGGACGCGAGAGCGCCGCCTCGAGCACACCCGCTCGCTCCTGATCGATGCCGCCGAGGAGGTTTTCGGCGAGAAGGGGTTCGTCGCCGCGACGCTCGACGACATTGCCCACGCCGCCGGCTACACGAAAGGCGCCATCTACAAACACTTTTCAACGAAGGAAGACCTGTTCCTGGCGGTCAGTGATCGCTATTGGCGCCGGTACTTCGTCAACTTCACCGAAGTGATGGCGCCGGCGACGCAGGTCGGCGCACGCGAACTCGACGAGATCGCCAAACGCTGGAGCCAGCTCAGCCGGGATCGCGGGGCCGAGCACGCCGCGCTAGGTCACGAGTTCATGCTGTACCTGCTGCGCAACCCCGAGGCGCGGGAACGCGTGGCCGCCAAGAGATCCGAGGCCGTCGAGGCGCTGGCAAAGTTCATCGTGGCGGGCATCGACCGGCTCGGCGGGACGTTGCTGATTCCCGCGTCGACCTTCGCCCAGGTGCTCGTCGCCACCAGCGACTCGGTCGTGTTGGGCAGCCAACTCGACGACGTGGACCTGTTCCGACCGATCGTCGAGATGTACGTGTCGGTGATCAAGCTGCCCTGACCGCCGTCCGAAAAGCACCGTGTCACACCGCGTCTCAGACGCCGGCGGCGATCTCCAACTCTTTCAACGACTCCTCCAGATGACCCAGCATCCGCTGCAGGTGCGGGACGCTGCGCCGGCAGCCGACCAGGCCGAAGTCGAGGTTGTCGGCGTTGTTGGTCACGGTGATGTTGACCGCCTGGCCGTCGAGGGGGATCGACAGCGGATAGTTTCCGTCCAAGCGGGCCCCGCGCCAGTACAGCTGCTCGGAACCGCCCGTCGACACGTTCGAGATGACGATGTTGAACGGCGGCGAGGCGGCGGAGAGGTAGCCCGGGATCAGCCCGAAGAACAGCCCCCCGATGTTGAAGGCCGACAGGGCCAGCTGCTGAACCGGGGGCAGCTGCCAAAACACCTCTTTGGTGTCGCGGATGGATGCGCTGATGATCTCGAGCCGTCTCGCCGGGTCGTCGAGGTCCGTGGCCAGGTTGCACAGGAAGGTGCCGACCATGTTGCCGCCGCGGTCGTCGTCGTCCTTGCGCAGATTGACCGGAACCATGGCGGTCAGCGGGGCGTCTGGCAGGGCGTGCTGATCCAGCAGATAGGCGCGCAGGGCCCCGGCGGACATGGCGAGAATGACGTCGTTGACCGTGACGCCGGCGGCCGCCTTGACCGCGTTGATGCGCTCCAACGCCCAGGACTGCGCGGCCACCCGTCGCGCGCCGCCGATCCGGACGTTGAACATCGACCGCGGCGCTTGGAACGGCAGGGTGAGTTGTTGTTCGAGTAGCGCGGCCCGCGCGAGCTTCAGCGTGGACGGCGCCAACGCCAGCGCCGACCCCGCGGTGCGGCCCGCCCGCTCGACCAGGGACGGGCGTTTGCGTCCGGCGCGCTTGCGCCGCGGCAGGCTCCAGGGGACCCGCACCTCGTCGTCGTCCGGATCGGAGGTGAAGGCCCGCTGCATCAGGCGGAGCGCCGAGACGCCGTCCATGAGCGAGTGGTGGTACTTCGTGTAGACGGCGTACCGCCCGTCCTGCAGGCCCTCGACCAGGTGCGCCTCCCACATCGGGCGGTGCCGGTCGAGCAGGCTGCCGTGCAGCCGGGAAACCAGCTCCAACAGGTCGCGGACCCGTCCCGGTTCCGGCAGCGCGGAACGGCGAAGGTGGTAGTCGAGCTCGACGTCCTTGTCGAAGGACCACGCGACGTTGGTGACGCCGCCGAAGAAGGCCGGACGCTTGCTGAAGGCCGGTTGCACGTCGGTGCACTCGAGCATCGCCTGGTAGCACTCGCGGACGAAGTGGGGACCCGCATCCTTGGGGGGCTCGAAGAGCTGTAACGAGCCCACGTGCATCGGATGTTCGCGTGATTCGCCGATGAGGAACAGCGCATCCGTCGGTGATATCGGTTCCATGCGTGTCGCCCCCAACTGTTGCCGTCGCGCCGCCCACCGGATGGGCGGCCTATCTCCTAATAGCCACAGCGGGCGTCGGCCACACTCAAAAGAGTCGACTGGCCTGGGGACGTCGCTAGCGGACGTCGTCGGCGAGCGCGCGAGCCTCCCGCTCGGTTTCGACCGCGGGCCCGGAGCCCGGCAGCGGCTTGCCGGCGACTTCGGGGGTGAACAGCAGCGTGATCGCTCCGACCACGCCCCCGAAGATCAGCATGTAGGCCGGCACCATCACGTTGCCGGTGCCCGAGACCAGCGCCTGGGCGATCAGCGGGGTGATGCCGCCGACGAGCGAAATCGAGATGTTGTAGGAGATGGCGAGCGCGCCGTAGCGCACGTTGGTGGGGAACAGCGCCGGCAGCATGGCCGGCCCGGTGCTGTCGAAGCACAGTTCCATCAGGCCGATCAGCAGCACGCCGATGAAGATGACCGGATAGATGCCGCCGAAGCGGATGAGCAGGAACGCCGGGATGGAGGCGATGATCAGCAGGCCGCAGCCCGTCCACATGATGGGTTTGACGCCGATTCGATCGGACAGGGCGGCGACGAGCACGACGGTGCCCATCAGGATCGCCAACGTGGACACGATCATGACCAGTCCGGCGGTGCGGCCCACGCGCACGAAGAGCCGCAGATACGTCGGCAGATAGCCGGTGAGCATGAAGTCGGCGACCTGGGAGGTCAGCACCAGCGCCGCGCAGATCAGCATCGGCCGCCACTGCTCGACGATGGTGCGGCGGATCGGCTGTCCGCCCTGATCGCCCGCGTCGCCGTCCTGGTGGGCGCTCTGGTAAGCCGATGACTCCTCGAGCCGTAGCCGCAGGAACAGCGCGACCAGGCCGAACGGCAGGCCCAACAGCAGCGGAATCCGCCAACCGTAGGTCAGCATTGCGTCCTCGGGCAGCCAGGTCTGCAGACCGGTCACCAGCATGCCGGCCAGGACGAACCCCACCAGATTGCCCATCGGCAAGAACCCGACCATCATGCCGCGTTTGTGGTCGGGCGCCTGCTCGACGAGATAGGTCATGGCGCCGACGTATTCGCCGCCGGTCGACAGGCCCTGGAATACGCGCGCGAGCACGAGCAGGATCGGCGCCCAGATCCCGATGGTGCTGTAGGTGGGCAGCAGTCCGGTCACGGTCGTGCTCACCGTCATCATCAGGATGGTGACCACCAGGACCCGGTGGCGCCCGATGCGGTCGCCCAGGGGACCGAAGATGAACCCGCCGAGCGGACGCACGACGAACGCCGCCGCCAGCGTGCCGAAGGTCGCGATCAGATGGACTCCGCTGACGTTCTTACCGGGGTAAAACACCTGCGCGATCGTGGTGGCGATGTAGCCGTAGACCCCGAAGTCGTACCACTCCATGAAGTTTCCGATGGCGGTGCCCATGATGGTTCGGCGCATCGCTGGATCGGCGACCCTGATTTCCTTACGTGCCCATTTCCTCCGGCGGCGACGAATACCCATCGAATCAAGACTTACCCACAACTTTCTCGGGAACAACCGGCGGGGTGGGCTTCCCGAGCCTGACGTCGGACGGCCAACGCTGATCGCGGCGACCCGGTCTGACCGTGCGCGCGTTTGCTCGCGTCCGACTAACGCCAGCTAGGGCGGGGTGCCGGGCGGCGACGACGGCGGCAGCGCGGCGTCGTCGCCGCGGGGATCGGTTATCCCGGTCACGTTCGCCCCGTCACGGGCGACGTCATTGACCCTTCAGGCTGCCGATGCGCAGCGAGAAGTCCGCGGGCTTGGGCTCGGGGGCCTCCGCCTGCTCGACGTAGCGGCGCGGGTCCCGGTCGGTGATCGTTAGCCCCTCGGTGGTGGGGTGCTCGGCCATGAACTCGCTGTATTGGCGCCCGAGCGCCTCGCGAAGGCCGATCGGGGCGCTCCGCCGAAAGTCCGACAGCCCCTGGCGCTCCTCTTCGCCCATGTGATCGTCGTTGGCCTCCCGGGTGCGCCCGACCGCCGCCCACCACTGCTCGCTGCCCAGTTCGGCGGCGTCGGCCTCGCGCACCCCGTCGCGAATGTCGTTGTGGTCGCCGATGGCGTCGAGCGTCTCGCCTTCGGCGTCCTCGCCACCCCGTTTGAGCAGCTGGGGATAGAAGATCTTCTCCTCGATGTAGGCGTGCACGTCGAGCTTGTCGGCCAGCGGTCGCCACACGCGTTCGAGGCCGGTCCGGTCGGCGGGCGGCTGTGCCTGCAGGTAGTCCAGCCGGGCGAACTGGTCGCGGAACCAGTCGTGGTCGGCGAGGATCAACATGGTGATGTCGGCCATCGGTGAGCCTCCGCCTCTCTGACGCCAATCGGAGCGCGCCAATCGGAGCGCTGGGTTAGCGCGCGTTCGACATCATTAAAGAACGCCAGCCTCGACTTACCCGTTTACGGGGTCGATATAACGACTTTGTCGGTGCGGTAATTGCTGTGTGTGGCCGAGTTGCTCTGCGCCGCAGGGAATTACCAAATTTGCGTTGACGTAAGCGATCTGGCAGGCTCAGTGCCATTTGGGCGGCCCGATGCTGCTCGGGAACTCGCCGGAAGGGCGCGGTGCGCCGGCCGGATACACTGGGGCGTCCGTGCGGCGATCGATTCGATCGCGCCGTTTCACCCGATATGAATAAGTCAGAGGTTGTGCCTTGTCCGAAAATCCCGGCGATGCCGTCAGCTTGGAACCGCATTTCGAGGACGTACAAGCGCACTACGACCTGTCCGACGAGTTCTTCGCGCTTTTCCTGGATCCGACGCGGACCTACAGCTGCGCGTATTTCGAGCGCGAGGACATGACGCTGGAAGAGGCGCAGATCGCCAAGGTCGACCTCTCCCTGGGCAAGCTGGGATTGCGGCCGGGCATGACGTTGCTCGACGTCGGGTGTGGCTGGGGCACCACCATCGTCCGCGCGCTCGAGCGCTATGACGTCAACGTCGTAGGGCTCACGCTGAGCCGCAATCAGCAGGCGCACGTGCAGCGGCGCCTGGACGCCCATCCGTCCGCGCGGTCCAAGCGGGTGCTGCTGCAGGGCTGGGAGCAGTTCGACGGCAAGGTCGATCGCATCGTGTCGATCGGCGCCTTCGAGCACTTCGGGCGTGACCGCTACGACGATTTCTTCAAGACGGCCTACGAGGCGCTCCCGGCCGACGGCGTGATGATGCTGCACACCATCATCAAGCCCAGCGACGAGGAGTTCGCCGAGCGCGGGCTGCCCATCACCATGACCAAGCTGCGCTTCATGAAATTCATCATGGACGAGATCTTCCCGGGCGGGGACCTTCCCCAGGCCAAGGGCGTCGTGGAGCATGCCCAGCGCGCCGGCTTCGGGGTGAAGCTGGTGCAACCGCTGCGCCTGCACTACGCCCGCACTCTCGACACGTGGGCTGCCGCGCTCGAGGCGCGCCGCGCCGAGGCCGTCGACATTCAGTCCGAAGAGGTCTACGACCGGTACATGAAGTACCTGACCGGCTGCGCGGACCTGTTCCGCGAGGGCTACACCGACGTCGCACAGTTCACCCTGACCAAGGGCTGACGGTTTACCGGAATAGCACGGCGGGTAATTCCACGGCAACAACCTGATCCGGTAGGTGTCGATGTCCTTCGGCGCAGCCGCAGGAAGGACGAACCGTGGCCGCCAAACACCGCATGCCGGAGGCGCTGGAGCAAGCCCCGACGCCGACCGATCGAGGTCGGCGTCTGTCCGGCGTGGCAAAAGTCTGTGAGATCGCGTGCGCCGCACTGCTGTGCGCGGCATGCCTGACGGCGTTGGTGCTCAACGGGGTTCGCGCCGACAAGCGAACTGTCGTCGCCGATGTGAGCCCACCGACGGTTTCGCAGGCGGTGAAACAGGAGGGCACCGTGATCGCCGTGACGGTGGACTCGGTGACCATGCGCAGCGCCGACGGGTACATCCAGACCTATCGCTTCACCCCGGACACCACCGTCATCACCCATCGCGGCAGCCAACCCGCCGTCGCGGCACCGCAATTCACCGTCAACGACCGCGTCGTTGTGGTGGGCACCATCGAGGGTGGCTCGGCGCTGGCGACCGCGGTCGCGTACCGCGGTGCGGGACACGGGGAGGCACCGCCCATGGATTTCCCTGAGGGCCAACCGGTTCCGGTCGGCGCGGCGTAAGCCGGCCCCCTTACGCTTTCTCCCGGATGCCCGCCTGCCTAGGCTGGCAGCTGATCCAGCCATAGGGAGGCGCCATGAGCGAGCACGAAGCAAAGATGATCATCCTGTCCACCGACGACCTGGACGAATCGATCCGCTTTTACAGCGAGACCCTGGGCATGCCGTTGAAGTTTCGCGATGGGGCGCACTTCGCCGCCCTCGACGCGGGCCCGGTCACGTTGGCGCTGGCGACCGCGGTGGACCACCCCATCCCCGGCCAGGTCGTCGTCGGCATCAAGACCGCGGACGTCGACGCCGCGGCCAAGGCTGTCGAGGCCAGCGGCGGCGGCATCGTGAAGGGCGCCTACGACGACGCCCACGAGCGGCGCGCCGTGGTCTATGACAACAAGGGCAACGGCTTGGTCTTCTACAAACCGCTGGCCCGCTAGCGGTCGCCTACTTGCCTGTGCGTTCGCGGTGTTTGCAGCCGGGCCAGCAGCACGGCCGGCGCTTGCCTTCCTCCAGCTCCTCGTTGGTGCGGCGGATGCGGCGCGCCCGGGTGGCCTCCTGCTTGGCGTCCTCGACCCAACAGATGAACTCGTTTCGGGCCAACGGCGTGATGTCGTTCCAGGCGGCCAGCGCCGCGGCGTTGGCGATCAACGATTCGCGCAAGTCGGCGGGCAGCTTGTGCACCACCCCGCCGGGCACTCGCCCGGCGGTCATCGGCCCACCAAATGCGCGCTGTCATCGTGTAATTCGTTGCGGCGCAACGTCATCGGGGTCGCCGCGGGGATGTCCCCGGCGGCCACCACGGTGCGGGTGATGGGGGACAGCGCCCGGAACAGCGTCTCGACCTCGTCATCGCTGAGCGCGTCGAGCGCCGACAGGGAAAGCGCGTCGGTGGTCGATTCGATGTGCGCTTTCAGCTCGCGTCCCGCGGTGGTCAGCGACCCGTCATCGTCGAGCAGCCCCCGCGCGGCGAGGCGCTCTTCGTGATGACGCCATGTCGCCTCGTCGTAATCGCGGGTGCGGGCGATGTAGTCGCGTGCCACGTTTCCCGCCGCGGCATGTAAGACGTTGGATTCGCGGCCGGAGATGCCCGCTGCGGCCAGCACCGCCACGTGCGCGTCACCGCGCTGTTCGCGCAGCAGCGTCGTGGCGTGCCACAGTGCGGCCAGAGGATCGTCGGGCCAAGGCAGGGAAAGGTTCGCGGCGAACAGCGGGCGAGCATCGAGCGGCGCGTGGCGCGCCGCCTTCCCGGCGAGTTCGGCTGCCACGCGGACGTTTTCGTCCGAACCTAGGCCGTAGCGGCGCAGCGCCGCCACCGCGGACTCCTGCCGCGCCTGCAACGCGGCCTGCGGACCGGCGATCGTCCACGCCGCCGGCAGCGCCTTGGCCACCCGTTCGGGAGCGAAGTTGTAGAAGACCGAGGTCACCACCTCCCGCGGCACCATGCCCAGCGGCGCGGAGCGGGCCGCGAAATAGCCCATCCAGAAACCCCGATAGCCCAGCGCGTCGAGCGCCGTCCGGGCCTCGGGCGCGAAATACGTCACCGCATGCACCGGCTCGTAGCGATCGAAGAAGCGTCGGGCCAGCACGGGTTGTCGTCGCATGCTCGCAGTTAACCACTGGTCTCGGACGGGGACCAAGCGAGCGAGCGCGGCGGCCCGTCCTAGGCTCAAGAGGTGACCATCCCGTATGACCAGGTGCTACACGAGCGGATCCGGTGCAATCTGGCCGGTCATGAGCGTCGAATCGTGGCCGATCCGGCCAAGCGGCACGCCGCTGTCGCGGTAGTGCTCGTCGACTCCGATGTCGGGGAGGACAGGGTGGATCCGGCGCCGGTCGACGACTGGAACGCCGATCGGGGGCTGCCGGCGGCCGGCCTTGACGGTCGCATGGTCGACGTGTCGGGCGGGGCCGCTTTCCTGTTGTGTCGCAGGGCGTCTCGACTCACTTCACACTCCGCACAGTGGGCGTTTCCCGGTGGCCGCCTCGACCCGGGCGAAACCGCGATCGAGGCCGCGCTGCGGGAATTGGACGAAGAGGTCGGAATCGAATTGCCCGAGGCGACCGTCCTGGGACTGCTCGACGATTACCCGACCCGGTCCGGATACGTCATTACGCCGGTGGTGATTTGGGGCGGCGGCCGGCTGGATCCGCGCCCGTCGCCCGACGAGGTCGTCGCGGTGTACCGGGTGGGCCTGCACCAATTGCAGCGTGACGATTCGCCGCGATTCATCGCCATCCCGGAGAGCCCGCGACCGGTCGTGCAGATCCCGTTGGGGGGCGACCTCATCCACGCACCCACCGGGGCGGTGCTTTTGCAGCTACGGTGGCTGGGGCTGGAGGGCCGCCACGACCCGGTCGACAGTCTGGAACAACCTGTCTTCGCCTGGAAGTAGCCGTCGCGCAACCTCTTCGAAGCGCGTCACACCCTCACGGTTGGCTTGGCCCACCGAACAGCGACCGCGCCACTTCGACCAGCGACGCGCCCGAGACGTCCCAGGCGCCCGGCGGCGCGGGGTCGGATACCCGTCCCGGCCCGTACTCTTTCGGGCGCGCGACGAAGCCCGTCGCCAGACCGCTGGCGCGGGCCGCCTCGAGGTCGGCGGTGTGCGCCGCCACCAGCATCACCTCGCCGGGTTCCAGACCCAGCAGACCGGCGGGAGCGTGGTAGGCACGCGGGTCGGGCTTGTAGGCCCTGCTGACGTCGGAACCGAGCACCACATCCCATGGCAGGCCCGCGTACTTCGCCATCTCGACCAGTAGACCGGTGTTGCCGTTGGACAGCGGCCCGACGATGACGTGCCGCTTCATGGCCGCGATGCCGTCGACGCTGTCCGGCCACGGCGGCAGCCAGCGCCACGACCGGGCGAGCGCCTCCACCTCGTCGCCGGGCAGCGCGTCGGCCCTGACGCCGAACTTCTCGAGCGATGCGACGAGATTCTCGCGATGCAGGACGTCCAGTGACACAAATTCCCGCTGGCTGGACCGGATTTCGGCCATCGAGGGCAGGTATCGACTCCGCCACTCCAGCGCGAACTCGTCCGGGTCGAGGCCGAGGTGGTGGCGCTGCGCGAAACGCCGGACCGAGGCGGCGATCCCGGAGCGCCAGTCGACGACCGTTCCGAACGTATCGAACAAAACGGCGCGCACGGCCCGCCCGGTCGACGGTGAGCGGTAATCGGTCATTCCTCAGGCTAACGCTGTGTGCGGGCGCGGCGATGCGTCCGGCCTTCGCGCGGCGTACAGTATCGTTAGCAGTGCGAACGAAATATCAAGGTCCTGGTTAACGACTGATGGGAGTCCGTTGTGGCCCGAAGCGCCGGCGATACCTGGGATATCGTGACGAGTGTCGGCTTCACCGCCTTGGCGGTGTGTGCTGCGCGGGCCCTCGACGCCGGGCTGCAACCTCCGTTGGCGAACGACGACTTCGCCGCCGGCTTCGTCGCCGCCGCCGGTGAGCCGAATCTGATTGCGGCCGTGGATAACGCCGACATGACCAGTGCCGCGGCTTTCAACGCCCAGTGGGTGGGGGTGCGGACGCGGTTCTTCGATGAGTTTTTTGCTCACGCCAACCGAGCGGGGACGCGCCAGGCCGTGATCCTGGCGGCCGGACTGGACTCCCGGGCGTACCGGTTGGAATGGCCTTCGGGCCATACGCTTTTCGAAGTCGATCAGCCGCGGGTGCTTGACTTCAAGCAACAGGTCCTCGACCGGCGGGGCGCCGTACCGTCAACGAGGCGCGTCACCGTCGCCACCGATTTGCGGGATGACTGGGCGGGCGGCCTGATCGCGGCCGGCTTCGACCCCGGCCAACCGACCGCGTGGGCGCTCGAGGGCCTGCTGCCGTACTTGCCGGGGGCGGCTCAGGACGCGCTGTTCGAAAAGCTGCACGAGTTGTCCGCCACCGGCAGCCACCTGGCCGCCGAACTCGGCCCCGCCCCGGGTGAAATCCGCGAATTCGCCGACAATGTCCCCACGATCAGCCAGGACACCGGTCAGCCGCCGGTGGCCGAGCTGTGGTACGACGACGCCCGCACCGACACCAAAGAATTTCTGGCCCAGCGGCATTGGCGGGTTGCCGGAGTGGACTTGGTCCACCAGGCGGCCACCGAGTATGGCCGGCCGTTTCACGAGCTGCCGGTGGTCTTCGATCGGTTGATGCGCACCAAGTTCTTCACCGCGGTCCGCGAACGCTGAACCTCGCCCCGAGGCCGTCGGCGAACTCATTTACTGGTGGCTGACAGGCGCCGCTCGAGGATGGCCAGGGCGTGCTCGGCCCATCGAATGTTCTCCTCCTCGAACGAGATCCCGCGGATCAGCGTCAGGTAAGGGCCCACCCGGTCGGCGTGGACCAGGTACTCCTCTTCGCTGCGGCCGTCCATCATGCGCGCCCGCAACCGTTCGTAGCGGTCCATTTTGGCGCGCGCCCAGTCCAGTCGTTCGAGGATGGACTCGCGCACTGCCGGCATGTCCCCGGCATCGGCGGCCTGGACCTTGACCAGCAGCTCGTCGCGGATCACCGAGGGCTTCGGCGCCTGTGCGGTGAATTGTCGGATCGCCTCGCGCCCGGCCGCGGTCAGCGAGAACATCCGCTTGTTGGGCCGGCGTTCTTGACGTACCACCCGCGCCCGGATGAGGCGCTGCTCAGCGAGTCGATCCAGTTCGCGATACAGCTGCTGCGGAGTTGCCGGCCAGAAGTTGGCGACCGAGGCGTCGAAACCCTTGGCCAGGTCGTATCCCGACGACTCGCCCTCGAGGAGGGCCGCCAACACCGCGTCACGCAGCGACACCGGCCGATCATACAACGATGCGACTATTCAACAAAGTGACCAATTGCACCCTGGACATCGCGCGGCGGGGGCCTTAGCGTCGACCCAACTACTCAACAAGTTGACTATGCGAGGTCGCTGATGCACCCGTTCCGCAAAGCGGTCGAAGACCGCGATGAGAAGGCCATCGAGGCGATGCTGGCCGAAACCGTGGTGTTCACCAGCCCGGTGGCGTTCAAGCCCTATGCCGGCAAGCCGATCACGACGGCCATCCTGCGGGGCGTGTTGCGCGTCTTCGAGAACTTCCGCTACGTCCGCGAGATCCATGATCCCGGCGGCCGCGATCACGCCCTCGTATTCGAGACCGGGATCGTCGGGGCCCCGGGGGTGACCATCACCGGCTGCGACTTCCTGCATTTCAACGAGGACGGACTCATCGACGACTTCATGGTGATGGTGCGGCCGCTGTCGGGCGCGACCGCACTGGCAGAGGCGATGGGCGCCCAGTTCGACCGCATCCAGCGCGAGGCGCTCGAATTGGCCAATCAATCCGGCACCGCGTAGAAGTAGTGACCATGCGGATTGGATTGAGCGTCAATTATGCGGGCGGTTTCAAGGACGTGGCCGCCGAAGTGGCCGACCTGGAACGCGCCGGGCTCGACATTGTTTTTGTCCCCGAAGCGTATTCGTTCGACGCGGTGAGCGCGCTCGGCTATTTGGCGGCCAGCACGCAACGGGTCGAGCTGGCGTCAGGCATCCTGCAGCTCTACACCCGGACGCCCACCCTGACCGCGATGACCGCGGCGGGCCTGGACTACGTCTCCGACGGCCGGTTCACCCTTGGCCTTGGCGCCTCCGGCCCGCAGGTCATCGAGGGCTTCCACGGGGTGCCCTACGACGCCCCGATCGGCCGGACGCGTGAAGTCATCGATATCTGCCGCCAGGTGTGGCGGCGCGAGACCGTGCGGCACCAGGGCAAGCACTACACGATCCCGCTGCCTGCCGAGCGGGGGACCGGCCTCGGGAAGCCCCTCAAACTCATCAATTCCCCTGTCCGAGAGTGTATCCCGATACTCGTGGCCGCGCTGGGGCCAAAGAACGTCGAAATGGCCGCCGAGATCGCCGAGGGCTGGCAGCCGATCTTCTACCTGCCCGAAAAGGCGCAGGACGTCTGGGGGGAGTCACTGGCCGCGGGCCGCGCCAAGCGGGACCCCGCGCTGGGCGCGCTGGACATCTATGCCGGGCCCGTCCTGGCCATCGGTGAAAACGTCGATCCGCTAAGGGAATTCGTCAAACCACACCTGGCCCTCTACATCGGCGGGATGGGCGCCAAGGGCAAGAACTTCTACCACACCCTCGCCACCAAGTACGGGTACGGTCCGCAGGCCGACCGGATCCAGGAGCTCTACCTTTCCGGCGACAAGGACGGCGCCGCCAAGGTCGTGCCCGACGACCTGGTGCGCGACGTCAACCTGATCGGAACCCGGGAGTTCGTCAAGGAACGCCTGGCGGCCTACCGCGAAGCGGGGGTGACCACGTTGAACGTGGCGCCCATCGCCTCGACGACGGCCGAGCGGATCAAGCTCATCGAAACGCTGCGCGAACTGGTGTGAGGGCCGGCTGCCGACTAAATCAGTTCTGGCGGTGACAATCTCGTCGTAGCCGCACCGCCCTGCCGACCGCCGTCGCCAAGGCCAGCGCCGCCATGGCGGACAGGATCGCCACCGAGACCGCGGACTCGAGGGTCGCCAACAGTAGCGGCAGTGCGAAGCCGATGTAGGTGACGACGTAGAACACCCCGGTCAGAGCGCCCCGCAGGTGCTGCGGTGCCGCGGCCTCCAGATCGATCAAGCCTTCGCGCAGACAGAGGCCCGAAGCGCATCCCAGGATCAACAACAGCGGCAGCCCGACCACCGGCGTCAGGGTCGGTGGGGCGATCGCGGCCACCGCGTAGCCGACTGCGGCCAGGGCGGCGCCGGCGGTGCCGGTCTGGGGCCCCCACCGTCGGGTGCGGGCCAACACCTGAACGACTCCGCTGACGCCATTGACGATCAGGGTGGCCGTGCCCGCCGCGATCGGCGCCGCGAGCGCGGTGTGTATCCGGGCGGGGATGGTGACGAATCCCAGTGTCGCCGAGGCATATACCCACGGTGCGAGCGGTATGGCCCAACTCAAGGCCCGCGTCACCCCCTGCGCCGCCGGTGCCGCCGGACCCGTGTCGGGGGCGGGCGCCGGCCCGGCCACGTCGGCGCCGGGCCCGGCCGCGACGGTGACGGCCACCGACGCCAGCACGACAATCGCGGCGGCGACGGCGAACGACACCCGGACGCCGGACTGCCCCGCCCAGGCGAAGCCGCCGCCGGCGAACGGCCCGATGGCGAAGCCGGCGGTGAGTACCGCGCCGGCGGTCGCTGCGCCGGCCGGCCCCCTCAGGTCGGACGCCCACGCCGTACCGGAACTGACGGCGAGGCCCACCCCCAGCCCGACGACCAGGCGGCCCACCAGCAATGCGTCGGTGTGCTGCGACAGCAGCATCACCACGGTCCCCGCCACGTCGGCGGCCGCGCCCGCCAACGCCACCGGCCGGCGCCCCAACGCGTCCGACGTGCGGCCGCCGATCAGCAATCCGGGGAGCAACCCGAGCGCGTAGATGCCGAAGATGCCATCAAGTGTCGCGGTGCTCAGGTGTTCGCGGTCGCTGATCACCGGCATCAACGCGACGAAGTGGTTGGCGACCCATCCCGTCGCCAGCAGCAGCGCCAACACGCTGACGAACAGGGCCCGGGTGTTCGCGGCTTGCCGGCCCGGATCAACGCGGCGACCGCGGCCGCTGCGCACGCTCGACGAGATCACTGATCTACTCCCCTTCCGACGCGAGGGCCCCAGCGCGACCGGCCGACGATCGTAGAACGCGATGTCACCTGGTCGGTTATTCCCGCCGGGGGCGATCGGGCAGCCGAAGCAGCGCACCCGCCCGTTTGCGGGGTTTGAAACCAGCCGATTTGGTGTACTGATACCACTACTCGCACCCAGGAAGGCACATGATGAAGTACCTTGCGGCAGCCACGATCGCGATCTCCGTCTTGCTGTCCAGCGCGTGTTCGGCCTCACAGGTCATCAACACCGGCGGCGACACCAAGTGCAAAGACTTCACCACGCAGGACGAGAAGAAGCAGAACGACGAAGTCAGCAAGATGCTCAAGGACAAAAGCGGCACCGACCCGACCAACGTGGAGATTTCCGCGACGCGGCTCTCGGTGACGACCTATTGCCAGACGCTCGGAAAGCCGGACACGAAAATCTCCGAGGCGCCACACGGCTGACGGGCCCGCCGGCCAGCGTGGGTTGCGTTACCGCTCTTCCGGTTTCGTATCGATCGCGTGTCGCTAATCCAGCAGTAGCTCCGCGGGCACTTCGTCGGTCAGCACCGCGCGCGCCAACAGTTCACCGAGCAGTGGACCGAATTTCATGAGGTTGCTGCCGACGAACGCCAGCACGCGGCCCCGCTGAGCCACCGTCCAGCCGTCGCCGCCCGAATCGAGCCACGGGGCGCGGACACTGACGCAATCCACCTGGCCCACCGGCGAGAGCGACGGGAACAGCGCGCGCACGGTCGAAGGGTCCGCCACCTCCTGGCCGAATGCCCACCGGCCCGTGCTGCCGAGCGGCAGCCCGTAGCCCTCGGGGGCGGACAGGCACGCCGCGCCGACCGCGTCGGCGCCCCGATACGTGAACCGTGTATGCGGAACGAAGTCAACCCCGAGTGGGCCGAACAGGTCTGGGGTGCGGGCGCCCGCACAGATCAGCACCCGGTCGCCGCGCAGCACGGTGCCGTCGGCGAGCGTCGTCGCGCCGTCGTCGGCCACCGACACCACCTCCGCCGTACGGATGGTGACGCGGCGCGCCAGCGCGCGCAGGGCGCGACGGATGCGCAGGCTGCCGCCGAGCGGATCGAAAACGCCTGTCTCCCAAGGCACAACCGCGAAGGGGATCATTGCCGCGATGTCGGCCGGGTCGAGCCGGGAGAACTGCGCGCCGGCCGACGTCATGGCCGCCGCGACGTCGTCGCGGCCGCCGGCGGCGATGAAGCCCTCGGCGCCCAGCAGTCGCCCCGCGCCGAACTCGGCTTCCCACCGTTGCCAGCCGGCCCGGGCCGCCAGCGCCAACCGGCACAGCGTCGGGCGTCGATGCGCGACCCGGAATATCCGTGCCAGCCCGGCGGACTGCTCGCCGAATGGCTGTCCGCGCTCGAGCACGACCACGTCGTGACCGCGTCGCGAGAGCTGGTAGGCCGCCGCGAGACCACATATCCCCGCGCCGATGACGACGATCATGCGCTTCCCTCGCCCTCAGAAGTAGAACCCGGCGTGGGGCGCCTCGGGCACGGCGAACAGGCGATCGGCCACCGCCAGCGCCTCGGGATTGTCGGCACGGGCCAGCCCGGCCACGGCGAGATCGCGCCACGTGCCGCCACCCAGCAGGACGGCGGCCAGGCCCTCGACGTCGACGCTGACGTCGGGCTGCCGGTCGGTGGCCGTCACGCCGTCGCTCGCGATGGCGAACCGCGCCGAATTGGCCGGTAGCGCAGGGTCGTTGACCGCGATGGTGACCGCGCCGTCGCCGCCGTAACCGCGGGCGGACAGCGCCGCCGCGACATCGATGATGCGCAGCCAGGTTTCGTCGTGCACGGCGGTGACCCGCACGGCGCGCCGGTCGGCGACCAGCCAGGGCAGCGGGTCGTCGAGCGGCAGCATCCAAAACAGCACGCGGTCAACGAGATCGAGTCCGAGCAGAAAGCGCAACAGCCCCAGGTAGGCCTCGGTGGTGGGCGCGAAGAAGTCCTCGACCACGATGGTGCGCTGGTCGCTGACGAACCACCGCTCGGTGTCGATCGGGCGGTATCGGACGAAGCCGGATTCGGATCCCGGCTCGCCGTGCACGGCGACATACGCGGCCCCCGGGTTGGATTCGGTGCGCAGCCGCACGCTCTGCCACCACGCTTGCGGGCGGTCGATGGTGCCCGGACGGGCGGGTCGATTCTCGGTGTAGATGCGCGGCAGCGCGTCCCACGCCTGCGCGGCGTCGAGCAGGCGCACCCGTCCCCCGGCCCCGACGTCGCGCCGCAGCGCCGCCCGCGCGGTGTGGACCTCGACGGATTGCGACGAACTCGCGACGCCGTAGCCGTAGCGCCCGTAGATCGTCGCCTCGGACGCCCGCAGCGTCGCCACTACCTCCCCGCGCGCGGCGAAGTCGCGCAGCTGATGACGGATCAACTTGGTCGCGATGCCTTGGCGGGTGAAGGACGGCAGCACGCCGATGTGGGTGACGGCGGCGTGTCCCACGATCGCGGGACCCGGGAGCGTCAACCGGCTCGTCACGGCGTCGGCGGTGCCGACGAGTTGCCCGTCGGCAAACGCCCCGACGGTCCGGCCCGGCTCGAGCAGCGTCGTGATCTGGCCGGGCGCCAGACCCGCCAGGGGCGGAAACCCGACCATGGCGGTGCGAAACACGTTCGCGGCGGCGACGAGGTCGTCTTCACTGTCGAGCACCCGGATCTCGGTAGCCATGCCGCCATCATGTCGCGTTGCCCATCCGGCGCGGGCCGCGGGCCGCACCGCGGGTCACACGGCCGCCCAGCCTCCGTCGACACTCAGGATGGCGCCGTGGATGTTGGCCGCGTCGTCGCCGGCCAAGAACACCACCGAAGCGGCCACCTCGTCCGGCGTGCTCATCCGTCGTGACGGAAGCCTGGACAGCACGGGCTCCAGGTGAGCGGCGAACTCCTCCTGTCGCTCGGTGGCGATCGGGCCGGGCGCCACCGCATTGACCCGGACCCCGGCGGGGCCGTACTCGTCGGCCCACGACGTGGTGAGCGAATGGATGGCGGCCTTGTTGGCGTTGTACACCGCCGACCCGGCGGCTCCCCGCAGCCCGGTGATGGAGCCGATGTTGACGATGACCCCGCTGCCGTGGCGCGCCATCTGCGGCGCGAGTACCCCGGTGAGCAGGAATGGGGCAAAGACGTTGACCGCGAACGCCTCTCGAAGCTCGCGCTCGGAGATGTCGGCCGTGGGGGTCGGCATCAGCAAGGTGGCGGCGTTGTTGACCAGGATGTCGAGGCGCCCGCCCGCGGCATCGGTGGCGGCTGCGGCCAGCCGCCGTATCTCTTCGCCACCATCCGCGAAGTCGGCGCCCACGAACGCGGCCTCGCCGCCGCGCGCACGGATCTCGGCGACGACGGCATCACCGCGGGACTTGGTGCGGCCACTGACCACAACGGACGCGCCGGCGGCGGCCAGGGCACGTGCGATGGCGGCGCCCAGGCCCGTGGTCGAGCCGGTCACCAATGCTGTGCGGCCGGACAGCCGCGTATCGTTTGGACTCATGAGTCCACATGCTCCACCGACTGAAATGGACTTGCAAGTCCAAAACCTGACGACGAAGGGCCGGGCCACGCGCCAGCGCATCATCGAGGGCGCGGCGACTGAGATCCGCGAGCGCGGAGTGGCGGCCACCACCCTCGAAGACATCATGGGCCGGACCCACACCTCGAAAAGCCAGCTGTTCCACTACTTCCCGGACGGCAAGGAACAGCTGTTACTGGCGGTCGCCGCGCTCGAGTCGCAGACGGTGATCGATGACCAGGAGCCGCACCTGTCGGCGCTCACGTCATGGGCAGCGTGGCAGCGCTGGCGTGACGTGGTGGTGGACCGATATCGGCGCCAGGGGCAGAACTGCCCGATCGCGGTGCTGATGTCCGAGATCGGCCGGAGCACCGCGGGCGCCCAGTCGATCACCGCCGAGCTGATGGTCAAGTGGCACAACGCGATCGCCACGGGGATCCGCTCCATGCAGGACCAGGGCAAGATCACCGCGCGCGTCGACGCCGACAGGTCGGCCGCGGCGCTGTTGGCCGGCATCCAGGGCGGCGTCGGCATCCTGCTCGCGACCGGTGACCTGTCCTATCTCGAGGCGGCCCTCGACGAGGGCATCGCCGCGCTGCGCGCCCACTCCACCGTCACCGGATAGGCAAACCGGTCAGCGCCCGGGAGACCACCAGACGCTGGATCTCGCTGGTGCCCTCGAAGATGGTGAAGATCTTCGCGTCGCGGTGCATCCGCTCGACGGGGTAGTCGCGGGTGTAGCCGTTGCCGCCCAGGATCTGGATCGCCTCGTCGGTGACGTAGACCGCGGTCTCGCTGGCCACCAGCTTGGCCATCGACCCCTCGGCGGAGTCGAACGACTGGTTGTTGCGGGCCATCCATCCCGCGCGCCACACCAGCAGGCGGGCGGCGTCGATGCGGCACTTCATGTCCGCCAGCTTGAAGGCGACCGCCTGAAATTCGCCGATCTTGCGGCCGAATTGCTCACGTTGGCAGGCATAGTCGAGCGCGTACTCGTAGGCCGCCCGGGCGACGCCGACGGCCATCGCGCCGACGGTGGGCCGGGTCCGCTCGAAGGTCTTCATCGCGGCCTGCCCGCGGGCGGAGGCACCGGATTTGACGCGGGCGATGCGCGCCTCGAACTTCTCCCGGCCCCCGAGGATGTGGTCCTCGGGCAGCCGGACGTTGTCGAGCACCACCTCGGCGGTGTGGGACGCGCGGATTCCGTGCTTCTTGAACTTCTGGCCCTGCGCCAGGCCCTTGACTCCCGCCGGGATGACGAACGTCGCCTGTCCGCGCGTGCCGAGCTCGGGGTAGACCGAGGCCACCACGATGTGCACGTTGGCGATGCCGCCGTTGGTCGCCCACGTCTTGGTGCCGTTGAGGACCCACTCCGAGGTCGCCTCGTCGTAGCGCGCGCGGGTGCGGATGGCGCCGACGTCGGAACCCGCGTCGGGCTCCGACGAGCAGAACGCGCCCAGCTTGGGTTCGTCGGCGGTGCCGAACATCTCGGGCAGCCAGCGGCCCAGCTGTTCGGGGGTTCCGTTACCGGCCAGGGCCGCCGCCGCGAGCCCGGTTCCCATGATGGACAAGGCGATACCCGCGTCGCCCCAGAACAATTCCTCGAACACCGTCAGCATGCCCAGGCCCGTCGGCTCGGCTGCCTGCTGGGCGAACAGGTCGGGGGAGTAGAGGCCCACCTTCGCGGCCTCCTGGATCACCGGCCACGGTGTTTCCTCGCGCTCGTCCCATTCCGCGGCGGCCGGGCGGACGACGTCGGCCGCGAACTGATGCACCCAGTCGCGGACCTCGATCACGTCGTCGGACAGGTGTAGTGAAAACGTCACAGCTGGTCTCCTGAATCATTGGTGTGCAAAGGGTTTCGGGGATTCGCGTACTGGGCCAGTACGCTGACCGTCTGGTTGACCCACGCCTCGAAATACCGTTCTTCGTCGGTGTTGCCGGGCAGGCGGCCGGTGAGCGCTTGCAGCGTCGCCGCGTAGGACAGCGAGCCGATCGCGACGGCCGCGGCCGCCTCGGGGTCGGGAATGCTGGTGCGCCCGGAGCGATTCGACGCGGCCAGTTCATCGGCGAAGCGCTGGTAGGCGTTGTCGGTGATCACCTGCCACGTCTTCTCGTCGAGATCGCCGAGCTCGTCGGGCTCGCGCAGCATGACCTTGAGCAGATCCTCGCTGTGTTTGAGGTTGCTCCAGATCAGCTGTCCGGCGGTGCGCACCGCTTGCTCGACGCTGCCCGGTTGTCCCGCGTCGTACTGCTCGCGCGCCGCCACGATGCTGTCGATCCGATGCGCGACCGCGGCCTCGAGCAATTCGCGTTTGGAACCGAAGTGCTTGTAAAGCGCGCCCGAGCCCGGCGCCAAGCCCGATTCGCGCTGGATGTCGGCGACCGACGTGGCCGCGTAGCCCTTGTCGGCGAACAGCCGCAGCGCCGCGGAAAGCAGCCGGTCACGTCCCCGGCCAGGTCCAGTCAGCACGGTGAGAGAGTACTCACTCACCGTGCGGCGGGCAAAACGACGCCGGGCCCCAGCCGGGCGACGTGCGTCGGGGCGGTGCGGCGAGCGGTAAATTCCTTGCGAAACGCCCTCGCGCTTGAACGTGCCGGACCCCTGCTGCTGTGAGGGTTGTGCTCAGGCTGGTCGTACCTCATCAACCCACCAAAGGAGCCGACATCCGCGTCTTCCCGCGTGTACAGCTGCCGATGCGGGTGCTGTCACTGCGCACCATCGTCATCGTCGCCGCGATATCGGTGATGACCCTGGTCGTGCTGCTGGGCACCTGGGTGTGGGTGGGGGTCACCAACGACCAGTACAGCCAACTCGATCGCCGGCTCGATTCGGTCAGCAGCCTGGGCGACATCAGCAGCCTGCTCAACACCGCCCCGCCCGCCAGCCCCGACCGGCACATGCCCGACGGCAACCTGGTGCGCACCGCGCGCATCGGCGGGGTGACCGTGTCGGCGCCCAGCAGCATCGTGTTGCCGCAGCTTCCCGACGGTTACGCCAACACCACCATCAACGGCGTGCAGTACCGCGTGCGCACCTTCACCGCGGGCCCCGCTTCGATAGCGCTGGCCGCACCGTTGGCCGAAGCCCAGCATCGGATCAACGAGTTGCACCTGCGGGTGTTGTTGATCTGCGCGAGCGTGATCGGCGGCACGGTCGTGGTGGGCTGGGTGATCTCGTTGATCATGGTCAATCCGTTCCTCCTGTTGGCGCAGCAGGCCCGCGCGATCAACGCCCAGTCCAGCCCCGACGAGGTCCAGGTGCGCGGGGTACGCGAGGCGGTGGAGATCGCCGAGGCGGTGGAGGGCATGCTGGCCCGCATCGGCAAGGAGCAGCAGCGCACCCGGGCGGCGCTCGAGTCGGCGCGCGACTTCGCGGCGGTCGCCTCGCACGAGCTGCGCACGCCGCTGACGGCCATGCGCACCAACCTGGAGGTCCTGTCCACCTTGGACCTGCCGCCCGAGCAGCGGCACGAGGTCATCGGTGACGTCATCCGCACCCAGAGCCGCATCGAAGCGACGCTGACGGCGCTCGAGCGGCTGGCCCAGGGCGAGCTGACCACCGTCGACGACTTCGTGCCGTTCGACATCACCGAGCTGCTGGACCGCGCCGCGCACGACGCGCTGCGCATCTACCCCGACGTCGAGGTCTCCCTGGTGCCCTCACCGACGGTGCTGATGATCGGGTTGCCCACCGGGTTGCGGCTGGTGATCGACAACGCCATCGCCAACGCCGTCAAGCACGGCAATGCCAGCAAGATCCAGCTGACCGTCAGCAGTTCCGGCGAGGGCGTGGAGATCGCGATCGACGACGACGGCGCCGGGGTCCCGGAATCCGAACGCGCCACGGTGTTCGAGCGCTTCGCCCGCGGATCGACGGCCTCGCGGTCGGGGTCGGGCCTGGGCCTGGCGCTGGTCGCCCAGCAGGCCGAATTGCACGGCGGCACAGCGGCATTGCAGACCAGCCCGCTCGGCGGCACCCGACTTCTGTTGCGACTGGCCGGCGATGGGCGTGGTCCGGCCTAGTCGCCCCGCCGGGCGAAGCCGTTTCTTTACGCGCCGCGAAATGTTTTCTCCGATAACCCCGACCGCCGGTGCGCGCCCTCACCAGCTCGCCATTTCCCGCAAATATTCTCGACACCATTACGCCACCTTTTTGGGAGGCGCCATTCGGCATCAAACTCGATGTCCGTGGTGAGGAAACGCGGTGCTTTTGTGACTGCCGAGTCTTGAGTGGTGATTGAGGTTTATTGACGACTCCGTGTGGGAAATCAGCTGTTTCGCGCTTGGGACCAGCATTAATTACCGAAATCAAGGGTCGCGCATCCGGCCGATAGGCAGTGAATACAAGATCACAAAAAGCGCACTACACTAAGGCCCCAAGCACGTCGCGTTGGCGTTGAGCGTTCGGAGGGAAATCATGGTTGGTATGTCGGTGCAGTCAGAAGCGGTGCTGGCATCGTCAAGCGCCGAGACGGCGATCAGCGCGGAGACCGAGGCGGCGGCCTCGGCGGCGTCGCCGGTCCTGCTGGGAGTGCTGCCGATGGGCGGCGACCCCGACTCGGCGATGTTCGCGGCGGCGCTGAACGCGTGCGGCGCGAGCTACCTGGGCGTGGTTTCCGAGCACGCCGCCCAGCGCGGCTTGTTCGCCGGCACGCAGAGCCTCGCCTCGGGGACCTACGTTGTCACCGAGCTCATGCGCAGCCTGACCCTGGCCATCGGCGCTTAGTCGCCAACGACCTGTAAAAGGGGGAGGCGCGCATGGCCGATCCGGGATGGGCTGCGCGTACGCCTGAGGAAAACGACCTGCTGCTCAAGGCGGGGGCGGGCGTCGTCACTCATTTGGCGAACCAGGCCGCCTGGACCGCGTTGGCTGCGACCCATCACGGGTCCAGCATCGCCTCGACGATCAACACCGTCGCGACGTCGGCGAGCTGGACCGGGGGCGGATCATTGGCCTCGGCGGCCAACGCCACCGCGCTGAACGCGTCGCTGCACGGGCTCGCCGGCTGGGTCGACGTCAAGCCGGCGGTGGTTTCGACCGCGGTCTCGGCGTACCAGATGGCATACGGCTCGATGCGTCCCGCACCCGAATGCATCGAAAACCGCACCGAGACCGCCACCGACTACGGCATCAACCCGCTGGTGCTCGGCGCCTTGACCCCACGCATCACGTCGCTGGAGCTCGAGTACTTCGGGTCGATGTGGCCGACCAACTCCGCGGTCGGGGCCAGCTACGGAACCATCCTGACGGCCCTGTCCCAAAGCCTGACCATTCCGCCGCCGATCGCCACCATGGGCGCCTCGCCGGCGGCCCCGGCGCAGGCTGCGGCGGCGGTTGGCGAGTCCGCCGCACAAATGGGCGCCGGCGACGGCATGCGCGCCGCCATGCAGGGCGCCCAGTCCGGGACACAGGGCGCGGGCCAGGCGACCTCGGGAGCCCAGGACTTCATGGGTCAGGCCGGCACTTTCATGCAGCCCGTGCAGCAGATGATGGGCGCGGCCCCCCAGATGATGCAGGCGCCCATGCAGGCGATGCAGGCTCCGATGCAGATGATGCAGCCGCTGATGGGCATGTTCGCCAATCCCGGCGCCATGGGCATGGGCGGGGCGACGCCCGCCGTCTCGGCAGTCTCGGCGACCGGACTCTCCGCGGCGGAAGCCGGCGGGGGCGCGTCCATGGGCGGCGCGGGCGTCCCCGCAAGCACTTTCACCCGTCCGGTCAGCGCGTTCGAGCCCGCCACCAGTGGCCGGCCGGTGGGCCTGCGCCCGGCCGGGGCATTAGGCGCCGAGGCCATGCGACCGCAGACCACGACGACCGGCGGCGCCCCGATGGGCGGCATGCCCGTGGGGCACGCGGCGGGAGGCGACCGCGGATCCCGTGACAAAGCCGATCAGCCCGCGACCGTGCGGGTTGTCGACGCCAGAGTCTGAAGCACACCCCCTGGTGAAAGGTGAATCGACAGGTCCAAATAGCCGCCATACACTTCGCTTCATGCCCTTACGGGGGGCGGCCAACCGCAGAAGGAGAATTCCGTGACAATCAAGGTGACCCCGCAAATGCTTCGCGATACTTCAAACGCGATTCAGGCGAACATGGAACATGCGATCGGGATCGGTCAGGGATACGTCGCAAATCAGGAAAATGTGATGAACCCGGCCACCTGGTCCGGTGACGCGGTCGCCGCGTCGCACGCGACGGCTATCGAGGTTCAAAATGACTTGAACAAAGTCTTGACCGGCGGCACGCGTCTGGCTGAGGGCCTCACGAAGGCGGCGGCACTGATGGAAGGCCACGAGGCGGATTCCTCGCACGCCTTTACCGCCCTATTCGGCGGCCACGGCTCCTGACCCGTCCACTCATTCGTCATTTCATAAAGGTCTTTTGAAAGGAAATTCACCATGTCCGACCCGATCACTTACAACCCGGGCGCCGTAGCCGACTTCGCCACCGATGTCGCTTCGCGCGCCGGCCAGTTGCAGTCCATTTTCGACGACACCTCCAACCGGACGCACGCCCTGCAGGAATTCTTCGCCGGCCACGGTGCGTCGGGCTTCTTCGAGGCGCAGGCGCAGATGCTGTCGGGGCTGCAGGGTCTCATCGACACCATCCGCCAGCACGGCCAGACGACCTCGCACGTGCTCGACAGCGCGCTCAGCACCGACCAGCACATCGCCGGCCTGTTCTGAGCCCGCTCAACCACCGGGACAAGCGAAGGTGGGGCAGCTGCGCCGAGCGCATGTGCCCCACCTTCGGTCTCTTCATCTCCGATCGAGGGAGTCGCTGATCAAGGGCGGGGCGACATGCTGACCACGACGGTCGATGGCTTGTGGGTGTTGCAGGCGATCACCGGCGTGGAGCAGACCTGCCCTGAGCTGGGGTTGCGACCGATGCTGCCGCGGCTCGACACCCCCGAGCGCGCGCTGGGCCACCCGGCGGCCGCCGACTTGATCGCCGCCGGTGCCCTCGACGAGGCCGGCAACGTCGACCCGATGATCCGCGAATGGCTCACCGTTCTGCTGCGCCGCGACCTGGGGCTGGTCGTGATGCTGGGCGTGCCGGGTCGCGAGCCGACGCGCGCGTCGATCAACCGATTCGCGACCTGGTGGGTGGTCTTGGAGCGGCACGGCGACCTGGTGCGCCTGTATCCCGCCGGCACGGCCAGCAACGAATCCTCGGCCAGCGAGCTCGTGGTGGGGCAGATCGAGCGGCTGTGCGGCGTCGCCGAGGCGGCGGCGCTGCGGCCGATCACCTTGGACACCGAGCAACTGCTGAACTCCGTGCGCGACACCGCCAGCCTGCGCGCCTTCCTGCTCGAACAGCGCCTCGACGCCGACCAGCTGCAGGTGGTTCTCACGGCCGCCGATCCCGCGCGGTCCGCGCACGCCAACATCGTCGCGCTGCAGGCCGGTGTCGGGCCGGACGAATTGGCCCGCGTCGCCGTCGGTGATTCGACGGTGTCCATCGTCGACACCCCCGGGGGCCGGGTCTGCATCGAAAGCGTCACCTCCGGCCAGCGGCGCTATCAGATTCTGTCCCCCGGTTCGCGCAGCGACATCGGCGGAGCGGTTCAACGGCTCATCCGCCGGCTGCCCGCCGGCGAGGAGTGGCACTCGTATCGGCGGGTGGTGTGACGGTGTTATCGGATGCCGAAGTAACTTAGTTAACCAAAGTCTTGGAATAACAACGCCTGTCGCGCTTGACGGGGGTTTCTGAACGGGTAAACGCGCTATCGCGAACCGTGTTAGCATCTCGTCGTGACGAGCCCTTGGAATGACCCGAATATGTCGGACGAAGGAGCGCTCAGACGGGGGGATCCGTCAGGGGGCAGCAACTTCCCGGATTCGGTATCCGACACGATGCGAATTACCGATCTGGCCGCGCCACGAAAGATTCCACCGGGGTCGGGCTGGCGTAAATTCATTTACGCCATCTCATTTAAAAAAATAAATCCGGGCGAATCTCCCCGGGAACGGCACTACCGTGATTTGCAGAACCGTATCCGCCGGCATATCCGACGGCAGTATGTGATCACCGTGGTCTCCGGCAAGGGCGGCGTCGGGGTCACGACGCTCGCCGCCTGCCTCGGTGGCGTGTTCCGGGAATGCCGCCCGCAGAACGTGATTGCGATCGACGCCGTCCCCGGCTTCGGCACGCTGGCCGACCGCATCGACGACTCCCCGCCGGGCGACTACACCGCGATCATCAACGACACCGACGTCCAGGGCTATGCCGATATCCGAGAACACCTGGGGCAGAACGCAATCGGTCTCGACGTGCTGGCCGGGAACCGGACCTCCGACCAGCCCAGGCCACTGGTGCCCGCGATGTTCTCCGGGGTGCTGTCGCGGCTGCGGCGCACCCACACGGTGATGATCGTCGACACCTCCCCCGATCTCGAACACGAAGTGATGAAGCCGGTATTGGAGAACACCGACACCCTCGTGTTCGTTTCGGGCATCACCGCGGACCGGTCGCGTCCGGTGCTGCGGGCGGTGGATTACCTGCGGTCGCAGGGCTACCACGAGCTGGTCTCGCGCAGCACCGTGATCGTCAACCACACCGACCAGATCACCGACAAGGACGCGCTGGCTTACCTGACCGAGCGGTTCACCAAGGTCGGGGCGACGGTCGAGGCGCTGCCGTTTGATCCGCACCTCGCCAAAGGCGGCATCATCGATACGGTTCACGAGTTGAAGAAAAAGACGCGGTTGCGCCTCTTCGAAATCACCGCGGGCCTGGCTGACAAATACATTCCGGACGCCGAGCGGGCGGTACCGTGACCTCGCCGCATAAGGTCGCTTTTCCGGCGCGTTGTGCGGTCAACATTTCTTACGAGAAGCATCTCTGTTCCCAAGTTTTCCCCGCCGGAATTCCGATGGAGGGATTCTTCGAGGGAATGGTCGAGCTGTTCGATGCGGACCTGAAGCGCAAAGGTTTTGACGGCATTTCGTTGCCGGCGGGCAGCTACGAACTCCACAAGATCAATGGGGTCCGCCTCGATATCAATAAGAGCCTCGACGAGCTGGGCGTCCAGGACGGCGACACCCTGGTGCTGGTGCCCCGGGTCGACGGGGAGTCGTTCGAACCGCAGTACGAGTCGCTGTCGACGGGGCTGGCCGCCATGGGCAAGTGGCTGGGCCGCGACGGCGGCGACCGGATGTTCGCGCCGGTGACGCCGCTGACGGCCGCGCACACCGCGGTCGCGGTCATCGCGATGGCGGTGTCGGTGGTGGTGGCCCTGACGCTGCGGGCCCGGACGTTTACCGACGGCCCGATCCCGGCGGCGGTGGCGGGCGGGATCGGCGTGCTCCTGGTCATCGCGACGCTGGTGGTGCGCAACGGATGGCGGGAGCGGCGCGATCTGTTCAGCGGGTTCGCCTGGCTCGCGGTGGTCTCGCTGGCCACCGCCGGCGCCTGCGCGCCGCCGGGCGTGCTCGGCGCGGCGCACGGGCTGATCGGCGCCGTGGTGGTGATCCTGGGCGCCGTCGCCATCGGGGTGACGGCGCGCAACCGGTGGCAGACCGCGGTGGTCACCTCCGTGGTGACGGTCTGCGGCGTCCTGGCCGTCGTCGCCGCCGTCCGCATGTTCCGCCCCGCCTCCGCGCAGGTGCTGGCGGTCTGTGTGTTGGTCGGATTGCTTGTCCTGGTCCGGATGGCCCCGCTGATCGCGTTGTGGGTGGCCCGGGTCAGGCCGCCGCATTTCGGATCGATCACCGGACGGGACCTGTTCGCCCGGCGCGAGGGGATGCCGGTTGACACCGTGTCTCCGGTCAGCGAGGACGAATCCGAGGATGAGGACAACGAACTCACCGACATCACCGCGCGCGGCGCCGCGATCGCCGCCTCGGCGCGATTGGTCAACGCGGTCCAGGTGGGGCTGTGCGTCGGGGTCTCGATCGTGCTGCCCGCCGCGGTATGGGGCGTGTTGACGCCCGGACGCCCGTGGGCGTGGCTGGCGCTGGTGGTCGCCGGCCTGGTGGTGGGGATCTTCATCACCCAGGGCCGCGGATTCGCCGCCAAATACCAGGCGGTCGCGCTGGTGTGCGGGGCGTCGGCCGCGGTGTGCGCGGGGGTGGTCAAATACGCCGTCGCCGGGGCCCACGACGCGCTGGCGGGTTTGCTGTGGCCGGTGGTGGCGGTGGCGGTATTCGCCGGATTGGGTTTGGCCGCAGCGCTTTTGGTGCCGGCCATGCGGTTCAGACCGTTCATCCGATTGACCGTGGAATGGGTGGAAGTGCTCGCGTTCATCGTCCTGCTGCCGGCGGCGGCGGCCCTGGGAGGGCTCTTCACGTGGATTCGCCACTGAGAACCGCTGCGGCGCTGACCGCCGCCGTGACCCTGGTCGCGTTATCCGCCAATATCCCTGCCGCGCAAGCGATCACACCGCCGTCGGTGGATCCCGCGCTGGTACCACCGGATGGGCCGCCGCATCCCGATCAGCCGATGCGCCGCGCCAACAGCTGCTCGTCGCCGATCACCGTGCGAAACCCCGACGTGGCGCAGATGGCGCCGGGCTTCAACCTGCTCAACATCGCCAAGGCCTGGCAGTACAGCACCGGCAACGGCGTGCCCGTCGCGGTCATCGACACCGGGGTGACGCCGAACCCGCGGCTACCGGTGGTCCCCGGCGGCGACTACATCATGGGTGAGGACGGCCTGACGGACTGCGACGCCCACGGCACCATCGTCAGCTCGATCATCGGCGCTGCGCCGCAAGGGATATTGCCGATGCCGCGCCCGATGCCGACCGCCCCGGCGTTCCCGCCGCCGGCCGGGCCGCCGCCGGTCGCCGGGGCGCCCCCGCCGCCGGTCGAGGTGCCGCCCCCGATGGCGCCGCCGCCCCCGCCGCCGCCCGTGACGATCACCCAGGTCCTTCCGCCGCCGCCACCGCCGCCCCCGCCGCCGGAGGGCGGTGGGGCCACGGCCGCATCGAACGGGCCGGCGGACCCGCAGACCGAGGAAGAGCCCGCGGTGCCGCCGCTTCCCCCGGGAGCCCCCGATGGGGTGGTGGGAGTGGCCCCGCACGCGACGATCATCTCGATCCGGCAATCCTCGCGGGCCTTCGAACCGGTCAACCCCCCGCCGGGGGATCCCAACTCCGACGAGAAGGTCAAGGCCGGCACGCTGAATTCGGTTGCGCGCGCGGTGGTTCACGCCGCGAACATGGGCGCGAAGGTGATCAACATCTCGGTCACCGCCTGCCTGCCCGCGGCGGCCCCGGCCGATCAGCGGGCCCTGGGTGCGGCGCTGTGGTACGCGGCCACCGCGAAGGACGCCGTGATCGTGGCGGCGGCCGGCAACGACGGGGAAGCCGGCTGCAACAACAACCCGATGTATGACCCACTGGATCCGTCGGATCCGCGGGACTGGCATCAGGTCAAGGTCGTCTCGGCGCCGTCGTGGTTCTCCGATTACGTCCTGTCGGTGGGCGCCGTCGACGCCACCGGTGCCGCGCTGGACAAGAGCATGTCGGGTCCCTGGGTCGGCGTCGCCGCACCGGGGACGCACATCATGGGTCTCTCGCCCCAGGGCGGCGGGCCGGTCAACGCATACCCGCCGTCGCGGCCGGGCGAGAAGAACATGCCGTTCTGGGGAACCAGCTTCTCGGCCGCCTACGTCAGCGGCGTCGCGGCGTTGGTGCGCGCGAAGTACCCCGATCTCAGTGCGCACCAGGTGATCAACCGGATCGTGCAGTCGGCCCACAACCCGCCCGCGGGCGTCGACAACAAGGTCGGCTACGGGCTGGTGGACCCGGTCGCCGCGTTGACGTTCAACATCCCGCCGGGTGACCGGCTGCCGCCGGGCGCACAGAGCCGCGTCATCACCCCGGCGGCGCCGCCCCCGCCGCCCGACCACCGGGCGCGCAACATGGCGATCGGATTCCTGGGGGTGGTGGCCGCCGGCGTGCTCGTGCTCGCGATCGCCGCGCGCCTGCGGAGGGCCCGATGAGGCCCAACCTCACCGGGTTCAGCCGCGGCAGCAATCGCCGGGTTGTCGGGGTGTGGGTGGTGTTCGTGCTGGCGCTCGCGAGTTGGCTGCTGGCCGGCTACATCGGCGCCGCGGTCGCCGTGGTGGTGGGCGTCGCGGTCGTGTTCGTGCGCTGGTGGGGCCAGCCGGCGTGGTCGTGGGCGGTGCTGTGGCGGCGCGGCCGGCGTCCGATCGACTGGTCGGCCCCAATCACCGTGGCCAACAACCGATCCGGTGGCGGTGTGCGGGTGCAGGACGGTGTCGCCGTGGTCGCGGTGCAGCTGCTGGGCAGAGCGCATCAGGCCACCATGGTGACCGGATCGGTGACCGTCGAGACCGACAACGTGATCGACGTCGTCGAATTGGTGCCGATGCTGCGTCAAGCCCTCGGTCTGCAGCTCGACTCGATCAGCGTCGTGAGCATCGGGTCCCGGCACGGCACCGTCGGCGACTATCCGCGGGTGTACGACTCGGAGATCGGCACCCCGCCGTACGCGGGCTGGCGCGAAACATGGCTGATCATGCGGCTGGCGGTGCTCGACAACGCTCACACGCTGGTGTGGCGCACAACCGTTGGCGCAGCGGCGATTTCGGTCGCCCAGCGCATCGCGGGCCTACTGCGCTGCGAAGGGTTGCGGGCCAAGGTCGCCACCGCCACCGACTTGGTCGAACTCGATCGCCGGCTCGGCTGGGACGCGGTGTCGGGACCGGTGCAGCGATGGAAAGCCATCCGTGGGGAAGCGGGCTGGCTGAGCACCTATGCGTATCCGCCCCAGGCGATCACGTCGCGCAACCTGTCGCAGGCGTGGACGCTGCGCGCCGACGAGGTCATCCAGAACGTCACGGTGTATCCGGACGCGCAGTGCACCGCGACGATCACCGTGCGCACGCCGACGCCCGCGCCCACGCCGCCCAGCGTGATCCTGCGCCGCCTCAACGGCGAGCAGGCCGCGGCGGCGTCGGCCAACATGTGCGGCCCCCGACCACACCTGCGCGGAATCCGGCGCAGCCCGCTGCCCGCGGAGTTGGTTACCGAGATCGGGCCGTCGGGGGTGCTGATCGGGAAACTCAGCAACGGTGATCGGCTGCTGGTGCCGGTCACCGACGCCGGTGAACTGTCGCGCGTCTTCGTCGCCGCCGACGACCCGATCGCCAAGCGGATCGTGATCCGCACCGCGGGCGCCGGGGAACGCGTCTGCGTGCACACCCGTGACATGTCACGCTGGGTCAGCGTGCGGATGCCGGAGATCAGCGTCGTCAACGGCTCGCGCCCGGCACCGCGCACCACCGTCAGCGTGGTGGAGTACGCCGCGCGGCGGGGCAGGGACAGCAACGGGGGGCCCGACGGCGGGGGCCCCGATATCCGGGACGCCGCGATCTCGCCCACCCCGCGGCCGGCGACGGTGATCACCATCGCTCCCGCGGGCGCCAGGCTCTCCGAGGGGCAGCGCCACGGCTTCGAGGTGATCATCGAGCAAGTCGGTCCCTCGGTGGTGAATGTCAGTGCCGCGGGGAAGAATTGGCTTGCCGAGATGGACATGTTCCGCGCGGAGCACCGCTACGTCAGCCTGGATCCGGTCACCATGTCGGTCGGCACGTAGAAGTTCGGTAACGCGAGTTTGAGGCATAGTTTGATGAGCGCACGTGGTGGCAGCTCGGTCCGGTCCGGGGCGGTTGCCCGCAACCCCGATGACCACGGCCACGGCGCCCGTGATGGGGGATCTGATGGGTGATTTACAAACGGCCCGAAGGCATTTCGACCGGGCCATGGGGATCATGAGCAGGCAGGGCCGGGCGGCGGCCCTGCCGGAGTTCGCCGCCGCCACCGATGCCGACGCGTCGATGGCCGACGCGTGGCTGGGGCGCATCGCGTGCGGCGACAGCGAACTGGCCTCGCTGCGGCATCTCTATGCCACCAGCGAATGGCTGCACCGGGAGACCACACGGATCGGGCAGACGCTGGCCGCCGAGATCCAGCTGGGCCCCTACATCGGCATCACCGTCACCGACGCATCGCAGGTCGGGCTGGCCCTCTCGTCCGCATTGACGATCGCCGGGGAGTACGCCGAGGCCGACAAACTGCTGGCCAACCGCGACCTGCTGGACTCCTGGACCAACTACCAGTGGCACCAGCTGGCCCGCACCTTCCTGATGTACCGGACGCAACGTTGGCCGGACGTCCTGCTGGCGGCCGCCGAGGAGTTGCCTCCGCAGGCGATCGTGATGTCGGCGGTGACGGCCTCGATCTGCGCCTTGGCCGCGCACGCCGCCGCCCACCTCGGGCAGGGCCGGGTCGCGCTGGACTGGCTGGACCGCGTCGACGTGATCGGGCACACCCAGTCGTCGTCCCGTTTCGACGCGGACGTGTTGACCGCCTCGATCGGCCCGGCCGATATCCCGCTGCTCGTCGCCGATCTGGCGTACGTGCGCGGCATGGTGCACCGCCAGCTGCGCGAGGAGGACAAGGCCCAGATCTGGCTGTCCAAGGCCACCATCAACGGGGTCCTCACCGCGGCGGCCAAAGAAGCGCTGGCCGACCCGAACCTGCACCTGGTGGTCACCGACGAAGAGACCATCGAAAGCCGCACCGATCGGTGGGACGCGTCGTCGGCCAAGAGCCGCGACGAGCTCGACGACGACGCCACCGCCGACCGGCGGGCCGAGCTGCTGGCCGAGGGGCGCAAGCTGCTGGCCAAGCAGGTGGGGCTGGCCGCCGTCAAGCAGGCCGTCGCGGCGCTGGAAGACCAGCTCGAAGTGCGAATGATGCGCCTCGAGCACGGCCTGCCGGTGGAGGGGCAGACCAACCACATGCTGCTGGTCGGCCCACCCGGTACCGGTAAGACGACCACCGCCGAGGCGCTGGGCAAGATCTACGCCGGCATGGGGATCGTGCGCCACCCCGAGATCCGGGAGGTGCGCCGCTCGGATTTCTGCGGCCACTTCATCGGCGAGTCGGGACCCAAGACCAACGAACTGATCGAAAAGTCGCTCGGCCGAATCATTTTCATGGACGAGTTCTACTCCCTGATCGAGCGCCACCAGGACGGCACGCCCGACATGATCGGCATGGAGGCCGTCAACCAGCTCCTTGTCGCCTTGGAGACGCACCGGTTCGACTTCTGCTTCATCGGCGCGGGCTACGAAGACCAGGTGGACCAATTCCTCACCGTCAACCCGGGTTTGGCCGGCCGGTTCAACCGCAAGCTGCGCTTCGAGTCCTACTCCCCGCCGGAGATCGTCGAGATCGCGAACCGCTACGCGACGCCGCGCGCCAGCCTGCTCGACGACGGCGCCCGCGAGAAGTTCCTGGACGCGGCCACGACCATCCGCAACTACACCACTCCCGGTGGGCGCCACGGCATCGACGCCATGCAGAACGGTCGGTTCGCCCGCAACGTCGTCGAACGTGCCGAGGGCTTCCGCGACACCCGGGTGGTCGCGCAAAAGCGTGCGGGCCAGCCGGTGACGGTCGAGGACCTGCAGATCATCTCCGCCGAGGATATCGAGGCGGCGGTGCGCAGCGTGTGTTCGGACAACCGCGACATGGCCGCCATTGTCTGGTGACCCGCGGGCGTCACGCCGGGTCGAAGCGGAAGACCGCCAGTCGGCCCGCCAGGGCCTCGAATTCGTCGGCGGTCCCGTCGCGCACCATGCCCGAGCGTTTCGCGAACGCCACGCCGACCGGGACCTTGGCGGGGAACTCCCGCAGCACCGGCCGCGCCTCACTCGCGGACAGTTCGACGATGCGCACGCGGCGGGACCGACGCCCCCGGCTGAGGGTCCCGGTGCCGGCCGCCCGGGCGTTCGCCGCCCAGTCGGCGCCGGGATAGCCGGCCACCACATAGAGGCTGCCGTGCAAGTCGAACGGTGTCATCGGCGTGCTGCGCAGTTGACCGGACTTGCGCCCGGGCACGGTGAGCACCATGGCCGGCCCGGTCGGGATGCCCAGCCGCTGGACCGCCATCATGAACTTGTTCATGGGCTTGAGGTAACGCGGGGGACGCGGTTCGGTCATGTCAGGCTCCTTCGTTCTCGCCGGTGAAAACACCGCGGTGCTCGGCGACCCAATGGCTGAAGGCGGTTGCCGGGCGGCCGAGGATCTTCTCGATGTCGTGGGTGACCAGCGCCGGTTTGTCGAGCGACTCGGCGAGCATGGCGATGTAGGCGTCGGCGAATCCGGCGCCGAATCCCAGGCCCAAAAAACGTTGCCGCACAGCGGCCGCGGGAACCTCCAGGTACTGCAGCGGCCGTCCCAGCACGGTGCCGATGACCTCCACCAGCTCGGAGTTGGTGAACGCCTGCGGGCCCGTCAACGGGATCCGCTGTCCGACAAGATCGTCGGTGAGCAACGCCTGCGCCGCCACCGCCGCGATGTCGGTCTCGACGATCGGCGCCGTCGACGCCGCCGCGTAGGGACCCGCGACCACGTCGCCGGCGCGGACTTGCGCGGACCACATGCCGGCGAAATTCGACGCGAACACGCTGGGCCGCAGGCTCACCCAGGGCAGGCCGGAGCCGACGGCGAGTTGTTCGACCTCCCTGTTGCGGTCGCCGCGAAATCGCGACGGTTGACGGGAGATGTCGTCGTCGGCGTTGATTGCGGACAAGGCGACCAGCTTGGAGACGCCGGCGCGCCCGCAGTCGGCCACCACCGCTTCGAGCTGCCCGCCCAGCGCGCGGGAGTTCAGGAAGACCGCGGACGCGCCCCGCAGCGCCTCGGTGGCCGAATCGAACACCTCGACATCGGGGGGAAATCCCGCCGGTCCCGGTTGTCGGGTGACCGCGCGCACGCGCGCTCCGGCGGCACGCAGGTCCGCGACGAGCGGGCGCCCGACGTTACCGGTCGCGCCGGTGACGACGATTGTCATGGGATGGTTCCTTTCGTGGATTTACGCACTGCTGCAAGGACGGGGCAAAAGGTGGGAAAGTTACACCGCGGAGCGCGTAACTTTTTGCCGCAGCAGATCGTCGAAGAGTCATGAACCAGTCGCAGCCAGCCACCGCCCTGGTCGCCGAGGCCTGGCGCCGTCACCGCCCGTATCTGGTCAACCTCGCCTACCAAATGCTGGGCGACATCGGCGACGCGGAAGACGTTGCGCAGGAGGCGTTCCTGCGGCTCTCACGCGCCGAGGTCGACGGCATCGAGGATGTCCGGGGCTGGTTGACGGTGGTGGCGAGCAGGCTCTGCCTCGACCAGGTGCGTTCCGCGCGCGCCCGTTACGAACGCCCCGGCGACATCGAGGAGCAGCCGGCGCGCCGCTCCGACCCGGCCGACCGGATCACCCTCGACGACGAGATCCGCAGCGCGCTGTTGGAGGTCCTGCGCAGGCTCAGCCCCGGTGAGCGGGTCAGCTTCGTGCTGCACGACGTGTTCGGCGTGCCCTTCGACTCGATCTCGCAGACCGTGGGCCGTCCGGTGGGCACCTGCCGCCAGCTGGCCCGAAGGGCGAGGGCCAAATTCGTCGCCGCGCAACCGAATATGAATGAGGTAGCCGCGGCCGACCATCAGCTCGTCACCGAGAAATTCATCACCGCGTGCGCGAACGGCGACCTCGCCGCGCTGGCCGCCGTCCTGGATCCGACGGTCTGGGGTGTGGGCACGATCCTCGCCGATCCGGCGCCCCCACCACAGGTCAACCACGGGCCCGACGCGGTGGCCACGAAGCTGCTGCGCTACCTGTGGCCGGACGTGACGCTGGTCAGCGGTCCGGTTGGGGCGCCGGTGCTGCTGGCCTTCAGCGACCGCCGCCTGTTCGCCGTCATCGTGCTGACGATCCGCGGCGGGCGCATGACCAAGATCGAGGCGATCGCCGACCCGTCGGCGCGGGCGGGGAGCGCTGCCGAGAAGGCTTAGGCCTGTTGGTCTTTCGGCCCGCGGTCGCCAGAGCGGTGGGGACGCGCCGCGAAGTAGCCGGCGATCGTCGCGGTGATCTCGAGGAACTTGCGCCGCGTGGCCGGGGCCATTTCCCGGGCCACGTCGATGACCCCGCCGGGGCGCAGGTGCGGGTCGAACGGCACCTCGATGACCGGCCGCCCGTGGTCGGTGAACTCGCGGGCCAGCAGCGCGCGGGTGCGTTTGTCCGCGTGGCCATCCGAATCGTTGAGCACCACGATGCTGTGCCGCAGCAGCGTCGCCAGGCCCTGATCCGCCAGCCACTCCATGGTCCGCGCGGCGGCGGACGCGCCGTCGGCCCAGGGTGAGGACACCACGATCAGCGCATCGAGATCGCGCAGGACCTCCTGGGTGAGAGGCGCGTCCATCGTCGAACCGCAGTCGATGACCGAGATCGTGAAATGGCGGTCCAGTCGCAGCGCGGCCTCCCGGTAGATCGCGGGATCGAGCACGCGGCGCGGGCCGGAGGCCGGTTCGCCGCCGAGCACGTGCAGGCCCGCGGAATTGCGGCCCAGCCGCGCCACCACGTCGTCGAAGGACCGCAAATTCTTGTCCGCGGTGAGCTCCCAGAACGAGCGCGTCGATCCCGGATCGATGCGGCTGCTGAGCCGCCCGAACGCGGTGTCGGCGTCGATCGCCACGACGTGGTCTTGCCGGCGGAGTTGGGCGAGCAGCGAGCCGACACTGGCGGCCACCGACGTCTTGCCCACCCCGCCCTTGCCCAGCACGCCCACCTTGTAGTTGCCGTGCAGGCGGGTCTGGATGGCCGCCTCGAATTGGGCCTCCTGGAGTTGAGCGGGCGACGGGCCCAGGGTGACCAGGCCGAAGGTGGCGATCCGCAGGACGCGTCGCCAACCGCGGTCGGGGAGTTCCTGCGGTGGCGCCGGCGCGCGGGCCGGCTGCTGCGGCGCCGTGGCGGGCGGTGGCCGGAAGGACGGCGCGGCCGGCGGGGGCGGGGACTGAGGCGCCCAGCTCTGGGGCGGCGAGGACGGGCGGGGCGGCGACGGAGCCGGTGGCCGCGGGGTCGGTGGGGGCCCGTGCGGAGGGGGGCCAGGCGGGCGGGCCGCGGCGTTGCTCGGCCGCTCGGGCTGCAGACGGTCCCGCAGGAATTCGTCGCGCTCGTTCATGGGCTCCTCAGGTGCCGGGCGGTCGATCGCTGCGCCGTGTACGTGATAAGCGCCACGGCCCGGCGTGCGACGCCGGGCGTGACCAATACCGGTCCAGTATCTCCTCACGCGGCCGGTGTGGGAACCCGCAAACTCGGGACGATCCGCCACGAGATCGGCCCGGTGGCGCAGGCGCGGCACTGAACACGCCCGTCCCCGCCCCGCCACCGTCGCCACGGGACCTGCAAGGCGCTGCCAGCAAACTGACCGCGCCCGGATGCCCGCGGCGGCGATCGCTGGGCAGAAGGCCCGCGGTGGCGGAAATCACGGGCCCGGACGGGGGCGCTGGACGACCGCCGATCAGCGGCGACGGCGAAATTAACGAGGGTGCCCGCCGACGGTTTAGACTTGACGAAGTTGGCATGTCAGGCGGGTATTGTCATATCGTTTTACGACTTGTCGAGACCGGTTCCAGGCCACCGTTCAGAGCTGCACGGACATCCCGAACAGGATCATCTCCGCCTGGGGCACAGCCTATCGAGACAAGACCGAAGGGGTTTTAGCCCGCAACGTCCGGGTGCGACCTCGTCGGGGCCGCTGCTAACGGCCGCGCAGAACGTTCAGGTGAAGGGTCAGGTGCATATGACGCCCAAGCGCGTCGGGTTATACAACCCCGCGTTCGAGCACGACGCGTGCGGGGTAGCCATGGTCGTCGACATGCACGGCCGCCGCAGTCGCGACATTGTCGACAAGGCAATCACCGCGCTGCTCAACCTCGAACACCGGGGTGCCCAGGGCGCCGAGCCGCGCAGCGGCGACGGCGCCGGCATCATGCTTCAGGTTCCCGACGCCTTCCTGCGTGAAGTCGTGGACTTCGAGTTGCCGCCGGCGGGCAGCTACGCCACCGGCATCGCCTTCTTGCCGCAATCGTCCAAGGACGCCGCGACGGCGTGCGCCGCGGTGGAGAAGATCGCCGAGGCCGAGGGCCTGACCGTGCTGGGCTGGCGCAACGTCCCCACCGACGACTCGTCGCTGGGTGCGCTGTCGCGCGACGCGATGCCCACTTTCCGCCAGGTGTTCATGGCGGGGGCCTCCGACATGACGCTGGAGCGCCGGGCCTACGTGGTCCGCAAGCGCGCCGAGCACGAACTGGGCACCAAGGGCCCCGGCCAGGACGGTCCCGGCCGCGAAACCGTTTACTTCCCGAGCCTTTCGGGTCAGACGCTGGTCTACAAGGGCATGCTGACCACCCCTCAGCTCAAGGCGTTTTACCTTGACCTGCAAGACAATCGGCTGACCAGCGCGCTGGGAATCGTGCACTCCCGGTTCTCCACCAACACTTTTCCGTCGTGGCCGCTGGCCCATCCGTTCCGCCGCGTCGCCCACAACGGTGAGATCAACACCGTCACCGGCAACGAGAACTGGATGCGGGCCCGCGAGGCGCTGATCAAGACCGACGTCTTCGGCTCGGAAGCCGACGTCGAGAAGTTGTTCCCGATCTGCACCCCGGGCGCCTCCGACACGGCGCGCTTCGACGAGGCGCTCGAGCTGCTCCACCTGGGTGGGCGCAGCCTGGCCCACGCCGTGCTGATGATGATCCCCGAGGCGTGGGAGCGCAACGAGTCGATGGACCCGGCGCGCCGCGCGTTCTACCGCTACCACGCCTCGCTGATGGAGCCGTGGGACGGACCGGCGTCGATCACCTTCACCGATGGCACCATCATCGGCGCGGTGCTCGACCGTAATGGCTTGCGCCCCTCGCGGATCTGGGTCACCGAGGACGGCTTGGTGGTGATGGCGTCCGAGGCCGGCGTGCTGGACCTGGACCCGGCCAAGGTGGTTCGCCGGATGCGGCTGCAGCCCGGCCGCATGTTCTTGGTGGACACGGCGCAGGGCCGCATCGTCGCCGACGAGGAGATCAAAGCGGAGCTGGCCGCCGAGCACCCCTATCAGGAGTGGCTGGACAAGAACCTGGTCCCCCTCGACGACCTGCCACAGGGCCACTACAAGCGGATGCCGCACGACCGACTGGTCAAGCGCCAGCAGACCTTTGGCTACACGTACGAGGAACTCAACCTGCTGGTGGCGCCGATGGTGCGCAGCGGCGCCGAGCCGATCGGGTCGATGGGTACCGACACCCCGGTCGCGGTGCTCTCCGAGCGGCCCCGGATGCTCTACGACTACTTCCAGCAGCTCTTCGCGCAGGTGACCAACCCGCCGCTGGACGCCATCCGCGAGGAGGTGGTGACCAGCCTGCAGGGCACCACCGGCGGCGAGCGGGACCTGCTGACCCCGACCGAGCTCTCGTGTCACCAGATCGCCCTGTCCCAGCCGATTCTGCGCAACCGGGAACTGGCGAAGCTGATCAACCTCGACCCGGACGACGAGGTCAACGGCCGCCCGCATGGCATGCGTTCCAAGGTGATTCGCTGCCTGTACCCGGTGGCCGAAGGCGGCGCCGGGCTGGCCGCCGCCCTCGAGGACGTGCGGGCGCAGGCCTCGTCGGCGATCGCCGATGGCGCGCGGGTGATCATCTTGTCCGACCGCGAATCCGACGAACAGCTGGCGCCCATTCCGTCGCTGCTCGCGGTGGCCGGCGTGCACCACCACTTGGTGCGCGACCGGACGCGGACCCACGTCGGCCTGGTGGTGGAGACCGGTGACGCCCGCGAGGTGCACCACATGGCGGCGCTGGTCAGCTTCGGTGCCGCGGCGATCAACCCGTACCTGGCGTTCGAGTCGATCGAGGACATGCTCGACCGGGGCGTCATCGAGGGCATCGACCGCAAGACGGCGCTGAACAACTACATCAAGGCCGCCGGCAAGGGTGTGCTGAAAGTGATGTCCAAGATGGGCATTTCGACGCTGGCCTCCTACACCGGTGCGCAGTTGTTCCAGGCGGTCGGGATTTCTGAGGATGTGCTCAGCGAATACTTCACCGGGTTGAGCTGTCCCATCGGCGGGATCACCATGGACGACATCGCCGCCGACGTCGCCGCCCGCCACGCGCTGGCCTACCTGGACCGCCCGGGCGAACGCGCCCACCGCGAGCTCGAGGTGGGCGGGGAATACCAGTGGCGCCGCGAGGGCGAGTACCACCTGTTCAACCCCGAGACCGTCTTCAAGCTGCAGCACGCCACGCGCACCGGCCAATACAAGGTGTTCAAGGACTACACCCGCCTGGTCGACGACCAAAGCGAGCGCATGGCGTCCCTGCGCGGACTGCTCAAATTCCGCGCCGGCGTGCGGGAACCGATCTCGCTCGACGAGGTGGAGCCCGCCAGCGAAATCGTCAAACGGTTCTCCACCGGGGCGATGAGCTACGGCTCGATCTCCGCGGAGGCGCATGAGACGCTGGCCATCGCGATGAACCGGCTGGGCGGCCGGTCCAACAGCGGCGAGGGCGGCGAGGACGTCAAGCGCTTCGACCGCGACCCCGACGGGGCCTGGCGGCGCAGCGCGATCAAGCAGGTCGCCTCGGGGCGGTTCGGTGTCACATCGCACTACCTGACGAACTGCACCGACATCCAGATCAAGATGGCGCAGGGCGCGAAACCCGGTGAGGGAGGCCAGCTTCCGGGGCACAAGGTGTACCCCTGGGTCGCCGAGGTTCGCCACTCCACCCCCGGCGTCGGCCTGATCTCACCGCCGCCGCACCACGACATCTACTCCATCGAGGACCTGGCGCAGCTGATCCACGATCTCAAGAACGCCAACCCGGCGGCGCGCGTGCACGTCAAGCTGGTCTCCGAGAACGGCGTCGGCACGGTGGCGGCGGGCGTGTCCAAGGCCCACGCCGATGTGGTCCTGATCTCCGGGCACGACGGCGGCACCGGCGCGACCCCGATGACGTCGATGAAGCACGCCGGGGCTCCCTGGGAGCTGGGGCTGGCCGAGACGCAGCAGACGTTGCTGCTCAACGGATTACGCGACCGGATCGTGGTCCAGGTCGACGGCCAGCTCAAGACGGGGCGCGACGTGATGATCGCGGCGCTGCTCGGCGCCGAGGAATTCGGCTTCGCCACCGCGCCGCTGGTGGTGTCCGGTTGCATCATGATGCGGGTCTGCCACCTCGACACCTGCCCCGTCGGCGTGGCCACCCAGAATCCGGTGCTGCGCGAGCGTTTCACCGGCAAGCCGGAATTCGTCGAGAACTTCTTCATGTTCATCGCCGAAGAGGTTCGCGAATACATGGCGCAGTTGGGATTCCGCACCCTCAACGAGGCGGTCGGCCAGGTCAAGGCGCTGGACACCACGCTGGCGCGCGCCCACTGGAAGGCGCACCGGCTCGACCTGGACCCGGTCCTGCACGAGCCGGAATCGGCGTTCATGAACCAGGACCTGTACTGCACCTCGCGTCAGGACCACGGCCTGGACAAGGCGCTCGACCAGCAGTTGATCGTGATGAGCCGTGAGGCACTGGATTCGCAGAAGCCGGTGCGCTTCTCCACCACGATCAGCAACGTCAACCGCACGGTGGGCACCATGCTCGGCCATGAGGTCACCAAAGCCTATGGCGGCCAGGGGTTGCCGGACGGGACCATCGACATCACCTTCGACGGCTCGGCGGGCAACAGCTTTGGTGCGTTTGTGCCGCGCGGCATCACCCTGCGCGTCTACGGCGACGCCAACGACTATGTCGGCAAGGGTCTGTCCGGTGGGCGGATCGTGGTTCGGCCGTCGGACAACGCCCCGCAGGACTACGTGGCCGAGGACAACATCATCGGCGGCAACGTGATCCTGTTCGGCGCCACCAACGGTGAGGCGTACCTGCGCGGTGTCGTCGGCGAACGGTTCGCGGTGCGCAACTCCGGGGCGCACGCCGTCGTCGAGGGCGTCGGGGACCACGGGTGCGAATACATGACCGGCGGCAAGGTCGTCGTCCTCGGTCGCACCGGCCGGAACTTCGCGGCCGGCATGTCCGGCGGCGTGGCGTACGTCTACGACCCGCACGGCGAATTGCCAGGAAATCTCAACACCGAGATGGTCGAGCTCGAGAGCTTGGATGAAGATGACAACGAGTGGTTGCACGACATGATCCAGGCACACGTGGATGCCACCGATTCCGCTGTGGGTCAACGCATTCTGGGTGACTGGACGGAAGAGCGCCGGCATTTCGCCAAGGTGATGCCGCGGGACTACAAGCGGGTGCTGCAGGCCATCGCCGACGCGGAACGTGACGGCGTGGATGTGGACAAGGCGATCATGGCGGCCGCCCATGGCTGATCCGAGCGGTTTCCTGAAATACACGCACCGGGAGTTGCCGAAGCGCCGGCCGGTCCCGCTGCGGTTGCGCGACTGGCGCGAGGTCTACGAGGAATTCGACAACGAGACCCTGCGCGAGCAGGCGACCCGGTGCATGGACTGCGGTATTCCGTTCTGTCACAACGGGTGTCCGCTGGGCAACCTGATCCCGGAGTGGAACGACCTGGTCCGCAGGGACCAGTGGCGCGCCGCTATCGAACGGCTGCACGCCACCAACAACTTCCCGGACTTCACCGGCCGGCTGTGCCCGGCACCCTGTGAGCCGGCCTGCGTGCTCGGCATCAACCAGGATCCGGTGACGATCAAGCAGATCGAGCTGGAGATCATCGACAAGGCCTTCGACGAGGGCTGGGTGCGGCCGCTGCCGCCGGAGAAGCTGACCGGCAAAAAGGTCGCCGTGGTCGGTTCCGGACCGGCGGGTCTGGCCGCCGCTCAGCAGCTGACCCGCGCCGGCCACAGCGTCACCGTCTTCGAGCGCGCCGATCGTATCGGCGGATTGCTGCGCTACGGCATCCCGGAATTCAAGATGGAAAAGCGTGTCCTCGATCGCCGACTGGACCAAATGCGGGCCGAGGGAACCGAATTCCGGGCGGGCGTCAACGTCGGAGTCGACATCACCGCGGAGCAACTGCGCTCCGACTTCGACGCGGTGGTGCTGGCCGGTGGCGCGACCGCCGGGCGCGATCTGCCCGTTCCCGGCCGGGAGCTGGACGGCATCCACCAGGCGATGGAGTTCCTGCCCTGGGGCAACCGGCAAGCGCTGGACGACCTCGGTGAAAACGAGGTGGATGCCGACGGGCAACCGCCGCTCACCGCCAAAGGCAAGAAGGTCATCATCATCGGCGGCGGTGACACCGGCGCCGACTGCCTGGGCACCGTGCACCGGCAGGGCGCCACCGAGGTGCACCAGTTCGAGATCATGCCGCGCCCGCCCGAGACGCGCGCCCCGTCCACCCCGTGGCCGACCTACCCGCTGATGTACCGGGTCTCCGCCGCGCACGAAGAGGGCGGCGAGCGGGTGTTCTCGGTCAACACCGAGCAGTTCGTCGGCCAGGACGGTCGCGTCAAGGCGCTGAAGGCGCACGAGGTCACCATGCAGGACGGCAAGTTCGTCAAGGTGGAGGGCTCCGATTTCGAACTCGAAGCCGATCTGGTGTTGCTGGCGATGGGGTTCGTCGGACCCGAGAGGGAGGGCCTGCTCACCGAGCTCGGGGTCAAGCTCACCGAGCGCGGCAACGTCGCGCGCGGCGCCGACTTCGAGACCTCGGTTCCGGGCGTCTTCGTAGCCGGGGACATGGGTCGCGGCCAGTCATTGATCGTCTGGGCGATTGCTGAGGGCAGGGCGGCCGCGGCGGCAGCGGACCGGTTCATGATGGGTTCCACCGCGTTGCCGGCGCCCATCAAGCCCACCGCGGTACCGCTTCAGTAGTAACACCAGTCACACCAGAAACACGCTTTGGTTCGTTCGGCGCGTCTCCCGCAGTTTGCCAGACGGCGGGTGTCTAATAATCCTCTGTGAGACCGCTCACAGGGGGGTCACACTGTTTCCCGGATGAACGGACCGATCGCAGGAGTGGTTTTTGTGCATATCCACCCAGTACCCCGGACGCGGATGGGGCGAATGGCCTGGTCATGGTTGCGTCACCCGGTAAAAAGTCGCGAGTTCCCCGCCAAGCACGAGCGGCTGGTCACCGCCCAGGATCTATTGCTCTTCGGCGCGTGAGCGCCCAGCCAGAGCGTCTGCGGGCGTCCACCGGGTTTGCTCAGCGCCCGACTGGCGGATTTTTCGCCTGAGCGCTGCCGGCGGCCCCCCAAATCGGCGCTAACCGTCCAATAATCCCGAATCGCGGATCGCCTCGGCGAGCGGTTCCAGCACGGCGGGATCGTGCGGCGGGGGAAGGTAGACGATCCCGAGGTCGAGCCCTTCGGCCGCGAGTCCGGCCGCGTCCGCGACGACCTTCCCGTAGTCGAGATCCGGCTCGAGGCGCAGGTGCGCCGAGAGGGTGATCTCCTTCGGGTCGCGGCCGATGTCGGCGCAGTGCGAGGCGAGGACGTCACGCTTGTGGGCGAAAACGTCGGGCGGGCCACCGACGAAGTTCCAGTGCTGGGCGTAGCGGGCGGTGATCCGCAGCGTGCGCTTCTCGCCGCTGCCGCCGATGCAGATCGGGGGGTGCGGGCGCTGCGGCCCCTTGGGCTCGTTGCGGGCGCCCTTGAGCTGGTAGAACTTGCCTTGAAAATCGGAGCAGTCGGTGGTCAAAAGGCTGGTCAGCACCTCGCACGCTTCCTCGAAGCGGTCGAAGCGTTCCCTGATGCTGCCGAGCTCGATGCCGTAGGCGCCAGATTCCTCTTCGTTCCACCCGGCGCCGATCCCCAGCTCGAGGCGCCGTTCGAAATGATGTCGAGGGCGGCCGCCATGTTGGCCAGCACCGCGGGGTGGCGGTAGTGGATCCCGGTGACCAGGGTTCCCAGCCGCAATCGTGTGGTGGCCTGCGCCAGCGCCGTCAGCGTCGTCCAGCCCTCCAGGCACGGTCCGCTGCTGTCGGAGAAGATCGGGTAGAAGTGGTCGAACGTCCAGCCCGATTCGTAGACGTCGATGTCGTCGGCCGCCTGCCAGACGGCCAGCATCTGCGCCCAGGCGGTGTTCTGCGGGGAAGTCTTGAACGCGAATCGCATGTCAACGACGTTAGTCGGCCTTTGTGAAGGGCAACTAAACTTGACCGCGCTATGACTTGTCCTTGTTGCTCCCTGGGTATCGACACCAAAATCACGCTGCTGGCAGCGGGCCTGATCTTCCTGCTCGCGCTGGTGCTCGGGATCTGGAAATACCGCGGGATGATGACCTCCGAGAACCATCTCGCGCATCCCTATGTCGATATCGCGCACCGCGCGGCGCTGCTGTATTCGTTCGCGACGCTGCTGCTCGCGGTCTTCGTGCAACTGAGCGCCTGGCCGGTGTGGGTAAACCTGACGGCGGCGGGGGTGGTCGTCTTCTTCTTTGTGGCGGCCATCGCCGCGTACATCACGCACGGGGCCCGGCGCGACACCGTCAACCAATTCGAAAACGCCGACCGGAGCACCGAACTGGCGATGGCCGCGCTGATCGTCGGTGAAATCGGTGGGTTCGGCGTGCTACTCGCCGGGTTCATCGTCGGCCAACTCTTGTGAACGGGGCGGGCACACTGGAGTCATGGATCCGGTAGCGGCCCTGCGGCAGATCGCCTACTACAAGGACCGGAGCCGTCACGACCCCAGACGCGTGATGGCCTACCGCAACGCGGCCGACATCATCGAGGGCCTCGACGATGCGGCGCGCGAGCGTCACGGCCACGCCAACAGCTGGCAGTCGTTGCCGGGCATCGGCCCGAAAACCGCCAAGGTCATCGACCAGGCCTGGTCCGGTCGCGAACCCGACCTGCTGGTCGAATTGCGTTCCACCGCCGAAGATCTCGGTGGCGGTGACATTCGCGCCGCGCTGCGCGGCGATCTGCACCTGCACTCCAACTGGTCGGACGGCTCCGCGCCGATCGAGGAGATGATGGCCGCCGCGGCGGCGCTGGGCCACGAATACTGCGCGCTGACCGACCATTCGCCGCGGCTGACCATCGCCAACGGCCTGTCGCCGGAGCGGTTACGCAAGCAGCTCGAGGTGATCGACCGGCTGCAGGAGAAATTCGCGCCGATGCGCATCCTCACCGGGATCGAGGTCGACATCCTCGACGACGGCAGCCTGGACCAGGAACCCGAACTGCTGGAACGCCTCGACGTCGTGGTCGCCAGCGTGCACTCCAAACTGTCGATGGATTCCGCCGCGATGACCCGGCGCATGCTGCGCGCGGTCGAAAACCCGCACGCCGACGTGCTCGGTCACTGCACCGGGCGGCTGGTGTCCGGAAACCGCGGCATTCGGCCGGAATCCAAGTTCGACACCGAGGCGGTGTTCACGGCCTGCCGCGAGTCCGGCACCGCGGTGGAGATCAACTCCCGTCCCGAGCGGCGCGACCCGCCGACCCGCCTGCTCAACCTGGCGCTGGAGATCGGGTGCGTGTTCAGCATCGACACCGACGCCCATGCGCCCGGCCAGCTGGACTTTCTTGGTTATGGCGCACAGCGCGCCCTGGACGCAGGCGTTCCCCCCGACCGGATCGTGAACACCTGGCCGGCGGACCGGCTGCTGGAGTGGACCGGATCGAACTGACCGCGAGTCGGATATCCCGCGATCAGCGAGTCCCGTGACCGCTATTGGTGCCCGCGGAAATGACTAGTCCCGCAAGGCTTCCCACCGCCGCGAGGGTGCCACCGACGAAGGCCTTGGCCATGTCCCGCTTCGACACCTCGGCGCCGCGGGGAAGCGAGGCCAGCCAGGCGACCGCGTCGTCGCGCTCGTTGTTGCCATACACGCGCATCGGGCACGGCATCCACGCACCGATGCCGCGCGCGGGCGCCCGAATCCACTCGACGTCGCTCACGACAGCACACCCGTCGAGCACGGCCATGTAGCCCACGCCAAGTCGGGTGTCCGCCCACAATGCGCCCGGCGTGATGCGCTCGAAGCCCGGGCCGAAGTGGTAGAGCAGCCGCATCCGGCCCTTCGTCCGGCGCGCCCGGTCGACCAACGGCGCAAACACCCGGTCGTAGTCCTCTGTCGTCACCGTCCCGACGGCCTCCAGGGCTTGAATTCCCGCGGGCACGCTCGCCACTGCTTTCAGCACGAGAACCCCCCATTAATTTGCCTAGTGCAATTATTGCCTAGTGCTAGGATAGGCCCCTGCTCCGCTGACTGGATAGGTACGCGCATGAGAGTCGTCATCGTCGGCGCGGGACTCGCCGGCCTCACCGCGGCGGCCCAGTTGTCGACAGCCGCTCATGACGTGGTCGTCCTCGACGGTCGCGACGAGGTCGGCGGGCGGAGCAGATCCCGGCCCATCGCCGGCGACGTGATCGAGCTTGGCGCCCAGTTCATTTCCGGAAACCACCGGCGGATGCGAAAGCTCGTCACCGACGCCGGATTGCACCTCATCCGCGATCGCTACGCCGCCGGCCTGATCCGGTGGCGCGGCGCGCGCGATCGTTCGGGGCGAGTCATTCCACGCCTCAACCCCACCGAGCTCCTCGTGCTCAAGCGCATCCTCTCCGGACCGCGTGGCCTTCGTGCGCTGTCGGCCGGCGCAGCCTTCGAGTCCCCACGGGCCGAACTCGATTCGCAATCGGTGGCTGATTGGTTCGAGGCGCTCCGATTTTCGGGTTCGACCCGTCACCTCGCGGATTGTCTCGCCGGTGCACTTTTCGGCGGCGCTGACCTCGGCGACGTCTCGCTGTTGGAGTTGGTCGAACTGCTTCGCCGGGAAGGGGGCGCCTACGGATTCATGATCGGAGAGGTAGCTAGGGCCGGCCATATCGCCGAGGGCACGAGTGCGCTCTGCGCTCACCTGCGTGGCCAGCTCACCGGGCGCGCCCACCTCGCAGCAGCGGCGCGCGCCGTCGAGCTGGGCAACGACAGCGTGGCAGTGCACGTCGAGAACGGGGAAGTGATCGAGGCCGACCACGCTGTCATGGCGGTGCCGACGGCTGCGCTGTCTCGCATCGACTTCACCCCGAGTTTGCCGGGACGAATCCGCGAGGCGAACAGCGCCATCCGCTACGGGCAAGCCACCAAGGTCGCCGTCGTCGTCCCACCGCGAAAGCCCATGCAGGCCAAGGCATTCATCGGCGGAAGCACAATGGTCGCCGGCTGGCGGACCCGTCGCGTCCTGTACGGCTTCGCACCGCCCAGCACCGCGAAATGCGACGCCACTGCGCTGGCCGAGGACCTCTGTCGAGGCTTCGGAGTTGAACCCCACACCGTTGAACACGTCGAGGTGGTGTGCTGGCCGCACGACCAATTCACCTGCGGCACCTACGCACACGTGTCGGCCGGTCATTTCACCCACTACCGCCGCTCGTTACCGCATCGTCATGGCCGCGTGCACTTCGCCGGCGCCGAACGCAGCAGCTGGCCGATCTACATGGAAGGCGCCGTGGAAAGCGGCGAACTGGCGGCACGGTCTGTCATGGCAACCACATGACCCAGCCCTGCCAATCAGTCGGGCAGGTGCGGCATCTCGAAGCCCGGATCGCGCCCCAACAACACCGCGGGCGTGAGCGCCGACTTGCCATAGCGCCGGCGGACCCGGTCGATGGCCGCGTCGATGTCGTCGCCGGCCGCGCGGCGGTGCGATTCGCCGAACGGCAGCATCAGCTGCTGGGCGCCGTCGCGGTCGATGCCCGACACCGCGAAGCCCACCAACGTCAGCCCGCGCTGGGCGATCATCGGCGCCGCGCCCGCCACCAGCCGCCGCGCGGCGGCCAGGATGGGCGCCGTGGCCGACGTGGCCCACGGCAGGGTGTGTGACCGGGTCGCGCGGGTGAAGTCGTCGAAGCGCAGCCGCAGCACCACGGTGCGGCCGGTGCGCCCGGCGGCGCGCATGCGGCCGGTGATGCGGTCCACCAAGTTGACCACCACGGCGTCAATCTCGGTGGGGGACATGGTGTTACCGGAGCGCCCCAGCGCCCGCTGGGCGCCGACGGAGCGACGGCGGACGCCGGTGGTGACCCGCCGGCGGTCGATATTGCGCGAGAGCGCATACAGCTGGCGGCCCATCGCGCCGCCCACCATCGAACGCAGCGCCGACTCGCTGAGCTCGGCGACGTCGGCGACGGTCACGATGCCGTGCGCGTGCAGCTTCTCGGCCGTCACCGCGCCCACGCCCCACAGCCGGCGCACCGGCAGCGGGCGCAAAAACGTCAACTCCTGATCGGGCGGCACCAGCAGCAACCCGTCGGGCTTGGCCTCCTGGCTGGCGACCTTGGCGAGGAACTTCGTCCGGGCGATCCCCACGGTGATCGGCAGCCCGACCCGCTCGCGCACGTCGGCGCGCAGCCGTTCGGCGATCGCCACCGGCGTGCCCCTGGCCCGGCGCAGCCCGCCGACGTCGAGGAAGGCCTCGTCGACCGACAGCGCCTCCACGATCGGCGTGCAATCGCGGAACACCTCGAAGACGGCGTCGCTGGCGCGGCTGTAGGCGCTCATCCGTGGGGGCACCACCACGGCGGCCGGGCACAGCCGCCGCGCCTGCGCCCCGCCCATGGCCGTGCGCACGCCGTAGGCCTTGGCCTCGTAGCTCGCGGCCAGGACCACCCCGCCGCCGACGATCACCGGGCGGCCGCGCAGGGTCGGGTCGTCGCGCTGTTCGACGGACGCGTAGAAGGAATCCAGGTCCGCGTGCAGGATGGACGCATCGCACCGCACGAACATATGTTCGCACGAGGGTCTGACAGCTAGCTGGACTCGCCGTAGATGCTGCTGACCCAGATGTGGGTCAGGGTGTCGACAACCCGGTCCTCGTCGACCGAGGGCGTCTCGGCCGACAGTGCGGCCATCATTGTGCGCTCGTTCATCTGGTTCAGCGACGTCGCCAGATCGGCGGCCGGAATGGTTTCGGGGGCGGCACCGCGCGCCCGCTCGGCGGTGATCATGGCCGCCGTCTGGTCGATCCACTTCTGCATGAAGCCCAGCCACACCGACCGCAGCTCCGAGCTGGTGGCCAGCGCCTCGGTCGCGGCCCGCGCCAGCGTGCGGTGCGAGCTGAACGCGGCGAAGAACGCCTTGATGCCATTGCGCCACACCCGGCGCGGGTCGGTCGGCAGCCGCTGTACCGCCCCGTCGAACTCGGAGTCGGCGCGCGCGATGACCGGCTCGAGCAGCGAGATCAGCACCGCCTCCTTGGACTTGAAATAGAAGTAGAAGGTCGGCCGCGACAGGCCGGCGCCCTTGGCCAGGTCGTCGACGGAGATGCCGCCGAAGCCGCGCTCCTCCAGCAGCCGCTCGGCCGTCGCAAGGATCGCCTGCTCGCGGTCGTCCCCGGAGGGGCGCATGGCTCGGCGGCCGCGCAAGGCGCGCGTCTGGCCTACGGTAGTCACGGCCGCTACTTTACACGGTGTTGAGTCTTTCGACAGGGTGTTGACTGACTCGACACGGCGTTGATAGCGTGGTCGTATGACTGAGCACCTCGACGTCCTCATCGTGGGCGCCGGCATCTCCGGCGTCAGCGCGGCATGGCACCTGCAGGAACGCTGCCCGACCAAGAGCTACGCCATCCTGGAACGCCGCGCCGACCTCGGCGGCACCTGGGACCTCTTCAAGTACCCCGGCATCCGATCCGACTCGGACATGTTCACCCTCGGCTTCCGGTTCAAGCCCTGGCGTTCGGCGAAGTCGATCGCCGACGGCGCGTCGATCAAGGCCTACATCAAGGAGGCCGCGGTCGAGAACCACATCGAGCCCCACATTCGCTACAGCCACCGGGTGGTGGCCGCCGACTGGTCCGACGCCGACAACCGCTGGACGCTGACCGTCGACAACGATGGCCGCACGAGCGAGATGACCTGTTCCTTCCTGTTCGCCTGCACCGGCTACTACAACTACGACGAGGGCTTCTCGCCCACCTTCGGAGGCTCCGAGGACTTCGGGGGCACCATCGTGCACCCGCAGCACTGGCCGGAGGACCTCGACTACGCGGGCAAACGAATCGTGGTCATCGGATCCGGTGCGACCGCGATCACCCTGATCCCCGCCCTGGTGAATTCGGGCGCGGGTCACGTGACGATGCTGCAGCGCTCCCCGACCTACATCGGGTCACTGCCCGGCGTCGACCCGTTTGCCGAGAAGGCCAACCGGCTGCTGCCCGAGCGACTCGCGCACATGGCCAACCGTTGGAAAGCCATCGCGTTCAGCACCTTCCAGTACCAGCTGTCCCGCAAGGCCCCGGCCTACATGCGCAAGACGTTGATGACGATGGCGCAGCGGCGCCTGCCGCAGGGCTACGACGTCGAGAAGCACTTCGGGCCGCGCTACAACGTCTGGGACGAGCGGCTGTGCCTGGCGCCCGACGGCGACTACTTCCGGACCATCCGGCACGGCAAGGCCGACGTCGTCACCGACACCATCGACCGGTTCACCAAGACCGGCATCAGGCTCGCCTCGGGTGAGGAGCTGGCGGCCGACATCATCGTCACCGCAACGGGATTGAACATGCAGTTGCTGGGCGGGGTGAAGCCGACCCGCAACGGTGAGGACGTCGACCTGACCTCGCTGATGACCTACAAGGGCCTGATGTTCTCCGGCGTGCCGAACTTTGCCATCACCTTCGGCTACACGAACGCGTCCTGGACCCTGAAGGCCGACCTGGTCTCCGAGTTCGTCTGCCGGCTGCTGAACTACATGGACGACAACGGTTTTGACTTCGTGGAGCCGCAGCATCCGGGCAACGACGTGGACGAGCTGCCGTTCATGGACTTCACCCCCGGCTACTTCCGGCGCTCGATGCACCTGCTGCCCAAGTCGGGGTCGCGGGCGCCGTGGCGGCTCAAGCAGAACTACTTCTTCGACATGCGCACGATCCGGCGCGGCAAGGTCGACGACGAGGGTCTGAAGTTCGCGAAAAAGCCGGCGCCAGTAGCGGTTTAGGAGTCTGTGGCGACGACGACGATCCCGTCGTCGTCGCTGTAGGCGATCTCGCCGGGCGCGAATGTCACGCCGCCCAGGGTGATTTCGACGTCGCGTTCACCGGCACCGGTTTTGGTGCTCTTGCGGGGATTAGTGCCCAGCGCCTTGACGCCGATGTCCATGCCCCGCAGCGCGGCGGAGTCGCGCACCGCGCCGTTGATGATGAGCCCGGCCCAGCCGTTGGAGCGCGCGAGCTCGGCGATGACGTCGCCGACCAGCGCGGTGTGCAGCGAGCCGGCCCCGTCGATCACCAATATCCCGCCGTCACCGGGCTCCGAGAGCACCGACTTCAGCAGCGCGTTGTCCTGAAAGCAGCGCACGGTAGTGATCGGGCCGGCGAATTCGGGCCGCCCGCCGAACTGCCGGAACTGGATGTCGCAGCTGCGCACATCGGGGCCGATGCTGTCGACGAGGTCGGCGGTCGGCCGGAATGACACCGTCAGTTCTGACACGTTAGACGCCCCGCACTCAGCGACGGCGCAGCTGGCGGATGAGCAGGATGGCCAGCAGGCTGACGGCCAGGGCGACGATCAGCGGCACCGGGGATTGGCCCACCGCGGGGCCCGGCAGGGCGGGCGACACCGGGTTGTTGGCGGCTTCCACGGTGGACTTCGCCTGTGCCGCGGCATCTTTGGCGGCCGCCGTGAGGTCGCCGTTGGTTTCCGCGCGCTGCTGCACGCCGGCCGGCGGCTCGGGCGGTTTCGGGGGCGCGGGTTCGGCGTTCTTGGCGGGCGCCTTCTTCGCGGGCGCTTTCTTGGCGGGCGCCTTTTTGGCGGGCGCCTTCTTCGCAGGTGCCTTCTTGGCCGGCGCTTTCGCGGTCTTTTTCGCCGCCTTGGCGGGCGGCTTCTTTTCCGGCGGATTGCCGGCGCCGTCGGGCGCGCTGTTGGTGGGGTCCTGCGGGTCTGCCATGCGGCCGCTCCTTGAGCTTCCTCTGTCGTTCGTTTCCCTAGCTCAGGGATCTCGACCCCATCATGCCAGCACGCGTCGCGGCGCCTCGATCACCGCCTGTGCCGCACCGCCCACCAGGCCCCGCCGGCGACGAGCGCCAACGCGGCCGCCACGAACGGCCAGACGGGGACGTCACCGCCGCCGGTGCCGCCGCCGGCGACGGGCGGCCCGGGCGTGCCGGTGCCGGACACCGTGAGCTGAAACGACCAGGACCCGGAGACCACGTGGCCGTCCGCGGAGGTCACCCGGTAGTTGACCGTGTACGTCCCCGACGGTCCCAGCGGACGCAAGGCGATGCTGACGACCGCGCCCGCCACGGTGGGCTCGCCGTCCGACCACACGTTGCCGTCAGGTCCGACCACCGTGATGGCGGCGAACGTGGTCTGCAACTGCTCGTTGAATGTCGCGCTCACCCGCTGCGGGCCGGACGCCAGCACCGCATTGGCCGCGGGGTCGGTGGCGATCCTCGTGGCGTGCGCCGAGGCCACCGGCGCGGTGAGCGTGGCCATCGCGAACATCGCGCTGACGCACACGCCGATCGCCAGCCGTTTCATGGGCGCCGGCGGATCAGGGCGATCGCGACTCCCAGCGCGGCGACCACCAGGGCGGCCCCGCCCAACAGCCGCGCGGGGTTGTCGGCCGCGTGGGGCCGCGCGGGTTCGGCCGCCGGGGTGGACGTCGCGTGGTGGTGGTGCGGCCCCGCCGGCCCGGCGGCAAGGCTGAGCATGGGCGCCGGGTGTTCCGGCTCGCCGCCGTCGGGCAGCGGCGCCTGATCCCACTTCACAACGGTCCCGTCGGCGTAGGACTGCGTGGCCGGAAAGCTGACGGTGTCGGTGTCGGGCAGCTTCACCGACAACCGGAACAGCGCGAATTGGTCCGCGGCGATCCCCCCGCGGGGGGCGGCCGTCCATGTCACCGAGCGGACGGCACCGGAGCCCGCGTCACGGTCGAGCCGGGCCGTCCAGCCCGGCATGGTTTCTGTGCGTGCCGCGGCGACGTCGGGCAGGGCGACCGTCAACGCGGTGGTGGCGGCGCCGGTGTTGGATTCGTTGGGCACCTGGAACGTCACCAGGGCCATGGCGCCGCGCACGGCGTTGTCGCTGCTGGCGTGGACGTGCGCCGACGCGGTCGGGGTGTGCAGCGCCGACCCGAGGGCCAAGACGACGGCCGCGCCGACCGGGATCAGGATGCGCGGGATCCACCTGCCGTGGAGTGACATGGGAGGAGGTTGCCTTTCGTGCGTTCGGTCAGCTCAACCCGAGGCGGGCCATCAGGTCCGCCTCGATGCCTTCGAGCTGCGACGAGATCGCGGCGTGGGCCGACCGGCGACGCGCGGCGGGCAGATTCTCCGCGGCGGTGACCGCCGCCGACAGATCGGCGAGCCGCTCGGTGATGGCGGCCACGAACGCCTTGGTCTCGGCGTCCTTGGGCTTCTTGTCCTGCACGGTCCGCAACGACTTTTCCGCCCCGGCGATGCGGGCCGACAGCTGGGCGCCGGGCCCGGAGAACTGGCCGATCTGGGCCAAGGGGATCCCGAGCCGGTCCGCGCGGCGCTGATCGATCAGCGCGCGCGCCGAGACGGCCAACCGATAGATCACCGGGGTGAGGATCGGCGCGAGCAGCCGCGACACCGTGAGGACGCGGCGGATCCGTGTCGGGGAGAAGATCTTGCCCTCCCGCGCCGCCTTGAGTTGGGCCTCAGCGACTTTCAGCGCGTTGCGGTCGCTGTCGCGTTGCGCCTTGATCTGAGCCCTGAGCGCCTTGTTCTCCGACCGCTGGGCGGATTTGGCGCGCCGCACCTCGTTTTTCGCGGCCAGCTTGGCCTCGAGCTTGGCGCGGGCCTTGATCGCGCGGGCTTCAGCGCGACGCGTCGCGCGGCTCTTTCGCTTGCCGAACAGGCCCATTCCCGGCCGCCTCCCGGTATCTCGCTGGCAATCGTCGTCTAACGCTCTCGCGTTCGCGATCCGTTTGCCAACCCTAATCGGAATGGGCGGACGCCAGCTCCCCAGGGCTGGCCCCGGCCGCTAGGCGTCCAGGTGCTCCGCGCGGCGCAGCTCGTTGACCCGCTCCATGACCTCGCGCTGCGCCTCGGGGGACAGCTCGGCCGTGCGCACGGCGATGCGGCGCACGTTGTCGTCGCGCGCCGTGGCCAACCACGACAATTCCTTGTCGAGCTTCTCGTAGTACTCGTCGTCGGTGAAGTAGGCCGGCTTGATGCGGAAGAAGTTGGCCAGGGCGGCCATCGTCGCCGACGACGGGTTGGTGCGGTTGCCGGAACGCAACTGGGACAGGTAGGGAGCCGACATCGTGATGCCCTCCGCCTTGAGCGCCGCGATCACTTCCGCGGAGGTGTGCGCGCCGCGTCCAGGCGGATACACCGTGTCGAACAGGCGGTTCAGGCGAGCAGCGAACGTCGTGCTCATTGATATGACCTCCACTGGGCTGTAGAAGCGAACTATTACCTAGGTGTATTTGCTGATCATGGTAGCGAGGCTTGGTAAGGGTAACCAGGTGCAAACCCAAAAGGATTCCCGACCGGCACAGCTGATGCTCACCAACTCCCCACTTGACGAGCGTCTAACTGATTCGCTGGGGTGTCCACTAAATCCATGGAACTCACAGGTTATCCGCAGAATCGGACACCCGTCCCGAAGTGGCGGGCGGGCCGTTCCGTGGACTTCGCGGTGAGCGGTCGAGCCGGGCTGGGCGATTGCACCGCAACCGACCGGCGCGCCGGCCCGATCCAGTACACCATTTGCTGCCGAGTGGGAAACGAGACGGACGCGGGCGCCCCGCAACCCGTCGGACGCGTGGCGGACACCGGGGGTCGAGGGAGCGTTAACTTAGCCGGCACCGCCAAGACCGCAATCATCCAGGGCCCGTTCGGTCTCGACGCCCCGTCCGACCAGACGGTCGCGGGTCGCGGGCTGTCGCGGATCCGCCAGCGCGCGAAGGACGACGCCGCGCGCCGGGAAGACGAATCGCGATTCGCGCGCCGCCGCGATCTAGGCGGCGAGGAGCATAGCCAGGATTGCCGTGTCGGGATGGCTGATCGGGTCGACGCCGACGCGGCTCACCATCGAGGTGATGGTGCCGTCGGCTTCTGCTTCCACCCACGCGGCACGGTGTTCCAGGCCGAGGTAGGGCAGCCCGGGCAGCAATACGCATCCCGACGCCGCCCCCGTGCATTCGGGCAGCGAAGGCGTGGTTTCCGACGGCGGATGCAGCATGAGTAGGGCGGGGGGCTGATGGTCGGCGAAATAGCCTGGCTGGATTGCTGTTTCACCAAAAACCGTGCCCTCAGCCAGCACCAGGCCCACCGTGCCCGGTTCGGGTTCGTCGGGCAATTCCTCGCGGGCACCGAACACCGTTGTGGTGGAGAGCAATCCGGGCAACGACGCGATCCTGACCGCGACCATGAGCAGCTGGGCCCACTCTTTCGTGGAATCGGGCCAGCGTCCGGAGATCAGGAACCCCTTCAGGGCCCCACGGGAATGGAACGGGGAAACCCCGATAGGCCGATCCGACCCAGTTTCCATCTCGACCTCCGCGCGACGCCCCCGTTAGGGAATAACCACACTGGTAGTCCGAATAATTAAGAATGCCTGCGGATTAGGCGCCGTGCAACACGACACGGTCAGCGTCGCGGATCTTCCGTCCGGCCGTTCGGGACCGGACAAACGACTGGGGCGCCGCGCAATCCGCGCGACGCCCCCGCCGATCGAAATAAAAGTCAGCCGAAAATCAGGCCCTGGGTTTTCGAGGTGGCCGCGGCGTACCGCTTCTGCACGTCTGCCCAGTTGACGACGTTCCAGAATGCCTTGACGTAGTCCGCCTTGACATTCTTGTACTGCAGGTAGAAGGCGTGCTCCCACATGTCGACCTGCAGCAGCGGAATGATGCCCAGCGGAACGTTGGCCTGCTGGTCGTAGAGCTGGAAGGTCAGCAGCCGGCTGCCCAGGGTGTCGTAGCCCAGCACCGCCCAGCCCGACCCCTGCAGGCCGTTGGCGGCCGCGCTGAACTGTGCCCGGAACCGGTCGAACGATCCGAAGGCGTCGTCGATCGCGGCGGCCAGGTCGCCGGTCGGCTTGTCCCCGCCGTCCGGCGACAGGTTCTTCCACCAGATGGAGTGGTTGACGTGGCCGCCCAGGTGAAAGGCCAGGTTCTTTTCGTTCAGGAAGATCGCAGCGTGATCCTCGTTGGCACGGGCCTCTTCGAGCTTGGACAGAGCGTCGTTCACGCCTTTGACGTACGTGGCGTGGTGCTTACTGTGGTGGATCTCGTTGATCTGACCTGAGATGTGCGGTTCCAACGCTGCATAGTCCCAGTCCAAGTCGGGCAGGGTGTATTCAGCCACGGCGTTCCTTTCTTCGATTATCGTCTTGACGCTCAGTCACGGGGGCCGCCTTGCGGCGGCCGGCCGGTATCAACCCTGCTCCATGAGCGCGCGCACCGCAAGAATGACCCGTGTTGAGCCGCAAGGCGGATACCCGCTCGGGGTCGGTTCAGAACAAGACGATGACCGCGAGCACGGCCATTAAGGCTAAGGCGATCAATCCGGCGCGTAGCGCCGCGATGGTGTAGCTGTGATTCCACGCGGGCGAGCCGCAATACGACTTCGACGCGGCCGGTGAGCCCGGACCGAACGAATGCGTGGCCATCAATCGCCTTCCACCCCCCGGTTCACCTCGCCGTGAGTGAGGTGAGTCACAAACAGTTTTGCGAACGCGATCATAGCGCTTTGCGGCGAAGTTGAAAAATATCGCACTGAGCTGCGGGTTTGCGAGAACACGCAGGTGTGCGGGTACAACGTGGCGGGACCGGCGGGGCCGGCAAGGGGTGGTCGTGGGCGCTGCCGCGCCGATGCTTAGCAAGCCAATCCATTTCGCTCAGCGGCCGAGTCGGGGCTGTTTAGTACATGCGTACAACACCGCGATGTTATCCACAGTGACACCACGATTCGACGCCAGAGGCTGTAGCGATGGCTTCCTATACCCCAGGCTCTATGTGGATAAACCTGTGGAAACTGTGGATAGTCCGCAGCGGCTGATTACGTTGCCCGGCCGGCTCGAATGCGGCCCCTCGCCCCGCGTTCTGAGGGCCGCATCGTCGCGGCGGGGTTGGATTGCGCCGCTCCTCCTCGCCCCGCGTTCTGAGGGCCGCATCGTCGCGGCGCTAGTCTGGTCCGGTGATCCAGGTGTGCTCCCAGTGCGGCACCCGCTGGAACGTGCGCGACCGGCAACGCGAGTGGTGTCCCCGCTGCCGCGGTGCCCTCCTGGCGCCCCAGTCCCCGCCCGCCGATCAGCAATGGGGGACCGCCCCGTCCCCCGCCGCACCGCCGCGGTCTCCCGGTTGGCAGCGCACACCGCCACGGCTGCCGCCCGGCTATCGCTGGATAGCGGTGCGACCCGGCGCCGCGCCGCCGGCCAGGCACGGCCGACGCCCCCTCGGGCCCACGCCGCGCTACACGGCGATACCGCGCTGGGGCTTGGCGGACCGCGTCGAACAGGCAGCCGCCGCAGCCGAAGCGCCCGCGGCCCCGGGCCCCGCGGCGCACATCATCCGCACCACATCGTTCGTGAGCGTGCTGGTCCTCAGCATCGCCGCCCTGGTTTACGTGGTCCGCTATGTGCTGCTGATCGTCAACCGCAACACCTTGCTCAACTCGTGGGTGGCCATCGCCGCCGACTGGCTCGGCGTTCTCGCCAGCGTGGGCGCGGGCGCGGCGGTGATCGCCTCGGGTGTCCTGCTGATCCGTTGGATGATCGCGCGGCGCGCGGCGGTATTCGCCCATCACGGCCTGCCCGAGCCGCGGTCCGTGCGGGCGCTGTGGGCCGGCTGCGTCGTGCCGCTGGTTAATCTGCTGTGGGCCCCGGTCTACGTGATCGAGTTGGCCCTGCTCGAGGAACACTGGGCGCGGCTGCGTCGGCCCGTCCTGCAGTGGTGGATCGCGTGGGTCTGCAGCTACGCCGTCTCCATCGCCGCCATCGTGACCAGCTTCGCCACCGACGCCCAGGGCATCGCCAACAACACCGTCCTGATGGTCGTCGCCTATCTGCTGGCGGCCGCCACCCTGGCCGCGGCCACCCGCATTTTCGAGGGCTTCCATCGCAAACCCGTCGCGCGGCCCGCGCACCGCTGGGTCATGGTTCCCGACGACGGCAGCCCCGCGCCGGCTTCGGCTGACCCAGTTGAGTTAGAGGGGCAGGAACCGGCAGCATAGGGATATGACGTGGGCCGACGAGGTGCTCGCCGGGCATCCCTATGTCGTCGCCCATCGCGGCGCCTCGGCGGCGCGCCCCGAACACACGCTGGCCGCCTACGATCTCGCGCTCAAAGAGGGCGCCGACGGCGTGGAATGTGACGTGCGGTTGACCCGCGACGGCCATCTGGTGTGCGTGCACGACCGCCGGCTGGACCGCACCTCGACCGGAGCCGGCCTGGTCAGCACGATGACGCTCGCCGAGCTGCGCGAGCTCGAATACGGGGCGTGGCACGACAGCTGGCGCGAGGACGGCGCCCACGGCGACACCAGTTTGCTGACACTGGACGCGCTGGTTTCGCTGGTGCTGGATTGGCATCGGCCGGTGAAACTCTTCATCGAAACCAAGCATCCCGTCCGGTACGGCTCACTGGTGGAGACCAAACTCCTGGCGCTGCTGCACCGTTTCGGCATCGCGGCGCCGGCCTCCGCCGATCGCTCCCGAGCCGTGGTGATGTCGTTCTCGGCGTCCGCGGTCTGGCGGATCCGCCGCGCCGCACCGCTCCTGCCGACCGTGTTGCTGGGCAAGACCGCGCGCTACCTGACCAGCGGCGCGCCCACGGCCGTCGGCGCCACCGCCGTCGGCCCGTCGCTGCTGACGCTGAAGGAATATCCCCAACTGGCGGACCGCGCCATCGCTCAGGGCAGGGCGGTCTACTGCTGGAACGTCGACGACTACGACGACATCGATTTCTGCCGCGACGTCGGCGTGGCCTGGCTGGCCACCCACCACCCGGGCCGCACCAAGGCGTGGCTGCGAGGCGATCCGGCAGGCCAGGTCAGCATCTAGGTCGACCGCTACTGCTGGCCGTCCGCCGTGGTGGGCGGCAATGGCGCATCGGCGGCCAACGCGTCGAACAGCCGGCCGGCCTCATCGTGATTCCACACCACCACCGCCCCGGAGTCACCGCTGGTGAACTCTCCGATCGGGACGGTCATGGTGGCGGTCGACCCGTGCAACGCCCATCCCAGCCGGGCCAGATCCCAGGCGTGGTCGTCCTGGTCGACGGTCAGGGCGTCGGCTGCCGCGCGCGGCACCGCATACCAGCGCCAAGGATTGACCCACACCGCCGGGCTGCCGGCGCGATGCAGCAGTTCGGCCACGAACTGGCGCTGGTTGACCATCCGGTCCAGATCCGCCCGCGGGGTGTCGCGCGTCCTGACGTAGCCCAGGGCGTGGCGACCGTCGAGCCTCTGGCAGCCGGCCGGCAGGTCGATGCCGGCCAACGGATCACTGACCGGGGTCCTGGGGCACACGGTCACCCCGCCCAGCGCGTCGACCAGGGCGGCGAATCCGCCGAATCCGATCTCGGCGTAGTGATCGATGCGCAATCCGGTGGCCTGTTCCAGCGTGCGGACCAGCAACCGCGCGCCGCCCATCGAGAACGCGGCGTTGACCTTGTCCTTGCCGTGCTCCGGAATCGGCACGTAGGAGTCGCGGGGTATCGACACCATCGTCGTCGGAACCCCGGCGCCGACGCCGGGCACGTGCACCAACAGGATCGTGTCGGTGCGGCCGTCGCCGATGTCGCCGCCCGTGGCCAAATCCTGTTGCTGCGCGGCGCTCAGGCTCTGGCGGCTGTCCGAGCCGACGATCAGCCAATTCGTTCCCCGGCCGGGCCCGGGCCGTTCGGGATAGTCGGCAAGCACCTGCTCGCGGTGCAGTTTGGTGTCGAACCACACGGCGCCGGCGACGAGGCCCGCGGCGATCAGCAGGACGGCCACCAGCAGCCCCGACACCATCGTTCGGATCCAGCGGCGCCGCCTGCGGGGCGCGCTCGGCGCGCGGGGCCGGGGCGGGGGTTGGCGCGACGGTGCGGGGACCGGCGGCATCGGGCGCTGCAGCGGCTGGGTCTCCGCCGTCGGCGACGGCGGCGGCGGGGCAACCTCGCGGCGAATCACCTGCGGGGGCTCGGCGCGCGCTGGGACGGGCGGGCCCGGGCGTGCGGGCCGCCGACGCTGCGGGGAGCGCTCGCCGTTCACCCGGATAACGTACGTGCCCGGCGCCTCGCCGCGCCGGTACGCCGCGATCTGGCTAGGCCGATTACAGCTAGCCGCGCGCCCGCAACCCGTTGATGAACGGGCACCCCATCAGCACCCGGATGGCCTGGCGCAGGCCGGTCATGTCGTCCACCGGTTTGTGGAACGGCAGCCGGACGTCGTGGTCTCGGTCGCTGCCCTCGACGCGGAACCGGACGCCGTAGCGGTCGAGCCCCAGCGGTCGCACGTGCCCGCGTCGCAGGGGCGCCGGCAGCCGGGACACCAGCCGCGCCACGATGTCGCCGTGGGCGGCGTCCAGGTGCCGCAGCAGGCTCGACTCGAGCGCGCAGAACGGGTCGGGCCGGGCGGCGAGAAGCTCGTCGACGGACACCGGCTCCGCGCCGGTCGCGTCGGTGACCACGACCGAGGCGATCTCGAGCCGCAGCAGCGTGTACCGCTGCTCTTGTCCACCGGCGGGCGCGCATCTCGGGGTGTCGATGCCCAGCAAGGCCGGATTCGGGCATTCGGCGGCGATCGCGTCGAGCGTCGTGAGGATCTTCGCCGCGGGCACCTCGTGCAGGTGCCCGCGCACCCACACCAGCGAACGGACGGGTTCGCGCAGGGGGAGTGGCGCGTAATCGGTCAGCTCCAGCAGTGCCTGCGATCCCGCGATTTGCCGCCCCCGTTCCAACTCGACGGGCAGCGCCAGCGCGAAGGAGCCGTCGTCCATCAAGTGATGGACGGGTGTGGGGACCGGGTCGTCATGCTCGATCGCCAGGAGCGCGCCGCCGGCGCGCACGCACGCGCTGCGGATCCGTTCGGCAGTGGTCGGGGCATGGCAGCTCAGCGGTAACACCATTCTCATCCTTATGCTTAGGTAAGCCTAAGTTAACTTACCCGCGTTGGCGTCGCAAGGGTTTTCTGTCCAGCGCGCCGCTAGGGTTGGGACGTGGCCCGCATCGCTTACCTCGGTCCGGAGGGGACCTTCACCGAGGCGGCGCTGCGACAGATCACCGCCGCCGGCCTGGTTCCCGCACCGGACTCCGACGGCGTGCAGCCGCTGCCGGTCGACAGCACCTCCGCGGCCCTGGATGCGGTGCGCGACGGCGCCGCCAACTACGCGTGCGTCCCGATCGAGAACTCGATCGATGGTTCCGTGACCCCGACCCTGGACAGCCTGGCCATGGGCTCGCCGCTGCAGGTCTTCGCCGAGACGACGCTGGACGTCGCGTTCAGCATCGTCGTCAAACGGGGGTGCCGCGCCGACGACGTGCGCACCCTGGCCGCCTTCGGGGTGGCGGCGGCCCAGGTGCGCCAGTGGGTGGCCGCCAACCTGGCCAATGCCGAACTGCGGCCGGCGTACTCCAATGCCGACGCCGCCCAGCAGGTCGCCGAGGGGCGCGTCGACGCCGCGGTGACCTCGCCGTTGGCCGCCGCTCACTGGGGGCTGGACACGCTGGCCGACGGTGTGGTCGACGAGCCCAACGCCCGCACCCGCTTCGTTCTGGTCGGGTTGCCGGGCGCCCCGCCGGCCCGCACCGGAGCCGATCGGACCTCGGTGGTGCTGCGCATCGACAACGCACCGGGCGCCCTGCTGGCCGCGCTCGCCGAATTCGCCGTCCGTGGCATCGACCTGACCCGCATCGAATCCCGGCCCACCCGAACCGGACTCGGCATCTACCGCTTTTTCGCCGATTGCGTGGGACACATCGACGACGACGCCGTCGCCGAGGCACTTAGGGCGCTGCACCGTCGTTGTGCCGATGTGAGATACCTAGGATCTTGGCCCACTGGCTCGCCCGCCGGGGCGCTGCCGCCGTCCGCCGACGAGGCGTTGCGCTGGCTGGCGCGGGTCCGGGACGGAAAGCCCGAAGACCCCGCCGCGGAGGCGCAGCGGTGAGCGGTCGCTTGATCCTGGTGCGTCACGGCCAGTCCTTTGGAAACGTCGAGCGCCGGCTCGACACCCGCCCGCCGGGGGCGGAGCTCACACCGTTGGGTCGCGACCAGGCCCGGGCGTTCGCCCGCGGATCGGGTCGGCCGGCGATGCTCGCGCACTCGGTGGCCACCCGGGCCTCGCAGACCGCGGCGGTGATCGCGGGCCAGCTCGCGATGTCCGCCATCGAGGTGCCCGGCATCCACGAGGTCCAGGTCGGCCGGCTCGAAGACCGCAACGACGACGAGGCGGTCGCGGAGTTCAACGCGATCTATGACCGCTGGCATCGCGGGGAACTCGATGTGCCGCTGCCTGGCGGCGAGACCGGCAACGACGTATTGGACCGCTACGTGCCGGTGCTCACCGACCTGCGCCTGCGCTACCTCGACGACCACGACTTCCACGGCGACATCGTGCTCGTCAGCCACGGCGCGGCCATCCGGCTGGCCGCCGCGGTGCTGGCCGGCGTGGAGGCAGACTTCGCGCTCGACAACCACCTCGACAACACCCAATCCGTGGCCTTGACCCCGATCACCGACGGCCGGTGGAGTTGCGTGCGCTGGGGAACGTTGACCCCGCCCTTTTATCCGGAGGCCGAGGCGACCCCGGTCGCCGATGCGGTGCGGTCAAGCACCGACCCGATGGGCTGAGACGTCGATCAGACGGCCAGCGCGATCACTTCGGTGCAGGCACAGCCCACGGCGTCGCAGTCGATGACGAAGGCGTGCGGCAACAACTCGGGGCTGAAGCAATCCGGCTCGGTGCACTCCGACCGGTGCAGCGCGTGGTGAATGATGGTGCCGTGACAGTGATCTAAGCCTGCCCGGCAGTCGCGGCAGTCAGTGCTCATAACGCGTTCATAGCACCCGTCACCGACAAATCTGGGACGCCGCGCCCGTCAGGCCCAGCCCAGTTCGTGCAGCCGGTCGTCGTCGATGCCGAAGTGGTGCGCGATTTCGTGGATCACCGTGATCGCCACCTCCTCGACGACCTCGGCCTCCGACTCGCACGCGTCCAGCAGCGCCTCGCGGTAGATGGTGATGGCGTCGGGCAGCGCACCGGCGTAGTCGGAGTCGCGCTCGGTCAGCGCCACCCCCTCGTACAGCCCGAGCAGCTCGGCATCCTCGGGATGGCGGCCCTCGACCAGGACGACGACGTTGTCCATCGCGGCGGCCAGCTCGGGCGGGATCAGGTCGAGGGCGTCGGAAACCAGTTCGTCGAAGCGCCGCGGGTCCATCCGCACGGGCACCCGGCTAGCCCCCCGGCGGGAGCTCGGCCGGCGGGGGCGGCGGAGGCGCCTCGGGTGCCGGGTTCGCGGGCGGCGCGCCGTTGTCCGCCGGCGGCGGCGGCGCCTGCGGCGCGGGAGCCTGCTGTTGTGGTTGGGGCGCCTGCTGGGGTTGCGTCACCACGGGTTGCTGCCCGGGCAGGTGCTGGTTGTTCGGCGGGATCTCCGGCGCGGTCGTGGACTGGTTGGACGGCGCTTGCGCCGGGGCCTGCAGCGGAATCGGCGGCATCGTGAGCCGCTCCTCGGGGATATCGGGGGGCGGCACCGGGGGCTGACCGTTGATCAGCAGCTGACCCTTGGCGCTGTTCAGCAAAGTGGCCCAGCCCCCGTTGCCCAGCGTCGCGCCGATGCTGCAGGCCACCTCGCGGCTACCGGCCGTCCAACTCGACAACGGCACCGTGGGGTAGATCAGTGTCAGTGTGGTGGTGCGCAGCTTGACGGGCGCCAGGTACGCGTCGGTCATCTTGGTGCACGAATCCTTGATGAAGCTGTCCTGGTCCGGTTCGGCGGGCAGGGCGTCGGGGAACTTCTCGGCCAGGTTGACCGTGCCGGTGACCTCCATCGCGTGCGGGGCCGCGCAATCGACCGGCACATCGGTCGGCTGGTTGGTCGCCGGATCGATGCCCAGGCAGGTGCCGGCCGGCCAGATCTTGGACTGGTCGACGTCGGCGACCTTGCCCTTGAACGCCTGCTGCTGGTTGTTCGTGGCGGGCAGTTGCAGGCCGCACAGCATGCGACGATCGCCGGACTGACGCCAGGCCCGATCCCCCGGCCACAGCAGGCTGACGGTGAACTTGCTGTTCGGATCGAACTTGAGTCCGAGGTAGTTACGGACGGACGCCTCGCACTGTTCCTGGGTGATCTGCTGGATGCGCGCGGGCGTCGGGGGCGCGGCGCTGGGGCCGTACTCCGAGCCCGGGAACGTCCGCATGTCAATGGATTCGGCAACTTCGAACTTGTGGTCGTCGGCGCAGTTGACGATCTTCGCCGACTCCGGCGTGGCATCGGGCCACATCAGGCACTCGCCGCGGGCGGCGCGGTTCAAAGCGGCGTCGCTCTTGGCCCCGGTGCTGCGCACGGGGCTGCTGTCGAGGAGCCGTCCTGACTCGGTGCTGACCGGGATCGCGGTCGCCAGCCCGGCGATCAACAGGCCGCCGAGCGCGGTCAGCAGCAGCGCCCGCCGGGTGGCCCGGGCCTGCAGGCTGCGCGGCCACAAGAACGCGGCCGGCTGCCGTTCGGTCGGCTCACCGGTCGAGGCGGCGGGCGTCTCGACTGCTGGGCCTTCCGAAAGTTCCTTCTCGGGCGCTTGCGACATCGGGTCCATTCTGACAGGACGACCTGAGGCGCGTGACAAAAGTTACTGATGTGAGTCCTGAGCCCACCGGGTGCGGACGCTGTGGCCGTCGGCCGGTGCCGGTGAAAGTAGTCTCAGGGCCGTGATCGACCTGAAGCTGCTCCGGGAAGACCCCGACGCCGTGCGCCGCTCCCAGCTCAGCCGCGGCGAAGACCCGACGCTGGTGGACGCGCTGCTGTCGGCCGACGCCGCGCGCCGGGCCGCCATCTCGTCCGCCGACGCGCTGCGGGCCGACCAGAAGGCCGCCAGCAAAAGCGTCGGCGCCGCGTCGCCCGACGAGCGCCCCGCGTTGCTGGCCCGCGCCAAGGAGCTGGCCGAGCAGGTGAAGGCCGCCGAGACCGCCCAGACCGAGGCGGAGTCGGCGTTCACCGCGGCGCACATGGCCATCTCGAACGTCGTCATCGACGGCGTGCCGGCCGGCGGGGAGGACGACTTCGCCGTCCTCGACATCGTCGGCGAGCCCCCGGCGCTCGACGACCCCAAGGATCACCTCGAACTGGGCGAGTCGCTGGGTTTGATCGACATGCAGCGCGGCGCCAAGGTCTCCGGGTCGCGGTTCTACTTCCTGACCGGCCAGGGTGCGCTGCTGCAGCTCGGCCTGCTGCAGCTGGCGCTGCGGCTGGCCGTCGAGAACGGCTTCACCCCGATGATCCCGCCGGTGCTGGTGCGCGCCGAGGTGATGGCCGGCACCGGCTTCCTGGGCGCCCATGCCGACGAGATCTACCGCGTCGAGGCCGACGACCTCTACCTGGTGGGCACCTCGGAGGTGCCGTTGGCCGGCTACCACTGGAACGAGATCCTGGACCTGTCCGGCGGCCCGCTGCGGTACGCGGGCTGGTCGTCGTGTTTTCGCCGCGAGGCCGGCAGCTACGGCAAGGACACCCGCGGCATCATCCGGGTGCATCAGTTCGACAAGGTCGAAGGCTTCGTCTATTGCACGCCCGCCGACGCCGAGGCCGAACACCAGCGGCTGTTGGGCTGGCAGCGCGAGATGCTGGCCCGCATCGAGGTGCCGTATCGGGTAATCGACGTGGCCGCAGGCGATCTCGGCTCGTCGGCCGCCCGCAAGTTCGACTGCGAGGCGTGGGTTCCCACGCAGGGCACTTATCGCGAGCTGACGTCGACCTCGAACTGCACCACGTTCCAGGCGCGCCGGCTGTCCACCCGCTACCGCGACGAGAACGGCAAGCCCCAAACCGCGGCCACGCTCAACGGCACGCTGGGCACCACCCGCTGGCTGGTGGCGATCCTGGAGAACCACCAGCAATCCGACGGCAGTGTACGGATTCCCGAGGCGCTGGTGCCGTTCGTCGGCGCCGAGGTGCTCGAGCCCTAAGCGCTCAGGGAGCCTTGCCGGCCAGCTGGCCGGGGGTGTGCCCGAAGGCCCGCCGGTAGGTGTCGATGAAGGCACTCGGTGTGGCCCAACCACATTCGGCTGCCACCGACGTGACATCCCGCCGGTCGGCGAGCAACACGAGCGCGTGCTGCAGCCGGACCTGGGTGCGCCATTGGGGGAACGTCATGGCCAGCTCGTCGCTGAACAAACGGCTCAGCGTGCGCTGAGCGACGCCGACCCGATCGCCGATCTGCTGCAGCGTCAACGGCTCGGCCAGGTTGTCGGCGATCAACGCGCACGCGTCCCGCAGCCGGGGGTCGACGGGCGTGGGGATCCACAGCGGCTCCGCGACGCTGGTCGCTTGCAGCTGGTCGTGCAGGACGGCCAGCATCCGGTGATGCTCGGCGGTGTCGGTGCCGTCGGACTGCGAGCACGCGATGATCAGTTCGCGCATCAAGGGGCTGACCGCCAGGACGGCCGGCGCTGCCGGGCCGCGACGGTGGCGGTCGGGATCCAGTGCGACGCCGTGAAACTGCGTGGTGCCGTGGAACTTGTGTTCGTGCCAGCACCCGGCCGGGATCCAGATGGCGCGATTGGCAGGCGTGATCCACGTGCCCGCCGGCGTGGTCACCGACACCGCGCCCGAGGACGGGTAGACGATCTGATGTTGCGGGTGGCGGTGCCGTTCGATGCGCGCTCCCGGCGGCAACGTCTGCGCCGACGTGACCAGTCCGTGGTGGCTGATTTCCGACATATCTCGGCAGGATATCGGAAGCACGCAACCGGCGTGCCGGCCTAGCGTTGCTGGTATGGCGATGAATCTCCTCCACCGGCGGCGCTGCAGCTCGGCATCATGGGAAAAGGCGGTGGCCGATCAGCTGTTGCCGTGGGCGTTGCAGGACGTCGAATTGGGCACGCGGACTGTGGAAATCGGCCCCGGGTACGGCGCGACGCTGCGCGGCCTGCTCGATCGCACGACCTCGCTCACGGCCGTCGAACTCGACGGCGCGATGGCCGATCGCCTGCAACGCCGCTACGGCGAGCGGGCGCGCATTATCCAGGCGAGCGGCACCGAAACGGGGCTGCCCGCGGGCGATTTCACGTCCGTGGTGTGCTTCACGATGCTGCACCACGTTCCCACCGTCGGGCTGCAGGACCAGCTCTTCGCCGAGGCGTTCAGGCTGCTCACGCCCGGCGGGGTTTTCGCCGGCAGCGACGGCGTCCCGTCACTGGCGTTCCGCCTGCTCCACGTCGCCGACACCTACAACCCCATCGCACCGACGGACCTCCCCGGCCGGCTTCGGGCCGCGGGGTTCACCGACATCCACACCGACGTCCGGCGTGGTAGGCAGCGCTGGCGGGCCGTCAAACCGGGCTAGGCCGTGATTTTCGTCGCCGGCTCGCCGGCAACGTGCCCGTGGCGGCGCTGCCGTTCCATCGTCGCGAAGTAGAAGGCGAACGCGAACGCGAAGCTGGTGAACAGGCTGGACACGAAATACAGCCAGGGGTGGCGCAATCCACGCCGGTAGCCGTCCACGATCGTAAAGATCGGCAGCAGAATCACATTCGCGATCGTGTAGTCCTGGCTGGCCGAGCTCGCCGCCGGGTTGGTGAACATCAGCTTGATGTATTCGGCCCAGCTCCCGTGTTCGCCCCACAGCGGGTTGGTGGAGCCTTGCGAGTACTCGTGCACGAACGTGATGTTGAAGTACCAGCCGAGCGCGACGGACGCGATGCCGACGACGTAATACACGATTTCCATCGGCGAAAACAGTGGGCCGTTGGCCGGCCGGGCGAAAACCTTCGAGTTCGACGTGACGATCCAACTGATGACCGCCAGTCCGAGCACGGCGTGAGTGAGTAGCGAGACCATGGGCGCAGTCTCACCCGCGGCGCAAAGTTTTGTCAATATTGACACAACATATGGGATGGTGAATCCGAAGTCTTGATACCTTACTGAGATGGTCAGGCCCGCTCAGACGGCACGCAGCGAGCGCACGCGCGAAGCGTTGCGCCAGGCCGCCCTGGTGCGATTCCTGGCCCAGGGCGTCGAGGACACGTCGGCCGAGCAGATCGCCGCCGATGCCGGGGTGTCGCTGCGGACGTTCTATCGCCACTTCAGCTCGAAGCACGACCTGTTGTTCGCCGATTACACCGGGCTGCACTGGTTTCGCGCGGCCCTGGACGCCAGGCCGGCCGACGAACAGATCATCGACTCGGTGCAGTCGGCCATCTTCTCGTTCCCGTACGACGTCGACGCGGTCGCCAAGATCGCCGCGCTGCGCCAGGACGAGCTGGACCCCGGCCGCATCGTCCGCCACATCCGGGAGGTCCAGGCCGACTTCGCCGACGCCATTGCGGCACAGTGGCAACGGCGTGGTCGCGGGGCCGCGGGCGCCGCCGAGCCGACGGCCGACCAGCGGGTGCGCACCGCGGTGACCGCGCGGTGCATCGCCGCGGCCGTCTTCGGCGCCATGGAGGTCTGGATGGTCGGCGACGACCGGTCCCTGGGCGAGCTCGCGCGGCTGTGCCACGCCGCCCTGGAGTCGCTGCGCGCGGGTATCACCGACTCCTGGACTACCGGGACCGCCCCCCATGTTTCGTCATAATTGACAAAACTTTGCGGCCGTGCGAGCCTCCTTGCGGAGGGCAAGGACATGACTGGTTATGACGCGATCGTCATCGGCGCGGGGCACAACGGACTGACCGCGGCGGTGCTGCTGGCCAAGGCCGGGCTGCGGACGGTGTGCCTGGATCCCAAGCTCTACGCGGGCGGGATGGCTTCCACCGTCGAGCTTTTCGACGGCTATCAGTTCGAGATCGCCGGTTCGGTGCAGTTCCCGACGGCACGGGTGGTGGTCGACGAGCTCGGCCTGGACGCCATGCCGACAATCGACCTCGACGTGATGTCGGTGGCGGTGCGGGGCGTCGGTGACGATCCCCTGGTCCAGTACAGCGACCCCGTCAAGCTGTTCACCCACCTCAACGAGGTGCACGGGGCCGACGCCGTCAACGGGATGGCGGGGCTGATGGCGTGGAGCCAGGGCCCGACCCGCGCGCTGGGCCGCTTCGAAGCCGGCACCCCGCCCAAGAGCATCGATGAGATGTATGCCTGCGCCACAAACGAATTCGAGCGTGCGGCGATCGACGACATGCTGTTCGGCTCGGTCACCGACGTGCTGGACCGCTATCTGCCGGACCGCGAGAAGCACGGCGCGCTGCGCGGTTCGATGACCGTGCTGGCCGTCAACACCCTCTACCGGGGCCCGGCCACGCCGGGCAGCGCGGCCGCGCTCGCCTTCGGCCTCGGCGTGCCCGAGGGCGACACGATGCAGATGAAGAAGCTGCGCGGCGGCATCGGCGCGCTCACCTCGCACCTGTGCGACGTGCTGGAAAGCCACGGCGGCGAAGTTCGGTTGCGCACCAAGGTAACCGAGATCCTCGTCGCGGACGGTCGGGTGACCGGGGTGCGCACCGAGGCGGGCGAGACATTGCACGCCCCGATCGTCGTCTCGGGCATCGCCCCGGACACCACGCTCAACGACCTGATCGATCCCGGCGCGCTGCCCGCCGACATCCGGGAGCGCTACGCGCGCATCGACCACCGCGGCAGCTACCTGCAGATGCACTTCGCGCTGGACGAGGCCCCCGCCTTCGCCGCGCCCTACGAGGCCCTCAACGAGCCCGCCATGCAGGCCTCGATCGGACTGTTCTGCACGCCGGAAGAGGTCCAGCAGCAGTGGGAGGACGCCCGGCGCGGCATCGTTCCGGCCGACCCGACCGTCGTCCTGCAGATCCCCTCGCAGAACGACCCGGACCTCGCACCGCAGGGCAAGCACGCCGCGTCGGCGTTCGCGTTGTTCTTCCCGATCGAGGGCGACGTGGATTACGGGCAGGCGAAGGTCGAAATGGGTCAGCGGGTGATCGACAAGATCACCCGTCTTGCACCGAATTTCGAACGCAGCATCATCCGGCACACCACCTTCACCCCCAAGCACATGGGGGTGATGTTCGGGGCGCCGGGAGGCGACTACTGCCACGGCCTGTTGAACGCGAACCAGGTCGGCCCCAACCGGCCGGGCCCCAAGGGCTTTCTGGGCCAGCCGATCCCGATCGAGGGCCTGTACCTGGGCAGCGCGGGATGTCACGGTGGACCGGGTATCACGTTCATCCCCGGCTACAACGCGGCACGACAGGCGCTCGCCGACCGGGGACGCTAGCGGCGCCCGCTCAGCAATTCGTCGAGCAGGGCGATGAACTCGTCGGCGCGCGCCGGCGTGAACGCGGGGCTGGGCCAGGTGCCCGGCACGTCCAGAGTGATCAGCGTCGACCGGAAGGGTCGTTGCATGTCCAGGGGGAGCCAACGCCGGAAGTCCGAGCTGCCCCAGATCCGGAACCGCTGCGTGACGAGCCCCAGGTTTTCGGCCTTGTATCCGCGGATCGAGTCGAGCGCGATGACCTTCGAGGTTCCCGACGGAAAGTGATAGCGGCGCAGCGTGATCGCCGTGCGATCCAGCTGAACCAACCCATCGTCGTAGGAGCCGTGGGAGCGGTCGGAGGCGTTCACGCGCGGCGGCTCCGCAGCTGGTGGCCCCGCGCGGTCAGGCAGTGCCCGTCGTCCAGCCGCCACTGCCACCCGTGCAGATTGCAGGTCAGCGTGTTTCCTTCCACCACACCGAATTTCGACAGGTCCGCCTTGAGATGGGGGCAGCGGCGCTGGATCTCCCAGCCGTCCAGCGTGACCGACGCCGAGTCGTCATGGGTTTCGGCGAACCAGCCGTCGGCGTAAGCGATCCGTTCGTCGGTCAGGCATTTGAAGAACGTGTAGAGGTACTCGTTGTAGCCGCCGACCCGCCATGCCCTGAAGCGGGTGGACAAGAAGATGGTGTTGACCCAGTCGGGTTCGCGGTCGCGCAGCACGGTGCGCACCAGCTCCGGTGCGATCTCAAAGCCGTAGCGGACCTTCTCGTGCGGAATCCGTTCCCGCACCGTCCGTTTCGGGAAGTCTAAGATCACGGTCTCGGGCCCGAGCGCCAGCTCGACGGGGTAGCCGATCCCGTCGCAGATCTCATCGCTCTGCGACATGATCGGCTCGAACAACGCGCGCAGCGGCTCCAGCAGGGGCTCTCCTGCCGCGGGGGCCCAGCTCGCCCGCTCGGCGGCGACGACGGGCGCCATCCGCTCGGCGTACTTCGCGATGTAGTCGGCCTTGCCCGTGGTGAAGATGGCCTCGACCTCGTCGGTCGGCAGCGGGTGGCGCAGCGAATTGAGGGTGGAGCCGGTGAAGTCGGCGGTGGACCCGGGCATCATCAGCAGGCCGCCGTCGTGGCCGTGCGTGCGCATCTGGTCCAGGAACACCATTTGGTCCGGGAAGATGTTGGCCGGATCCGCGTGGTCGTCATTGAGGTGGCGCAGCTCGGGATCCAGGAAGCAGGGCGGGCCCGCGGAGGGGACCACCCACGTCGCCCCGACCTGGGCGAGGTATTGGCGGGCGCGGTCCATCTGCCGTTGCCGCTTCTGGACGCCGAAGGACTCCTTGGCGTGCGCCGGCATGTCGTAGACCATCGGGTACCAGATCGCTCCGGAGTACTGCAGCAGGTGCACATCGATGTGCCCGAACTCGGCCGCCAGCACGTCCAGGTCGACGGGCCGGGCGTCGTTCATGTTGAAAACCGTTGTGGCGCCGTCGGAGACCAGCAGCGCCGAATCGCCGATCGGACCGTCGGCGGGCGCTCGCAGGGCGATGATCATGACGTCGAGCCCGTCGATCCGGTGCTTGACCGAATCGCTGGTCTCGATGAATCGGTGAAAGCCCAATTCCTGCAACGCGTTTCGCAGGTCGGGCACGGGGAAGTCCGGCAGCAGGACGGTCGCGTCCTTGTTGACGTGTTCGGCCAGGTTCTTGGCGTCGAAGTGGTCCTTGTGCAGATGCGACACGTACAGGTAGTCGCAGGCACCCAATTTGTCCCAGTCCAGCGTGCTGTTGTCCGGGAAGGGGAACCAGGAGGCGAAGTAGGCCGGATTGACCCACGGGTCGCACAGGATGCTGCCCGCTTGGGTCTCGATCAAGAATCCGGCGTGGCCGACGCTGGTGACCTGCACTAATACCTTTCCGGGGGTGCTGGGGGACCGGCTCGGGGTCGGCCGGCGAGAACGGTTTTTGCGCCCCCGAGCTTAGCGCGAGGCGGCATCAGGGGGCGCCGCGCAATGCGGAGCACTAGGCTGATGAGCTGTGGAACCGGTTTACGGGACTGTCATTGCACTAGCCCGCTTGGTGTGGCGCGCGCAGGGCCTGAAGATCACGGTCACGGGTGTGGAGAACCTCCCGAAGAGCGGCGGCGCGGTCATTGCGATCAACCACACCGGCTACCTGGACTTCACCTTCGCGGGGTTGCCCGCCTACAAGCAGGGCCTGGGTCGCAAGGTGCGGTTCATGGCCAAGCAGGAGGTCTTCGACCACAAGGTCACCGGCCCCATCATGCGCAGCCTGCGCCACATCTCGGTGAACCGGCAGGACGGCGCCGCCTCCTACGAGTCCGCCGTCCGGCACCTCAAAGACGGTGAGCTGGTCGGGGTGTATCCGGAGGCCACCATCAGCCGCAGCTTCGAGATCAAGGAGTTCAAGTCGGGGGCCGCCCGCATGGCGGTCGAGGCCGGGGTCCCGATCGTCCCGCACATCGTCTGGGGCGCCCAGCGCGTCTGGACCAAGGACCACCCGAAGAAGCTGTGGCGGCCGAAGGTGCCGATCGTCGTGCTGGTCGGCGAGCCGATCGCGCCGACGCTGGGCATCGAGGAATTGAAGGGCCTCCTGCATTCCCGGATGCAGCACCTGCTGGAACGCGCGCAGGAACTCTACGGCGCCCACCCCGCCGGGGAGTTCTGGGTGCCCCACCGGTTGGGCGGAGGCGCCCCCTCGCTGGCCGAAGCGGCCCGGTTGGAAGCCGAGGAGGCGGCCGCTCGGGCGGCACGCCGGGCGCGCCCCGCAGGGGCGCCGGAGCAGTGATCGATGGTGGAGCCGACCTTCCGCGCGCTGGAGCTTCTGGCCCAACTGGCGGTGACGGCCACCGGCACCACAATCACCTATCGCGGCGAGCAGCACATTCCTGAGCGGGGCGGGGCCGTGGTGGCGATCAACCACACCAGCTACGTCGACTTTTTGCCCGCCGGCCTGGCCATGCACCGCCGGGGCCGACGCCTGCGGTTCATGATCAAAGCCGAGATGCAGCAGGTCAAGGTGGTCAATTTCCTGATCAAGCACACCCGCACCATCCCGGTGGACCGCGGCGCCGGCGCGGGCGCCTATGCCGTGGCGGTGCAGCGGCTCCGGGAGGGCGAGCTGGTGGGCGTGTATCCCGAAGCCACGATCAGTCGCAGCTTCGAACTCAAGGAGTTCAAGACCGGCGCCGCCCGGATGGCGCTCGAAGCCGGCGTCCCGATCGTCCCGCTGATCGTCTGGGGGGCGCAGCGCATCTGGACCAAGGACCACCCGCGTAAACTGGGTCGGGCCAAAATCCCTGTCACCGTGCAGGTGGGCGCGCCGTTACAGGTGCGCGAAGACATTGCGCAGACCGACGCTGCCCTGCGCGACTCGATGACAACGTTGCTGCACCAGGCGCAACAGGACTATCCGAATGAGCCCGGAGCGTACTGGGTGCCGCACCGGCTGGGCGGTTCCGCCCCGACCCGCGCGGGGGCCGCCCGCATCGAGGCCGACGAGACCGCGGCCCGATCGGCCAAGAAGGCCGCCAACCGGGCCGACCGCCCGTCGCAGTAGGCGAAGGAGAAGACATGCCTGAGGGGTTCTACCGGCTGGCGGAGTGGATCGTCCCGCCGATGGTCGCCATGCAGGGGACCAAGTTCACCTATCAGGGTCTCGAGAACATTCCCGAGCGGGGCGGCGCCCTGCTGGCCCAGAACCACACCAGCTACCTGGACTGGCTTCCTACCCTGATGGCCGTCCGCGAGCGCCGGCGGCGCGCGTATTTCATGATCAAGGCGGAGATGGCCGACGTGAAGGCGGTCAACTACGTCATCAAGCACGCCCGGCTGATCCCGGTGGACCGCAGGTCGGGACACGACGCTTTCGACGCGGCGGTGCAACGCATGCGCGAGGGCGAGCTGATCGGGACGCATCCCGAGGCCACCATCAGCCGCAGTTTCGAACTGCGGGAGTTCAAGACCGGGGCCGCGCGCATGGCGCTGGAAGCTCAGGTGCCGATCGTCCCGGTGATTGTGTGGGGCGCCCACCGGATCTGGCCCAAGGACCATCCGAAGAAGGTGCTGCGCAACAAAGTTCCGATCACCGTGGTCGCCGGGCGCCCGCTGCCGGCGCGGGGCACGCCCGAGGAGCTCAACGCGGTGTTGCGTGAGGCGATGAATGCCCTGCTGTACCGGGTGCAGGACGAATACCCGCACCCGAAGGACGAATTCTGGGTGCCGCGCCGCTTGGGTGGCGGCGCGCCCACCCAGGAGGATTCCCGGGCCATCCGGTTGTCGGAGTTGCAGGACCGGATGCAGAAATACGGGACCGACGGCGTCACGCGCCCGGGGCATACCCAAAGCGGATTGCATTGAGCGGTCGGACCCGATGACGATGAAGCCGACGCTCATCGCCTGCGACGTCGACGGCACCCTGTTCGACGACGACGAAAAGATCACCCCGCGCACCCGCGACGCCATTCGCGTCGCGGTGGACTCCGGCGCGCAGTTCGTGGTGGCGACCGGACGTCCGCCACGGTGGATACGTCCGGTCGTCGACGCGCTCGGCTTCGCCCCGGTTTCGGTGTGCGCCAACGGCGCCGTGATCTATGACTCCGCGACCGACCGGGTGGTCTCGACGCGCACGCTGTCCGTCGACACCCTGGCCGAGTTGGCGGAGCTGGCGACGCGCGTCATCCCCGGCGCGGGGCTGGCCGTCGAGCGGATCGGCGAACGCGCCCATGACACGGCGACCCCGCAGTTCATCAGCTCGCCGGGTTACGAGCATGCCTGGCTGAACCCGGACAACACCGAGGTGTCGATCGAGGACCTGCTCAGCGCCCCGGCGATCAAGCTGCTCATTCGCCGGGCCGGGGCCCGCAGCTCTGACATGGCCGCCGAACTGGCCAAGCACGTCGGCACCGAGGGCGACATCACCTACTCCACCAACAACGGCCTGATCGAGATCGTGCCGCTGGGGATCAGCAAGGCCACCGGCGTCGACGAGATCGCCAGACCGCTGGAGATCGCCCGCGAGGAGGTGGTGGCGTTCGGTGACATGCCCAACGACCTGCCGATCCTGCGCTGGGCGGGCCATGGCGTGGCCATGGGCAACGCCCACCCCGACGTGCAGGCCGCAGCCGACGAGGTCACCGCCGCCAACACTGACGACGGCGTGGGGCGGGTGCTGGAACGCTGGTGGCTTTAACGCGCTTCAGGTGGCGCCGGGGTGCGTCGGCAGCGAGAAGTGTTCGGCCGGAACCGTTGGGCCGCTGGGCAATTGGGTGGCCAACGGCGTGGTGATGCCGTCCACGACCTCGGTGACGTTGGCGGTCAGCCGCTCGAAGTTCAGTGTCCCGTGCTGGAAGTTCTGCGTAATCCGCAGGGGCTCTTGGATTTCCGCGCTGGTCGGCAACCCCAGCGGGCCGCGCTCGTAGCTTTGCGAGCCCCAGGCGTCGTAGATGGCGCCGGTGACCGGTTGGGGCCCGGTCTCGGGCGACCAGTACATGGCGCCCCGGGCGAAGGTGACGAAGCGGGCGTCGCCGGCCGCGCTGTCTTCCGGCGAGGTCGGCGCGCCCAGCACGCTGTTCATCCCGCCGATCGCCTGCCAGTGATCGTAGATCGCCCCGCCCTCCAGCGCCTTGATCAGCTCCTCGGGAGGGTCGTTGAAATGCGCTGCGATATCCCGGATTTCGTCCATCAGCGCGTAGGCGGCGTTGCCCGGGCAATCGGTATTGCCGACATCGCGGTGGGTGAAGATCGTCGGCAGTGTCGCGATGGCGCCGGCCGGGAAGGTGGTGTAGTGGCTACCGGCCGACTCCAGTTGCACCGTGCCCTTGGGGTCGACGCCGTCCATGCCCAGCCGCCAGCCGAGCAGGCGGCCGACGGTGCGCAGTTGGATCGGGGTGGGGGGCACGTCGTCGAAGTTGCCGATCATCGACACACCCCAGGTGTTGCGGTTGAACCCGCCGGTGTGGAACGCCTCGACCGCCTTGGTGAGCCCGCCGGCGCTGCCCTCGAACACCTGGCCGTACTTGTCCACCAGCGCGTTGTAGGCGATGTCGCACCAGCCCAGCGTCTTGCTGTGGTAGGTGTAGATGGCCTTGACGATCCCGGCCGATTCCAGCGGCGAGTAGTCGTTGCTGCCCGCGGTGTGGTGGATGACCGCGGCGCGAATCCCGTTGTCGTACTGTGGGCTACCGCATAGCAGCGATTCGTCGGCGCCCCATTCCGCTCGGCTGATGATGGGGGGCGCTTGCCCGGGCATCACCACGCCGGACGGCGGTGTCCACTGCGTTTGGGACGGCGCTTGCGGTGGGGAGATGAGGACGGCGGAGATGTTCTGCCCGAAGGGTTGTTCCCGCGACGCCGGCTTGTATCCCAAATCCGAGGCGTCCGGCGGTGGTGGCGGGGGCGGCTGGGTCGCCTTCGCGTCGAGCGGCCGGGTCACCGCGACCTGGACGGTGGTCGTGGTGCCGACGAACACCGGATCGGTGCCGCGCGGACCCTCCGCCACCCCGGCGGAATGGCCGGGCCCCGCCGGGTCGGGCGCCGCGGTCTCGTACTCGGTCTGATACCAGGGTCCCCACGAGCCGTCGGGGCGCTTGGCGCGCACGCGGGTCGACGTGCCGGCCAGGTCGCCGGTCAACGCCACCAACGAGAACGGGGCGTCCTGGCTGATTTCCCGAACCGTGACTCCGGCGCCCAGCCCGATCAGTGGCTGCTCGGCGAGCTGGGTGCCGCGCGCCGGCGCGGGGTTGGAGGCGCCGCGGTGGCGCGTCGCGTCCCCGACCCACGAGACGATGACGACGGTCGCCGCGATGGCGGTGAGCAACATCGTCGGTGCGCGACTGCGGGACACCAGGCGATGTTACGTGTGTTTCTAATGTTATCTATGGGACGACACGAGGTTGAGCGCGGCTGAATCTGCACCAAAATCGACGGCACCGCAGATGCGATTCTGCGGTGCCGTCTGGTGGAGGGTTTGGTAAAGGTCAGACCGGGGGCAGTACCGGCACCGCGCCGGCGGCCGCCGGCAGTGCACCGGCAGCACCCGCGGCGGCCGGGAGAGCTCCCGCCGCGGCGCCCGGCAGGGCACCAGCGGCACCCGGCAGCGCACCCGCGGCTCCGCCGCCCTGCATGCCCTGCGTGATGGCCGGCATCACCAGGCCCTTGAGCAGGTCAATCGCCTGACCGGCGCCCAACTGGTTGGCGGCCTGCATGACGTCGTTGACCAGGCCGCCACTGGCGCCGGATCCGGAGCCACCGCCCAGGCCGGTGCCGCCAGCGATGGGCGAACCGTTACCGAACGTCGACGGGTCACCCAGGATCGGGTAGGTGCCACCGACGCCCGGGTCCAACCCGGCGGAGTCGATCGGCACTTCGCTCGGCGACAGGGCCGGGCCGCCCAATCCGGGCGCTACCCCGGCCGGGCTGGTCAGCCCGGGGTTGGACAGCGCCGGGTTGAGCCCGGCGCCCGGGGTCGCGATCCCGCCACCCGGGGTGCCCGGCAACGCACCCGGCGCGGTGAGCCCGGGTGTCGTGGGCGCCAGGCCCGGGTTCGTGAGGCCGGGGCTCGCCAGCCCGGGGCTGGTCAAGCTTGGATTGGTCAGGCCGGGGCTGGTCAAACCGGGGCTCGTCAAGCCCGGATTGGTCAGGCCCGTGGTCCCCAGGCCGGGGGATCCGAGGCCCGGGGTGCCCAGGCCCGGACTGGCGAGACCGGGTGTGGTCGCGCCCCCGCTCAACGCGGGCACCGGAGGCATGTTGATCCCGAATTGCGACAGCCCCTGCGACAGCGCACCCATCAGCTCGCCGGGCAGGTCGCTCATCACCGCGGCCTGCTTGAACTCGTGATGCTCGGGCGCCTTGTTGTCGGCCGTCGATTCGTAGACAAGGAAGTATGCGCACGGACTCGCCACTGCCAGGGCGGCAACCGCGCTCATGGCTGTCGAGAGCTTGCGTCGGCGTCGGTTCGGCACGGAAGTCTCCTCTATCTGACTATGTGTTGTGTTGGCGGTCCCGCCGGTCCTAACTGGCTGGAATCACACACAGTCGATGGTACGAGTGGGGGGCCTGTTACTAGAGTGGTGATATTGAATCGTGAGGCAAATGCGACCAGGACTGTGATCGCGGATCCCGGGATCGCCCCGACGGCTCTCGACGGCCCCCGACGGGCCTCGTCAAACGACCGCGGCTCTCCCTGGCCTCGCCAAATGGGTTCGGGCCACGCGGTCGGATACCCTAAGCAACCGATGACCGCTCGTTTCGATCTTTTCGTCGTCGGCTCTGGATTCTTCGGACTGACCATTGCCGAACGCGTGGCTACCCAGCTCGGGAAGCGTGTACTCGTGGTGGACCGCCGCCCGCACATCGGTGGCAACGCCTATTCAGAAGCCGAGCCGCACACCGGTATCGAGGTCCACAAGTACGGCGCGCACCTGTTCCACACCTCCAACAAGAGGGTCTGGGATTACGTGCGGCAGTTCACCGACTTCACCGACTACCGGCACCGGGTCTTCGCCATGCACAACGGGCAGGCCTACCAGTTCCCGATGGGGCTGGGCCTGGTGTCGCAGTTCTTCGGCAAGTACTTCACGCCCGACGAGGCGCGCAAGCTGATCGCCGAGCAGGCCGCCGAGATCGACACCGCGGACGCGCAGAACCTCGAGGAGAAGGCGATCTCGCTGATCGGTCGCCCGCTCTACGAAGCGTTCGTCAAGGGCTACACCGCCAAGCAGTGGCAGACCGACCCCAAGGAACTCCCGGCCGCTAACATCACCCGGCTGCCGGTGCGCTACACCTTCGACAACCGCTACTTTTCCGACACCTACGAGGGCCTGCCCGTCGACGGCTACACGGCCTGGCTGCGGAACATGGCCGCCGACGACCGCATCGACGTCCGGCTGGACAGCGACTGGTTCGACGTGCGCGACCAACTGCGCGCGGACAGCCCCGACGCGCCGGTCGTCTACACGGGCCCGCTGGACCGCTATTTCGACTACGCCGAGGGCCGGCTGGGGTGGCGCACGCTGGACTTCGAGCTGGAAGTGCTGCCCATCGGGGACTTCCAGGGCACACCGGTGATGAACTACAACGACCCCGACGTGCCCTTCACTCGCATCCACGAGTTCCGTCACTTTCACACCGAGCGCGACTATCCGGCCGATAAGACCGTGATCATGCGCGAATACTCGCGCTTTGCCGAGGACGACGACGAGCCGTATTACCCGATCAACACCGAGTCCGACCGCGCCGTGCTGGCCGCCTACCGGGCCCGGGCGAAGTCCGAAACCGCCTCGGCGAAGGTGCTTTTCGGCGGCCGGCTGGGCACCTACCAGTATCTGGATATGCACATGGCCATCGCCAGCGCACTGAGCATGTACGACAACGTATTGGCGCCGCACCTACGCGACGGCGCATCCCTGAGTGAAGCCCAGAACAAAGAGGAAGGCGCGCGATGACCGCCGTGAGCCTGTTGTCCCGGATCATCCTGCCGCGTCCCGGCGAGCCGCTCGACGTGCGCAAGCTGTACCTGGAGGAGTCGACCACCAACGCCCGGCGGGCGCACGCGACGAGCCGCACCTCGCTGGAGATCGGCAAAGAGTCCGAGGTGTCGTTCGCTACCTACTTCAACGCGTTCCCCGCCAGCTACTGGCGGCGCTGGTCGATCTGCCAGTCGGTGGTGCTGCGGGTCGAGCTGACCGGCACCGGACGCGTCGACGTGTACCGGACGAAGGCCACCGGGGTGCGAATCTCGGTGGAGGGCCGCCAATTCGTCGGCACCGACGAGCAGCCGGCCGTCGTCGAGATCGAGGTGGCGCTCAAGCCGTTCGAGGACGGCGGCTGGATCTGGTTCGACATCACCACCGACAGCGCGGTCAACCTGGTCAGCGGCGGCTGGTATGCGACCGAGCCCGCCCCGGTCCCGGCCAACATCGCCGTCGGCATCCCCACGTTCAATCGCCCCGCCGACTGTGTCAACGCCCTGGCCGACCTCACCGCGGATCCCTTGGTGGACGAGGTGATCGGTGCGGTGATCGTTCCTGACCAGGGCACGCGCAAGGTGCGCGATCACCCGGACTTCCCTGCGGCGGCCGCGGGCCTGGGCGATCGGCTGTCGATCCACGACCAGCCCAACCTCGGCGGTTCCGGCGGCTACAGCCGGGTGATGTACGAGGCGCTGAAAAACACCGACTGCCAACAGATCCTGTTCATGGACGATGACATCCGCATCGAGCCGGACTCGATCCTGCGGGTGCTCGCGATGCACCGCTTCGCCAAGACGCCGATGCTCGTCGGCGGCCAGATGCTCAACCTGCAGGAGCCCTCACACCTGCACATCATGGGCGAGGTCGTCAACCAGTCCAACTTCATGTGGACCGCCGCGCCGCACGCCGAGTACGACCACGATTTCGCCGAATTCCCGTTGAGCGACAAGAACTCTCGGAGTGCCCTGCTGCACCGGCGCATCGACGTCGACTTCAACGGCTGGTGGACCTGCATGATCCCGAGGCAGGTGGCCGAGGAGCTGGGCCAGCCGCTGCCGCTGTTCATCAAATGGGACGACGCCGAATACGGCCTGCGCGCCGGCGAGCACGGGTACCCGACCGTCACGCTGCCCGGCGCCGCGATCTGGCACATGGCCTGGAGCGACAAGGACGACGCCATCGACTGGCAGGCCTACTTCCACCTGCGCAACCGGCTGGTGGTCGCCGCGCTGCACTGGGATGGTGACATCACCGGGCTGGTGCGCAGCCACCTCAAGGCGACGCTGAAACACCTTGCCTGCCTTGAGTATTCGACGGTGGCGATCCAGAACAGGGCCATCGATGATTTCCTCGCGGGGCCCGAGCACATCTTTTCGATCCTGGAATCCGCGCTGCCGGAGGTGCATCGCCTGCGCAAGGAATACCCGGACGCGGTGGTGCTGCCGGCGGCCAGCGAACTGCCGCAACCGCGCTACCAGAGCAAGGCGATGAACCCGCCGGTGAACCCGGTGTCGATCGGCTACCGGCTGGCCCGCGGGATCCTGCACAACGCGACCAAGGCGGACGCCGAGGCCCACCGGAACCCGGAGTACAACGTGCCGACCCAGGATGCGCGCTGGTTCCGCCTGTGCACCGTGGACGGCGTGACCGTCACGACCGCCGACGGGTGTGGGGTGGTCTACCGACAGCGGGACCGGCGAAAGATGTTCTCGCTGTTGTTCGCATCGCTGCGCCGTCAGCGTCAGCTGCTCAGCCGGTTCGACGAGATGCGCAAGGTGTACCGCGACGCGCTGCCGGTGTTGTCCAGCAAGCAGAAGTGGGAGACGGCGTTGCTGCCAGCTGCAGAACATGCCTGAGGCCGCTGCTGCAGAGGCCCCGCGCGGTGAAGTGGCCGCGCTCGTCGCCGTCCAGGCGGCACTGGGCGATCGCCCCGGGACGCTACCGGTGGCGCGCGCACTGTCCCACTTCGGCGAGCACAGCATCGGCTGGGTGGCCATCGCCCTGCTCGGGGCGGTGCTGTCGCCGAAGCGGCGCGGGGACTGGCTGGTCGCGGGAGCCGGAGCATTCGTCGCCCACGCCGCCGCCGTGATCGTCAAGCGGATCGTGCGACGCAAGCGGCCGCACGATCCCGCCGTCGTGGTGAACGTCGGCACGCCCAGCCAGTTGAGTTTTCCGTCCGCACATGCCACTTCCACCACGGCCGCCGCGATCCTGATGGGCCGGGCCACCGGCCTGCCCCGAGGAGTATGCGCGGCGGTCCTGGTGCCGCCGATGGCGTTGTCGCGAATGTTGCTGGGTGTGCACTACCCCAGCGACGTGGCCTGCGGCATCGCCCTGGGTGCCGTCGTCGCGGCGGTCGCGCGCCGCGTGGGAGAGGTCGTGAGAAGGTGACCAATGACCAAGGAAACTGAGGAAGTGGTGGCCGGCCCGCCCAGCAACCTGGTCGCCGGGGTGATCAAGGCGCTGCGCCCGCGGCAGTGGATCAAGAACGTATTGGTGTTGCTCGCACCGGTGGCCGCATTGGGCGGCCCGGTCCATTACAACTACGCCGACGTACTGACCAAGGTATCCGTGGCGTTTGTGGTGTTCTGTCTGGCGGCCTCGTCGATCTACCTGGTCAACGATGCGCGCGACGTCGAGGCTGACCGCGAGCACCCGACCAAGCGGTTCCGCCCGATCGCGGCGGGCGTGGTGCCCGAGTGGCTGGCCTATGCCTTGGCCGTGTTGCTTGCGACCGCGTCGCTGGCCATCGGCTGGTGGCTCACACCCAATCTGGCGGCGGTGATGGCGGTCTACATCGCGATCCAGTTGGCCTACTGCTTCGGCCTCAAACACCAAGCGGTGATGGACATCTGCATCGTGTCGTCGGGGTTTCTGATCCGAGCCATCGCGGGGGGCGCGGCCACCAATATCCATCTGACGCAATGGTTTTTGCTGATGATGGCTTTTGGGTCGCTGTTCATGGCGGCCGGCAAACGATACGCGGAGCTGCAACTGGCCGAGCGTACCGGGGCGAAAATCCGCAAGGCGCTCGAGAACTACACCAGTACTTACCTGCGCTTCGTGTGGACGTTGTCGGCCACCGCGCTGGTGGTCTGCTACGGCCTGTGGGCTTTCGACCGCGAACACGGCGAGGCGAGCTGGTTCGTGTTGTCGATGGTGCCGTTCACCATCGCGATCCTGCGCTACGCGGTCGACGTGGACGGCGGGCTGGCGGGGGAGCCCGAAGACATCGTGTTGCGCGACAGGGTGTTCCAGCTCCTGGCGCTGGCGTGGATGTTGACAGTCGGAGCCGCCGTTGCCTTCGGTTAGCCCCGAGCTGCAGGCGCTCAAGGCGCGCATGATGCGCAGCCGGCCGGTGATCAGGCGGCCCGGTTGGCCGGTGTTCCCGTACACGACCATGGTGCGGACCAGCCTGTGGGTCAGCGTCGCGGTGGTCGCCGTCCTGTTCGGTTGGGGCGCCTGGCAGCGGCGGTGGATCGCCGACGACGGGCTCATCGTGTTGCGCACCGTGCGCAACCTGCTCGCCGGCAACGGACCGGTGTTCAACCAGGGCGAGCGGGTGGAGGCCAACACCTCCACCGCCTGGACGTACCTGATGTACGTCGGCAGCTGGGTCGGCGGCCCGCTGCGCATGGAATACGTGGCCTTGGCTCTGGCGCTGGTGCTTTCGGTGCTGGGCGTGGCGCTGCTGATGCTGGGCGCCGCGCGGTTGTACGCACCCAGCCTGCGCGGTCGCAAAGCGATCATGTTGCCCGCCGGCGCATTGGTCTACGTCGCGCTGCCGCCCGCGCGCGACTTCGCCACCTCCGGCCTGGAAAGCGGTTTGGCGCTGGCCTATCTCGGGCTGCTGTGGTGGATGATGGTCTGCTGGGCGCAGCCGATGCGCAACCGCGCGGACAAGAACGTCTTCGTCGGCGCGCTGGCGTTCGTCGCCGGGTTCAGCGTCCTGGTTCGGCCCGAGCTCGCGCTCATGGGCGGGCTGGCGCTGATCATGATGCTGGTCGCGGCCCGGACCTGGCGGCGCCGCGCGCTGATCGTGGCGGCCGGCGGTCTGTTGCCGGTCGGCTACGAGATCTTCCGGATGGGCTATTACGGCCTGCTGGTGCCCGGCACCGCCCTGGCCAAGGACGCTGCCGGGGACAAGTGGTCCCAGGGCATGATCTACCTCTCGAACTTCAACGCCCCGTACGCGGTGTGGATACCGGTGGTGCTGCTCGTGCCGCTGGGCGTGCTGCTGTTCGCCGCCCGGCGGCGGCCCTCGTTCCTGCGGCCCGCGCTGGCACCCGACTACGGCCGGTGGGCCCGGGCGGTGCACAGCCCGCCGGCGGTGGTGGCGTGGGTCCTGATCAGCGGTCTGCTGCAGGCCCTGTACTGGATTCGCCAGGGCGGCGATTTCATGCACGCGCGGGTGCTGCTGGCCCCGCTGTTCTGCCTGCTGGCCCCGGTGGCCGTCGTCCCGGTCGCCATCCCCGACGGACAGGATTATTCGCGCGAGACCGGTAACTGGGTGGCCGGCGCGGCGGCGGCGTTGTGGCTGGGGGTGGGCGGTTGGGCGCTGTGGGCGGCGAACTCACCCGGCATGGGCGACGACGCCACCCACGTCACGTACTCCGGGATCGTCGACGAACGGCGCTTTTATACCCAGGCCACCGGTCACGCACATCCGCTGACCGCCGCGGACTACCTGGGCTATCCGCGGATGGCCGCCATCCTGACGGCCCTGAACAACACCCCCGACGGCGCGTTGCTGCTGCCGTCGGGCAACTACATCCAGTGGGACCTGGTGCCGCAGGCCCAGCCGGCTCCGGGCGACAAGTCGCCGCAAAAGCCTCAGCATGCGGTGTTTTTCACCAACCTCGGCATGGTCGGCATGAACGTCGGGCTCGACGTCCGGGTCATCGACCAGATCGGCCTGGCCAACCCCCTGGCGCAACACACCGAGCGGCTCAAGCACGGCCGCATCGGGCACGACAAGAACCTCTTCCCGGACTGGGTGATCGCCGACGGGCCCTGGGTGAAGGTGTATCCGGGTATCCCCGGCTACCTGGACGCGCAGTGGGTCGCCGAGGCCGTCTCGGCGCTGAAGTGCCCCGACACCCAGGCGATGCTCGGCTCGGTGCGCGCGCCGATGAACCCGCATCGGTTCCTGTCCAACGTGCTGCACTCCTTCCAATTCACCAAGTACCGCATCGACCGCGTCCCGCTCTACGAACTGGCGCGGTGCGGGCTGCCGATACCCGAACAGGCGCCACCGCCGCCTCGCGAGTAAGCGTCGCGCAGAAGAAATTTCGGCAAAAATCGCCCCCATTACCACCGGTCCGTCGCGAAAAAATGGCAGCAACATCACATTTGGCCCCTCACCAGCTGGCAATGGCGGTCAAGCACATGCGCCAACCACGCCTCTTTTACACATGTTCGACATGAAAACCGCTGGGTAGGTGGGCTGCTCGACGGTTGGGCGGCTCACCTCGATGCGAACGAATGAGGCAAGGTGTGGTTGACTACACGGGCACTCCTGCGCTTCGCGCGGCGACGATGCGGGCCGACGATGGCCTGAGGAGGCACCGTGCAGGTGGGTACGCGCAGGCAGTTTGACCCAATCAGGAAAGCGGCCGATCGGACGAATGCGCCGAAAGGCAGCAAGAAGGATGAGGAAGCAAGGATGACGCTTGTCGACAGATTGCGCGGCGCCGTGGCGGGAATGCCACGCCGGCTCGTGGTGGGGGCCGCCAGCGCGGCACTGCTGACGGGCCTGATTGGCGCCGTCGGGGGCTCGGCGACCGCCGGTGCCTTCTCGCGCCCGGGTCTGCCGGTGGAATACCTGCAGGTTCCGTCCGCCGGAATGGGCCGCGACATCAAGGTCCAGTTCCAGAGCGGTGGCGCAAACTCGCCGGCGCTGTACCTGCTCGACGGCATGCGTGCCCAAGACGACTTCAACGGCTGGGACATCAACACCCCGGCGTTCGAGTGGTACAACCAGTCGGGCATCTCGGTTGCCATGCCCGTCGGTGGCCAGTCCAGCTTCTACTCCGACTGGTACAAGCCCGCCTGCGGCAAGGCCGGCTGCACCACCTACAAGTGGGAGACCTTCCTGACCAGCGAGCTCCCGGCGTACCTGCAGAGCGAGCGGCAGGTCAAGCCGACCGGCAGCGGCGTGGTCGGTCTGTCGATGGCGGGTTCGTCGGCGCTGATCCTCGCCGCCTACCACCCGCAGCAGTTCGTCTACGCCGGCTCGCTGTCGGCGCTGCTGGACCCGTCCCAGGGCATGGGCCCGTCGCTGATCGGTCTGGCCATGGGTGACGCCGGTGGCTACAAGGCCGCCGACATGTGGGGCCCGAAGGAAGACCCGGCCTGGGCGCGCAACGACCCGTCGCTTCAGGTGGGCAAGCTCGTCGCCAACAACACCCGGATCTGGGTGTACTGCGGTAACGGCAAGCCGTCCGACCTCGGTGGCGACAACCTGCCCGCGAAGTTCCTCGAGGGCTTCGTGCGGACCAGCAACCTGAAGTTCCAGGACGCCTACAACGCCGCCGGCGGCCACAACGCCTACTGGAACTTCGACGCCAACGGCACCCACGACTGGCCCTACTGGGGCGCGCAGCTGCAGGCGATGAAGCCTGACATGCAGTCGGTGCTGGGTGCCACCCCCGGTGCGGGCCCGGCCACGGCCTCGGCTGCCGGTAACGGAACCGGCCAGGGCACCTAAAACACGCCAAGCAGTACGACTCGCGGCGGGAACCCTTCGGGGTTTCCGCCGTTAGTCGTTTGCGGCACGTGTGACCTGTTTCACTACCCGGCGAGCGCGGGTACCGGGTCGCTGGCTACTGTGCATTCAGCGACTAGACGATGGAGGGTGGACATGACGGTCGTGCGGGGTGTGCCAGCGCTTCTTCGGGCGTTCTGCTTTGCCGTGCTAGCGGTCGGGCTGGCCTTTGTTGCGCCGGCGGTCGGGGCGGTCGGCAAAGCCAGGGCCGCGGGCTACGAAAGCCTGATGGTGCCGTCGGCGGCCATGGGCCGCGACATCCCGGTGGCCTTCCTCGCCGGCGGTCCGCACGCGGTGTACCTGCTGGACGCCTTCAACGCGGCACCCGACGTGAGCAACTGGGTCACCGCCGGCAACGCGATGAACACGCTGGGCGGCAAGGGCATCTCGGTGGTGGCCCCGGCCGGCGGCGCGTGGAGCATGTACACCAATTGGGAGCAGGACGGCAGCAAGCAGTGGGACACCTTCCTGTCCAGCGAGCTGCCCGATTGGCTGGCGGCGAACAAGGGGCTCGCGCCGGGCGGCCATGGCGCCGTCGGCGCCTCGCAGGGTGGTTACGGCGCGATGGCGCTGGCCGCTTTCCACCCCGACCGCTTCGGCTTCGCCGGCTCGCTGTCGGGCTTCCTGTACCCGTCGAGCACCAACTACAACGGCGCCATCCTGGCCGGCCTGCAGCAGTTCGGCGGCGTGGACGGCAATGGCATGTGGGGAGCGCCGCAGCTGGGCCGGTGGAAGTGGCACGACCCGTACGTGCACGCCTCGCTGCTGGCGCAGAACAACACCCGCGTCTGGGTATACAGCCCGACCAACATGGGCGGCGACGACGCCGCCATGATCGGCCAGGCGGCCGCGGCGATGGGCGGTTCGCGGGAGTTCTATCAGCAGTACCGCAGCAACGGCGGCCACAACGGGCACTTCGACTTCCCGGGCGGCGGCGACAACGGTTGGGGCTCGTGGTCGGGGCAATTGGGGGCCATGTCGGGCGACATCGTCGGCGCCATTCGCTAGCTAGCCGAGCCGGTACCGTGTAGGGGTGCAGCCGGGGTCGGCGGGCCGCTTGCCCGGATCCGAGCTGCGGTCCACCGACTCTGCTGGCAGGAGAACATGGCTAACAGCGCCCGGCGTAAGCGCCGCCGCACCCTCGCCTGGGTTGCCGCCCTTTCGGTCGCCGGTGTCGTCTTGTTGGTCATCGTGGCCGTCGTGACCGTGCTGCGTGGGCGCGAATCGCAGCCGAGCGCGGTGCCGCCCGGGGTCTTGCCCCCGTCGTCGACGACGACGCACCCGCACAAGCCGCGACCCGCTTCCCAGGACGCCTCATGCCCCGACGTGCTGCTGGTCAACGTCCCCGGCACGTGGGAGTCCGCGCCGCAGGACGACCCCGCCAACCCGCTGCAGTTCCCGAACGCTTTGCTGCACAAGGTGACCGCGAGCATCACCCAGGATTTCCCCGCGTCGCGGGTGCAGGCGTACACCACCCCGTACACCGCGCAGTTCCACAACCCGCTGAGCGGTGACACGCAGATGTCCTACAACGCCAGCCGGGCCGAGGGCACCCGCGCCACCGTGGCGGCGATGACCGACATGAACACCAAGTGCCCGCTGACCAGCTACGTGCTGATGGGCTTTTCGCAGGGCGCGGTGATCATGGGCGACATCGCCAGCGACATCGGCAACGGCCGCGGGCCCGTCGACGAGGACCTGGTGTTGGGTGTGACATTGATCGCTGACGGGCGGCGTCAGCTCGGGGTCGGCAACGACATCGGGCCCAACCCGCCGGGCCAGGGCGCCGAGGTCACGTTGCACGAGGTGCCCATCCTGTCCGGGATGGGTCTGACCATGACCGGTGCGCGCCCGGGTGGGTTCGGCGACCTCAACGACAGGACCAACGAGATCTGCGCGCCGGGCGACCTCATCTGCGCCGCACCGGAAGAGGCCTTCAGCATCGCCAACCTGCCGAGCACGCTGAACACGTTGGCCGGCGGTGCCGCCCAACCGGTCCACGCGCTGTACGCGACGACGCAGTGCTGGAGTGTCGACGGGGCCCCGGCGACCGACTGGACGTTGAACTGGGCTCACGGGCTGATTGCGAATGCGCCACAACCGAAACACGGATGACCGGGGCGGTGGGACACAGCCGTTAGGTAGCGGTTGCGGGTGGCTATCAGCGGTACCTTGTGATTTGGTCTGCCGTGGGGCGGGCCCGTAACATTAAGAGGAATTTAAGAGCTACCAGACTTTGTCGCGGGCCCTCGTCGGGGTCGATGCCGGCCTGGGACTGGCACGTCACCGGCGTTCTGGCCCGCGCGTAGACATGTGACGGTCGGCGGTAGCCGGCCAGAGCTAGTGAACGAAATGTCGGCGAAGCCGACCTAGGGAACGATGTCGGCCGAGCCGACTTAGAAACAACGTCGGCGGAGCCGACCTAGATAACAGGTGTGACAGGAGAGCGGCATGGTGTACCACAACCCGTTCATCGTGAATGGAAAGATCAAGTTCCCCGAGAACACGAACTTGGTCAAGCACGTTGAGAAGTGGGCCCGGGTTCGTGGTGACAAGCTCGCCTACCGGTTCCTGGACTTTTCCACCGAGCGCGACGGCGTCGCCTGCGACATCTCCTGGTCGGAGTTCAGCGCCCGCAACCGCGCCGTGGGTGCCCGGCTGCAGCAAGTCACCCAGCCCGGTGACCGCATCGCCGTGCTGTGCCCGCAGAACCTGGACTACCTGATCGCGCTCTTCGGCGCGCTGTACGCCGGGCGGATCGCCGTGCCGCTGTTCGACCCGAGCGAGCCGGGCCACGTAGGCCGCCTGCACGCCGTGCTCGACGACTGCACCCCGTCGACCATCCTGACCACCACCGAGGCCGCCGAGGGCGTCCGCAAGTTCATCCGCGCCCGCGCCGCCAAGGAGCGGCCCCGCGTCATCGCCGTCGACGCGGTGCCCAGCGAGGTCGCGTCCACCTGGGTGCCGCCCGAGGCCGACGAGAACACCATCGCCTACCTGCAGTACACCTCCGGCTCCACCCGCACCCCGACCGGCGTGGAGATCACCCACCTGAACCTGCCCACCAACGTGCTGCAGGTGCTCAACGGCCTGGAAGGCAAGGAGGGCGACCGCGGCCTGTCCTGGCTGCCGTTTTTCCACGACATGGGTCTGATCACGGCGCTGCTGTCGCCGGTGCTCGGCCACAACTTCACCTTCATGACCCCGGCCGCGTTCGTGCGCCGGCCCGGCCGGTGGATCCGGGAGATGGCACGCAAGCCCGAGGACGCCCCGGACTGCGAGGTCTTCACCGTCGCCCCGAACTTCGCGTTCGAGCATGCCGCGGTGCGCGGGGTGCCCAAGGAAGGCGAGTCGCCGCTGGACCTGAGCAACGTCAAGGGGATCCTCAACGGCAGCGAGCCGGTGTCGCCGGCGTCGATGCGCAAGTTCTACGAGGCGTTCTCCCCCTACGGCCTGCGTGAGACCGCGATCAAGCCCTCCTACGGCCTGGCCGAGGCGACGCTGTTCGTCTCCACCACGCCGATGGACGAGCCGCCGACCGTCATCCACGTCGACCGCAACGAGCTGAACAAGCAGCGCTTCGTCGAGGTTGCCGCCGACGCGCCCAACGCCGTGGCGCAGGTTTCCGCCGGCATCATCGGCGTCGACGAGTGGGCCGTCATCGTCGACCCCGAGACCGCCAGCGAACTGCCCGACGGCCAGATCGGCGAGATCTGGTTGCACGGGAACAACCTGGGCATCGGCTACTGGGGCAAGGAACAAGAGACCAACGACGTCTTCCGCAACATCCTCAAGTCGCGGATCAGTCAGTCGCACGCCGAGGGCGCCCCCGACGACGGCATGTGGGTCAAGACCGGCGACTACGGCACCTACCACAAGGGCCACCTCTATATCGCGGGCCGCATCAAGGACCTCGTCATCATCGACGGCCGCAACCACTACCCGCAGGACCTCGAGTACTCGGCGCAGGAGGCTAGCAAGGCGCTGCGCACTGGCTACGTCGCCGCCTTCTCGGTGCCGGCCAATCAGCTGCCGCAGGAAGTGTTCGACAACCCCCACACCGGCCTCAAGTACGACCCGGATGACAGCTCCGAGCAGCTGGTGATCGTCGCCGAGCGCGCCGCGGGCTCCCACAAGCTGGACTACCAGCCCATCGCCGACGACATCCGGGCGGCGATCGCCGTGCGCCACGGCGTCACGGTCCGCGACCTGCTGCTGGTGCAGTCGGGCACGATCCCGCGGACCTCCAGCGGCAAGATCGGGCACCGCGCATGCCGCGCCGCCTACCTCGACGGCAGCCTGCGCAGCGGCGTCGGATCCCCGACGGCCTTCGCCAATTCCACTGACTGAATCTCTTAGGACCATGGCTGACACTGAGCACCCCGAAGACATCACCCCGGGCCCTGACGGGGAGGTGCCCGCCACGAAGGCCGATATGACCGTCCCCGAGATGCGCCAGTGGCTGCGCAACTGGGTGGGCAAGGCGGTCGGCCGGTCACCGGACGACATCGACGAGTCGGTGCCGATGGTCGAGCTGGGCCTGTCGTCGCGCGACGCGGTGGCGATGGCCGCCGACATCGAGGACATGACCGGGGTCACGCTGTCGGTCGCGGTGGCCTTCCAGCATCCGACGATCGAGTCGCTGGCCACTCGCATCATCGAGGGGGAGCCGGAGATCGCCGACGACGGTCTCGACGGCGCGGACTGGACCCGTACCGGCCCGGCCGAGCGCGTCGACATCGCGATCGTGGGGCTGTCCACCCGGCTACCCGGCGACATGAACAGCCCCGACGAAACCTGGCAAGCGCTCATGGAGGGCCGCGACGCCATCACCGACCTACCCGAGGGCCGCTGGTCGGAATTCCTCGAAGAGCCGCGCATCGCCGCGCGCGTCGGCACCGCTCGCACCCGCGGCGGCTACCTCAAGGACATCAAGGGCTTCGACTCGGAGTTCTTCGCGGTCGCCAAGACCGAGGCCGACAATATCGACCCGCAGCAGCGGATGGCGCTCGAGCTCACCTGGGAGGCTCTCGAGCACGCCCGCATTCCGGCGTCGACCCTGCGCGGCGAAGCCGTCGGCGTGTACGTCGGCTTCTCCAACAACGACTACCAATTCCTGGCGGTCTCGGATCCGACCGTCGCTCACCCGTACGCGATCACCGGCACCGCCAGCTCGATCATCGCCAACCGGGTGTCCTACTTTTACGACTTCCGCGGCCCGTCGGTCGCGCTGGACACCGCCTGCTCGAGTTCGCTGGTGGCGACGCACCAGGCGGTGCAGGCGCTGCGCAACGGCGAGTGCGACGTCGCGGTCGCCGGTGGGGTCAACGCGTTGCTGACGCCGTTGGTGACGCTCGGTTTCGACGAGATCGGTCAGGTGCTGTCTCCCGACGGCCGGATCAAGTCGTTCTCGTCGGACGCCGACGGCTACACCCGCTCCGAGGGCGGCGGCATGTTCGTGCTCAAGCGGGTCGACGACGCCCGCCGCGACGGCGACCAGATTCTGGCCGTGATCGCGGGCAGCGCCGTCAATCACGACGGCCGGTCCAACGGCTTGATCGCCCCCAACCAGGACGCCCAGGCCGAGGTGTTGCGCCGGGCCTACAAGGACGCCGGCATCGACCCGCGCACCGTCGACTACATCGAGGCCCACGGCACCGGCACCGTTTTGGGTGACCCGATCGAGGCCGAGGCGCTGGGTCGCATCGTCGGCCGCGGCCGCCCCACCGACCGTCCGGCGCTGCTGGGTGCGGTGAAAACCAATGTGGGACACCTGGAGTCGGCCGCCGGCGCGGCGAGCCTGGCCAAGGTGGTGCTGGCGCTGCAGCACGACAAGCTGCCGCCGTCGATCAACTTCGCCGGCCCCAGCCCCTACATCGACTTCGACGGCATGCGCTTGAAAGTCGTTGACGGCGCCACTGATTGGCCGCGCTACGGCGGTTACGCGCTGGCCGGCGTGTCCAGCTTCGGCTTCGGCGGGGCCAACGCGCACCTGGTGGTGCGCGAGGTCTTGCCGCGCGACGTGGTGGAGCGCGAGGCCGAACCCACCCCGCAAGCCGATGCGCCGGGCGCGCCCGGCGAGGAACCTGCCGAGGCCCCCACGCTCGAGGCCCACTCGCTGCGGTTCGACGACTTCGGCAACATCATCCCCGACGCCGAGGCGCCCGACGAAGAAGAAGACTACGAACTGCCGGGCGTGACCGAAGAGGCCCTGCGCCTCAAGGAGATCGCGCTGGCAGAGCTTGCCGCGCAAGAGGAGTCGGAGCCGACCAAGCCGCTGATCCCGCTCGCGGTGTCGGGCTTTTTGACCTCGCGCAAGAAGACGGCGGCCGCCGACCTCGCGGACTGGATGGAAAGCCCGGAGGGGCAGGCGTCGTCGCTGGAATCGATCGGCCGGGCGCTGTCGCGGCGCAACCACGGGCGCTCGCGCGCGGTGGTGCTGGCCCACGACCATGAAGAGGCCATCAAGGGCCTGCGGGCGGTCGCCGAAGGCAAGCAGCGGCCGAACGTGTTCAGCACCGACGGGCCGGTGACCAGCGGGCCGGTGTGGGCGATGGCCGGTTTCGGTGCGCAGCACCGCAAGATGGGCAAGAACCTGTACCTGCGCAACGAGGTCTTCGCCGAGTGGATCGAGAAGGTCGACGCGCTGATCCAGGACGAGCGCGGCTACTCGGTGCTGGAACTGATCCTCGACGACTCGCATGAGTACGGCATCGAAACTTCCAACGTCGTCATCTTCGCCATCCAGATCGCGCTGGGTGAGCTGCTCAAGCATCACGGCGCGAAACCCGCTGCGGTGGTGGGTCAGTCGCTGGGCGAGCCCGCGTCGGCCTATTTCTCCGGCGGGCTGTCCCTGCGCGATGCCGCCCGCGTGATCGCCTCGCGCTCACACCTGATGGGTGAGGGCGAGGCCATGCTGTTCGGCGAATACATCCGGCTGATGGCGTTGGTGGAGTACTCCGCCGACGAGCTGAAGACGGTGTTCGGTGACTTCCCCGGCCTGGAGGTGTGCGTCTACGCCGCACCCAGTCAGACCGTGATCGGGGGCCCGCCCGAGCAGATCGACGCGATCGTCGCCCGCTGTGAAGCCGAGGGCCGCTTCGCCCGCAAGCTGCAGACCAAGGGCGCCGGCCACACCTCGCAGATGGACCCGCTGCTCGGTGAGTTCTCCGCGGAACTGCAGGGCATCAAGCCGATGAGCCCCACCGTCGGAATCTTCTCCACGGTGCACGAGGGCAGCTACGTCAAGCCCGGCGTCGACCCGATCCACGATGTCGACTACTGGGTCAAGGGAATGCGGCATTCGGTCTACTTCACGCACGGCGTCCGCAACGCCGTCGACAGCGGCCACACCACCTTCCTGGAGCTGGCGCCCAACCCGGTGGCGCTGATGCAGATCGGTTTGACCACCGCGGCCGCGGGTTTGCATGACGCCCAATTGATTCCGACGCTGGCCAAAAAGCAGGACGACGTCGAGTCGATGATCTCGGCGATGGCCCAGCTCTACGTGCACGGCCACGACCTGGACATCCGGACTTTATTTTCTCGGCGTTCCGCCGCGCGCTATGGCCCGGAGGATTACGCGAACATCCCGCCGACCCGGTTCAAGCGCAAAGAGCACTGGCTGGACGTGCATTTCTCCGGCGACGGCTCGGTGATCATGCCGGGCACCCACGTAGCGCTGCCCGATGGCCGGCACGTCTGGGAGTACGCGCCGCGCAACGGTGAGACGGACCTGGCCGCGTTGGTGAGATCGGCCGCGACACAAGTGCTTTCGGATGCCCAGTTGGTGGCTTCCGAGCAACGCGCCGTCCCCGGCGCGGGCGCCCGGCTGGTGACGACGATGACCCGGCACCCGGGCGGCGCCTCGGTCCAGGTGCACGCCCGCATCGACGAGTCCTTCACCCTGGTCTACGACGCGCTCGTGTCGCGGGCCGGCCAGAGCGTGGCCGCGTTGCCGACCGCGGTGGGCGCCGGTGCCGCGATCGCGGCCGCCCCCAGCACGGTCGAGGCACCCGCGGCGCCGGCCGAGGAGGCCGACGCCGAGACGCTGTCGGACAGCCTGACCAACCGCTACCTGCCGTCCAGCGTGGGTAGGTGGTCGCCGGATTCCGGTGAGACCATCGCCGACCGGCTGGGCATGATCGTCTCGGCGGCAATGGGTTACGAGCCCGAGGACCTGCCGTGGGAGGTGCCGCTGGTCGAGCTCGGCCTGGACTCGCTGATGGCGGTACGGATCAAGAACCGCGTTGAATACGACTTCGACATGCCGCCGATCCAGTTGACCGCGGTGCGCGACGCCAACCTCTACGCCGTCGAGAAGCTGATCGAGTACGCGGTCGAGCACCGCGACGAGGTCTACGCGCTGCACGAGCACCAGAAGACGCTGACGCCCGAGGAGATCGCCAAGGAGCAGGCCGAACTGCTCAGCGGGGCAACGCCCGCCTCGGCCGCCGCGCCCGCCCCGGACCCGCAGGCCGAGCCCGAGACGCAGGAGCCGATTCCGCCGCCGCCGACGGATCCGTCCGGACCGGCCGCGGCGACCAACGGTGGCCAGCCGAACCTGGCGGGAGCGCTCAGCCAGGAGGCGGTGTCCAAGGCGCTGCATTCCGATGTCCCCCCGCGTGATGCCGCCGAGCGGGTCACCTTCGCCACCTGGGCGATCGTCACGGGCAAGTCGCCGGGCGGCATCTTCAACCCGCTGCCCAAGCTCGACGAGGACACCGCGGCCAAGATGGCGCAGCGCCTCTCGGAGCGTGCCGACGGCACGATCACCGCCGAGGACGTGCTGGCGTCGGAGACCATCGAGGCGCTGGCCGAAAAGGTCCGCCAGTACCTGGAGGCCGGTCAGATCGACGGCTTCGTGCGCACTATCCGGGCACCGGAGAACGACTCGCAGGTACCGGTGTTCGTGTTCCACCCGGCCGGCGGGTCGACCGTGGTCTACGAGCCGCTGATCAGCCACCTACCGGCGGACATTCCGGTGTACGGGCTTGAGCGTGTGGAGGGCACTATCCAGGAGCGCGCCGCCCAGTACGTGCCCAAGCTGCTGGAGATGAACGGCGGCAAGCCGTTCATCCTGGCCGGGTGGTCGCTCGGTGGTGCCCTGGCGTACGCGTGCGCGATCGGGCTGAAGCGGGCCGGGGCCGACGTGCGATTCGTCGGGATGATCGACACCGTGCGCGCCGGCGAGGAGATCCCGCAGACCAAGGAGGAGACCCGCAAGCGCTGGGACCGCTACGCGAAGTTCGCGGAGCGCACCTTCAACGTCGAGATCCCCGCGATCCCCTACGAGGAGCTCGAAGAGCTCGACGACGAGGGACAGGTCAAGTTCGTGCTGGACATCGTCCAGCAGAGCGGCGTACAGATTCCGGGCGGCATCGTCGAACACCAACGGACGTCGTATCTGGACAACCGGGCGCTCGAGACCGTCGTGATCGAGCCGTACGACGGCCACGTGACCCTCTACATGGCCGATCGCTACCACGATGACGTCATCGAGTTCGAGCCGCGCTATGCGGTCCGCCAGCCCGACGGCGGCTGGGGCCAGTTCGTGGCGGACCTGGAGGTGGTCCCGATCGGCGGCGAGCACATCCAGGCCATCGACGAACCGATCATCGCCAAGGTGGGCGCACACCTGGCCGAGGTGCTGAATAAGGTGGACGCGGAAACCACCCAGACGAGTGAGGTAGGCAAGTAGTGACGGAGATGGCGCCGGCCCCCATCCAGCACACCACCGCCGAGAAGCTGGCCGAGCTCCATCGCCGCCTGGAACTGGCCAAAGAGCCCGGCGGTGAGAAGGCCGTCGCCAAGCGCGACAAGAAGGGCATCCCCAGCGCCCGCGCCCGCGTGCATGCGCTGGTCGACCCGGGCACCTTCCTGGAGACCGGGGCGCTGGCCAAGACGCCGAACGACCCGAACGCGCTCTACGGCGACGGGTGCGTCACCGGGCACGCCATGATCGACGGCCGCCCGGTCGGGGTGTTCTCCCATGACCAGACGGTCTTCCAGGGCACCGTCGGCGAGATGTTCGGCCGCAAGGTCGCCCGCCTGATGGAGTGGTGCGCGATGGTCGGGTGCCCGATCATCGGCATCCAGGATTCCGGTGGGGCCCGGATTCAGGACGCGGTCACGTCGCTGGCGTGGTACGCCGAGCTGGGCCGTCGCCACGAGGCTTTGAGCGGGCTGGTGCCGCAGATTTCCCTGATCTTCGGCAAATGTGCTGGGGGAGCGGTGTATTCGCCGATCCAGGACGACCTGCTGGTCTCGGTGCGCGACCAGGGCTACTTCTTCGTCACCGGACCCGACGTGATCCAGGAGGTCACCGGCGAGGAGGTCAGCCTCGACGAGCTCGGTGGCTCCGACGCGCAGGCCCGCTACGGCAACATCCACCAGGTGGTGAACTCCGAGGCCGAGGCGTTCCAGTACGTGCGCGACTTCCTGTCGTTCCTGCCGTCGAGCGCCGTCGGCCAGCCGCCGATCATCAACCCCGGTCTCGAGCCCGAGACCACCCCGACCGATCTGGAGCTCGACTCGATCGTGCCGGACTCGGACAACATGGCCTACGACATGCACGAGATCCTGCTGCGGATCTTCGACGACGGTGATTTCCTCGACGTTGCCGCGCAGGGTGGCCCGGCCATCATCACCGGTTTCGCCCGGGTCGACGGGCGCCCGGTCGGCGTGATCGCCAACCAGCCCATGTACCTGTCCGGGTCGATCGACAACGAGGCCTCCGACAAGGCGGCGCGGTTCATCCGGTTCTGCGACGCGTTCAACATCCCGCTGGTGTTCGTGGTGGACACCCCGGGCTTCTTGCCGGGCGCCGAGCAGGAGAAGAATGGCATCATCAAGCGCGGCGGCCGGTTCCTGTACTCGGTCGTGGAGGCCGACGTGCCGAAGGTGACGATCACCGTGCGCAAGTCCTACGGCGGCGCCTACGCGGTGATGGGTTCGCGGCAGCTGACCGCCGACTTCAACTTCGCCTGGCCCACCGCGCGCATCGCGGTGATCGGCGCCGAGGGGGCCGCGCAGCTGTTGATGAAGCGGTTCCCGGACCCGACCACCCCCGAGGCGCAGCAGATCAAGAAGGACTTCATCGAGGGCTACAACCTCAACATGGCGATCCCGTGGACCGCCGCCGAGCGCGGCTTCATCGACGCGGTCATCGACCCGCACCAGACCAGGCTGTTGCTGCGCAAGTCGATGAAGCTGTTGCGGGACAAGCAGTTGTGGTTCCGCACGGCCCGCAAGCACGGGCTCATCCCGATCTAGGTCCTAGAGCCGCAGCGCACCGTCGACCAACTCGTCGAAGCGCGCCAGCGCCTCGTCGGAGTCGTCGTCGATACCGCGCAGCGCCCCGCGGTCGGCGAGATACCGCTGCGCATAGAGCCGCGCCACCAGCGCCTTGCGCCCGCCGCCGCGGGTGGCGCGCTCCCAGGCGGCCTGCTCGATGAGCAACGCGCCGCCGTAGACGTCGCCGAGGAATTGGGTCAGCGGGAACAGCCGCGCCTCGGCCACCTGCCTGTCGAGTTTGGACCACGCGGTGATCGCCGCGTCGAGGTCCTCGACCCGGCCGGCGACCAGCCGGGTGGCTTCGTCGTCGTCGGCGACCGAGACGGCATCGCGCAGCCGCGCCAGCAGCGTCTCGTGCGCGCGGGTCTGCTCGATCCCGCGGCGCACGTCCAGGCACAGGATGTTGTCCGGGCCCTCCCAGATGGTGTTGACCTGCGCGTCGCGCAAAAGCCTTGCCACCGGCCAGGTTTCGATATAGCCGTTGCCGCCGTGGATCTCGATCGCGTCCGACGCCGCGGTGATCCCGAGCCGGCACACCTTCAGCTTGGTGACTGGTACCGCGATGCGCTGCCGCAGGCCACGCGGCTGGCGGTGGTTGGTGGCGCCGGTGCCGTCGAACACCAGCGCTTGGGCGGCTTCGACATCGACGATCATCTCGGCGAGCTTGCGCCGCATCAACGGCTTGTCGATCAGCGCCCCGCCGAACGCGCGCCGCTGCCGCGCGTAGCACAGCGACTCGACCAGCGCGCGTCGCGCGTTGCCGAGCCCGAACAACGCGATGCCCAGCCGCGCGGCGTTGGTCAGCTCCATCATGCGGCCCAGCCCCTTGCCGTCGGAGGGGCCGGATTCGGCGGTGGGCTCGCCGGACAGCAGGAACGCTTCGGCGTCGACGAACTCGACCTCGCCCGAGGCCACCGAACGGGTGCCGAGTTTGTCCTTCAGGCGCCGGACCCGCACGCCGTTGCGGGAGCCGTCACGGCGGGTGCGCAGCACCAGGAAATTGGCGACACCCCGCGAAGAGTCCGGTGCGCCTTCGGGTTTGGCCAGGACGACGAACGCCTCCCCGGCGCAGTTGGACGCAAACCACTTGAACCCGTTCAGCAGCCACGAGTCGCCGTGCCGGGTGGCGGTCGTCTCGAGCGCGCCCAGGTCGGAGCCGCCGGTGCGTTCGGTGAGCAGCTGCGCCGTCTCGCCGGCCCACTCGCCGGAGGCGAATTTGGCCAGCACGTGTTCGGCCACGTCGGCCGGCGCGTAGGCCGCCACCAGCGACTGGACCATGCCGCCGCCGGTGCCCAGCGCGCAGCCCATGCCGATATCGGCTTGATTGAGTAGATAATTCGACGCGAACAGCGTCAGCGAGGAGCTCATCTTCGCCTCGCGCGCCTCGGTCCGCAGCGCCCGCTGGGCGTCCAGGACGGCCCGCTTGGATTGCGTGAACGACGGCGGCATCACCACGTCGCTGACGTCGTGGCCCCACCGGTCGTAGCGCTGCAGGCGCGGCGGGTTGCGGTCGGTCTCCTCGGCCCACCGCGCCACCGGGCCACCCATCAGCTCGCCGATGCGCGTCAGGTGGCGCTCGGCCAACGTCAGCTCGTCGGGCTGCAGGTAGTAGGCCATGGTGAACTGCAGCGTGGGATCGGTGCTGTACCAATTGAGACCGACGGCGCCACCGTAGTTTTCCGTCGCGTAGCGCTGTGCTTTTTCCTCGGTGGAGAACGGCAGCTTGTCCACCGCTTCTACGGCGTAGTCGCTCATGGGACAGACGCTACGCGCCGAGCCGATCGTCGTGCGGGAGGGCGTGGCGGGTGCGGTCGACGTCCCCCGCGCGGCGGGCCAGCGCGGTGGGGTTGATGATCAGAACCGTCTTGCCCTGCAACGAGATCCAGCCTCGGGTGGTGAAGCTGCCCAACGCCTTGTTCACCGATACCCGATCGGCGCCGACAAGCTGGGCCAGCTCGTCCTGGCTGAGTTCGTGCGCGAGCCACAGCGCGCCGCCCTCGCGGGTGCCGAACCGCCTGCCCAGCTCCAGCAGCTGGCGGGCGACGCGGGCGTTGACATCGCTGGAAACCAGCTCGACGAGTTGTCCTTCGGCGGCCCGCAGCCGCCGCGTCAGCGCCCGCAGCAGCTGTTCGCCCAGGGCCGGCTCCTGCGCCATCGACGCTCGCAGGGTGGCGCGGTCCGCCCACAGCGCTCGCACGTCGGTGAGCGCCGTGGCGGTGCATGCGCGCGGCGCGGGGTCGAACACCCCCAGCTCGCCGAAGATGTCGGTTTGCCCGATGATCGCCCGCACACTGGTGCGGCCCGCGGGGTCACGCAGGCTGATCTTCACCGCGCCTTCGACGACCACGTAGAGCCGGTCGCCCGGATCGCCCTGGGCGAAAATGGTTTCACCGGACGGGAATTCGCACGTATGCATGGTCGGGTCACGGCGTCTGGGCGGTGCGGAACACCAGCCGGAAATTGCCGACCTGGAGCACGTCGCCGTCGGCCAGCATCGCGGAGTCGACGGGTTCACGGTTGCGATAGGTGCCGTTGAGGCTGCCGAGGTCGACGACGCGGAATTCGCCGTTCTCGGTGCGGAATTCGGCATGCCGGCGGCTGACCGTGATGTCGTCGAGATAGATGTCGCTTTCGGGGTGGCGTCCGGCGGTCATGACGGGCTGGTTCAGGACGAAGTGCGCTCCGACGTTGGGACCGCGTTTCACCACGAGCATGGCCGCGCCGCGCTCCAGCGCCGCCTCGGCCACTTCCGACGAGGTGTCGATGTCCTCGGGCACGTCCTCCGCGGGCAGCGCGGAGCCGCGGATCGCGGACAGGTCGCCGGTGGCGTCATCCGCCGCGATTCGCTGCTGTCGCGTGTCCCGTTGTGATGCGGACACCGTCGCCTCGCATCTGCCCTATGCCCGCACCGGCACGACGAACTCGGACGTGTAGAACTCCGCCGGGCTCTGCGAGTGAGGGTTGGGTTGTTCGACGATCACCCAGACCCCGGTCGTGCCGGGCCGGATGCTGTCTTGGACGGTCGCATTTCCGCTGCCCGCCCCGTCGGTGTCCAGGCCGGTGAACGCGGTCCCGGGGTCGCCGGGTCCGCACGTGGCGGAGGCGGGGCGGGGCACCTGGATCAGCCCCACGTCGAAATGGGTGCCGGGCTCCGGCGCGTCCACCAGATGGACATCCGCGACCGCCTTCGACCCGGTCGTGTGGACGACGGCGTAACCCGTCCCCAGGGACGGATGCGGCACCTGGACCGCGAAAGTCACCAAACTGAAATCGCAACGCCGGAGTTTGGCGTCGAATACGACGGTGGTGCCGGCGCCCTCCGCGCCGGCCGTGCCGACGGCGTATGTCGTGGCGGGCGACACCAGCACCGTGACCGCGGCGGCGCAGGTATTCAGGCGTGTCAGCGTGCGCATGGGGGCCACCTTTTCGTCGTGTGAACTGGATCACAACGAAATGAGTATTGTCCCGCAATTGGCCGATTCAAACCGTCGGCGAAACTATTACTCAGGCGTTAATTCGGCGCCGCCGGGCGCCATTTAAACGCGCCGACAAATAACGCTTTGCGCCGCGTTTACGGCTTGATGCGGATCTGACCCGGCGTCCACCATCCGGTGCGGGTCGCGCTGCCCAGCTCGAGTTGCGCGGGCTGAGCGTCGGCGATGGTGTCGAATTTGCGCAGCGACCCCCAGTCGCGGCCCCAATCGTGGGACAGGTACGTCGACATCACGTGGGCCCGCAACAACAGATCGGTGATGCCGAGCAAGCCACCATTGACCCCGTCCTGCCAGGTATCCGTGTCCTGCTTCTTGGCGTTGTAGTCCGGGGTGATGCGGAACTTCGGGATTTCGGTGACGCCGTTGGTGTGCAGCATCGGCTGCTGGCACGGGAAGGCCAACCCGACCGCCCAGTCCATCAGCACCGGCTGGGTCGAGCCGATGTACTCCTGCAAGGAGCGCAGCTCCGGAACCCGCGGCGGGGTCACCGCGATCCAGTCCTCCGGTGTCAGGGACAGGTCCTCGGCCACCACGCGCACGGCGACCGCGTCGGCGGGCAGCTGCGAACGTGCGAACCGCAGGTTTCGCCACACCTTGGGTTGTTCGCCGTAGAGGTCGTAGGGCACCAGGCGGCCCGCCGGCAGTACGGAGCCGTCCGGGCCGGGCCTGCCGAATTCCAATTCCACCGTCTGCCCGGTGGTGTGGTGGTGCAGGATGCTGTTGCCGGTGATGGTGCCCGCGGCTGTGATGACGACCAGCGGGTGTCCGGCGTCGGGCTTCGGCAGCTGGTACCACGCCGAGTTCAGCCTGCTCTGCTGTTGTGCGCCGGTGGCGAAGCTGCCCGCCACCGGAACTTGCTGAGGGTTCAGGCCGTACGGCAGCGGTACCGTCGATCCGTTGATGCCCGGCGTCGTCAGCTTGAGTGGTGCATCCCAGTCGTAGTCGGTTCCGGGCTGCGGCACCGACGTTTCCTTGACCGACTCGGCCAGGGTGCGGTCCGGAACGCCGTTGGGGCTGAATCCTGTTGGGCGCTCACCACCCAGCGGCCCCAACGGTCCGTAACTGCCGGGCTCCCCTGTTTTGAAAGGCGCCATGAAACCGTCGTTGCTGTCCGGCTCGACGAGCACGTCGTCGGCCAGGCCGCAGCCGCCGCTGAACTCGCGCAGGTTGTCCCAGGCATTGGAGTAGGTGGGGTACTGCCGAACGATGCCGGCCGTCATCGATGCGATGAACACCAGTGCCATGAAGCCGGCCGCGAGGGGGATAGGTGCCGCCGTCAGCGCCCGGGCTACGCGGCCCTCGCCGTGGTCGCGGGACGCGAAGTGCAACCGGATCGCGTACAACACGGCCAGCACGAACAGCGCGAAAAAGATTGTGCTGACCGAGATCCCACCGATCTTCGGCATGCTGCTGTTGAACGGTACGCCGTAACTCGAGACGTACCACCAGCCGTTGGTGGTGGCGAAACACAAGGCCAGCACGAAGAACACCGCCGCGAGGAACGCCATCCGGTTGCGCGACCAGCGCAACACCGCCGGTGAGACCAGCACGGTGGCCAGGGCGGCCATCGCCGCCCCCACCGCGGCGAAGAGCCCGAAGTGGTGCACCCACTTGGTAGGCGTGAACATCAGGAAGAACATGGTGCCGAAGATGACACCCATCAGCCGCCACGCCGGACCGCGGGCCACTCCCGGAACTCGCTTGCGCCGCAACATGATGAACACGGCCGTGAACAGACACAGCGCGGTGATCAGGAAGCCGAAGCGCCGCGACAGCGAGCCATCGACGGTAGGCAGAATCAGGTAGTAATAGCGCAGGTTCTCGGTGTACCAGGCCTGGCTGGGGCCGATCGACGTGCGAATCCTGGTGGCTTCCAGCACGGTTGACAGCGTCTGGTCGGCGAAAACGACGGTCAGGATGACCGTGGCGGCGGCCAGCATGGGCGCCACCAGCGGCCACGTGCCGACCAGGCGGTGGCGGCGGACCAAAATTCGCAGGATCGGTCGGCCGCCGGCGATCAGCGCGGCGACCGCGATCAACCCGGTGGGCTGGACGCCGAGCGTGAACGCCGCGGTGATGACCGCCAATGCCGCGGGTGTGAGCCGGCTGTACCGCATGGAGCGCTCGATCAGGACGTAGGTGATCAGCGAACCGACCGCGATGATCGGCTCAGGGCGCAGGCCATTGTCGAACGGCATCCAGGCCGTCAGCAGCACCATTCCTGCCGCCCAGTTGGCGGCCTTGCTGGAGGCGACCGCGGGCCCCAACCGGGGCAGCACCTCGCGCGAGAGCAGCAGCCAGCACACGATTCCGGCGATCAAATCCGGCAACCGCATCCACAGGCTGGCGTCGGTGACATGGGTCATCAGCGCCAGCAAGTTGTAGTACCAGCCGAAGGGATCCTCCGGGCTGCCGAACCACCGGAAGTAGTTGGACATGTAGCCGGCGCGGTCGGCGACCCGCGCCATGCCCAGGATGTAGCCGTCGTCGGAGGAGTTCGCCCCGATCACGTGCCAGAGCAAGAACCCGCCGATCACCGCGACATCGGCGAGGGTGAATGTGCGCCAGTTCGCCGGAATGAGCCGGCGCATCCGGTGCCCGTCCAGCTGGTCGAGCCGCCACAACGCGATCAACGCGACGATGGTGGCCACGATCGCCGCCACCATCGCGGCCAGCTTCAACGTGGTTGGGGTGGTGGAGAACCGGGTGTCGATGGTCGCAGACAGCCTCAATCCGGCCGGCGCCGGACCGGTCAGGTCGGTGAACACCCCCACGATCTGCGGCCGCAGGTTCGGGTCGGAGAAACCGCCCGTAATCGGTTTGCCCGCTGCATCATTCAGTCCGACAAAGGTGGCGAAGGCGCCGGCTTTGGTCGAGGTGATCTCGATGCTGGAACATCCGGGGACGCCTGCGGCTCCTGCCACCTGATCCCGAGGCGCGCTGGCGATCACCACGTTGCGGTCGGTGACGTCGACGCGCTTGCCGTTGACGACCACGAACAACGCGTTGAGCGCGGCGTCCTTGCCCTTCTTGGGCGCCGTACTCAGCACGACCCCACCCTCCGGCGGCAGGGCGCGCACCGTAGAGCACGGTACGGTTGCCGTCACGTCGACCGGGGTCAGCGAAATCAGCGGCGCGGTAACGCTGTTCAGCTGACCGTTTTGCGGCCAATTCAGTGTCGCGGTGGTCTGCACGACGGGCAGCAGCGGCGTCGCGACCGACAGCACGAACCCGATCAGGCCGGCGATGGTCGCCACCCAACGTGTCCCCCGCACGTCCTTGCTGGCGGTCGGCGTGCTCATGGGAGCGCCCGAATCGGTCCCTGCCGGCTCCAGCCGTGCACTGGCATCACACCCTGTTCGATTACGGCGTCCGGCGCCTGATCAGCCGCGATCAAACGGAAGTACTGCTCGACGGATCCCCAGTCGCGATACCAGTCGCCGCGCAGATACGTCGAGATCGTCGAGGTACGAAGCATCGTCTGAGCGAACAGGAACGGGCCACCCGCCTCGCCGGCCTGCCAGCCGTTCGACGACGATGCCGTCTGTTTGTGGTCGGGCAGGATCCGGTATTGCGGAAGTTCGGCGACGCCAAGGTGTTCGGAGAACGGCCGCTGGCACGGGAAGTTCGCGGCGGTCGCGATGTCCATCAGCACGGGTGTGCGCGACCCGATCAGCTGCTGCAAGGTTTCGGTCACCGGGACCCGGGGTGGCGTGAACGCGAACCACTGATCCGAACTCAGGTTCGGGTCGTAGGCGACTATCCGCGCCACGTTGGCCTCCGGCGGCGCCCACGCCAGCGGGAACCGCAGGTTGCGCCACGCCGGCTCCGGGCCGATATCGATCGGCTGCACCTCGGTGAGCGGCTGGGTCGTCCCGTCCGGGCGGGCAACTCCCCATTGCAGTTTGAGCGACTGTCCGTAGGTGAAGGTGCCGTCTTCTTTGTAGGACCAGATGGAACCGGCTGCCGACACCACGACGATCGGCCGGTCCGGGGTGCGGGGCGGCAGCTGGTACCAGGCCGAGGTGGCGGTGGCGGCCAAAGAGTTTTCGCCATAGCTACCCATCACCGGAGTGCGGGCCGGGTCCAGCCCGAACGGCAGCGCCGCATCCGAGCCGTTGACGCCCACTGGGCCTTTCCCGCCGGCCGTGCCCGCGGAGTCACTCATGGCCGCGTTGGGCTTGTTGGGTGACGCGTCGGAATTGACCACCCCGGGCTTGGTGACCACCGGGTACGACCTCAGATCCAGGCCCACGCCTTCGGGTTTGAAGCCCACCGGATTGGCGCCACCGAGCGGACCATCGGCGCCGAAGGTCTGGCCCGGCGCCGGTGCCAGCATGCCGGCATTGGGGTCGGGCTCGGCCAGCACGTCGTCTGCCATGGCGCAGCTGCTGGGCGACAGCCCGGAACTGAGGGCGGCGAGGTTGGCCTTGCCGGTGGTGTACAGGGGGTAGCGGAACACCGCGCCCTTAGTCAGCGACGCGACCTCGCCGACGACCATGATGGTCGCGACCACCAGCAGCGGGGTCGACGCCAGGACGCGGTTGCGCCGCTTGTCCTTGACCTCGGTGTGGCCGGCGTAGTCCATCCGGAAGTGCTGCCAGGCGGCCAGCAGGCCGGTGATGATCGACAAGGTCAAGAACATCGACGTCACCGGGTGGCTGGCGACGACGGGCTGGATGTCGTACCACGGCACCCCGTAGTTGCCCACGTAGAACCATCCGTTGATGCCGGAGGTGGCAACCGCCAGCACGAACAGCAGCGCCGTGACGTACAGCGTCAGGTTGCGGCGGTTGTGCAGGCCGATCCGCGAGCACGCGAATGCGGTGACCGCGCCCAGCGCGCCGGCCAGTCCGGCGAAGGCGCCGAACTGGATCGCCCACTTCGTCGGGGTGAACGTCAATAGCAACAGGCCGATCGCGGTGGTGCCGATCAGCCGCCAGGCCGGACCGCGGGCCACGCCGGGAACGCGGCCGCGGCGCAGCAGGATGACGAGCATCCCGAACAGGCACAGCAACAGGATCAGCACCGCGAACCGCCGCGCCATCGACCCGTCGGGGTTGGATTCGACGGTGAGGAAGTAGTAGCGCAGCCAGTCCTGATACCAGGCGATCGTCGGCCCGACCTTGTATTTGATGCGAGCGGACTCCAGCACCGTGGCCAGTGTCTGGCTGCGGAACACCACCACGAGGATCACCGCGAGCGACGCCGCCAGCACCGCCAGGGGTGCCAGCAGGCCGTCGGTGGCCCGGCGGCGGCGGATGGTCTGGGCGACGGCGCGCGCCCCGGTCAGCAGGGCGGCGACGGCGATCAACCCCTGCGGCGCCAGCGTCGCGCTCAGGAGCGCCACGATGATGGAGACCGCCGCCGGGGCGAGTCGTCGCAGCGCGATCGCGCGTTCCACCAGCATCCAGGTGACCAGCACCCCGAGGGCGATCAGCGGTTCGGGCCGCAGCCCGTTGTTGAACGGCAGCCAGGCCGCCACGAACACCGCGCCCGCCGTGAAGACGGCGACGCGGTTGGCCGCCAGGCCGCCCCTGCCGGGGCCCAGGCGGCGCAGCATCCAATGGCTGATGATCAGCCAGCAGGCGATGGCGGCCAGCGTGGCGGGCAGCCGCATCCAGACGCCGGCCGTGCTCACCGAGGCGAGCTTGGACAGCACCCCGAGATACCAGTCGAAGGGGGCATCGGTGGTGCCGAAGTAGCGGTAGTAGTTGGTGACGTAGCCGGCGCCGGGGGCGACGCGGGCAATGGTCAGGTTGTAGCCGTCGTCCGACGTGGTGGCGCCAATGATGTGCCACAGCAACAGGGTTGCGATCACCGCGGCGTCGGCGATCCACGTCGCCGGCCCGACGCGCCGCCAGTTGGCCAGGTGCGTGCCCGGTCGGTACCTGGACAACCAGGCGATGGGGGAGCGCCAGTTGAGCAGCGCGCTGCCGCCTCGGCTGCGGCGGTCCAGCACCGCGAGCGCGATGATGGCCGTCAGCACGGCCAGGACGCCGAGCACCATCACGATCTTCTTGGCGACGGTGGGCGCCGTGATGAATCGGGTGTCGATGTCGACGCGGGCCGATAGCCCCGGGCCCGCGGGCACCTTCAGATCGGTGAAGATCCCGCCGACCTGCGGCTTCTTCTCGGCCGGCAGGACCCCGGACGCGCCGGGAAGGCCGACGAACTCGGCGCCGGCCGCCCCGATGCCGGCCCAGGCGTGCAGCACGGTGCAGGCCCCGGCGGCGATGGCCGAACGCTGCGCCACCGCCGCGACGGTGTCGCGGAACGCCACGACGACGACGTCCTTGTTGGCCCGCACGAACAGCCCGTTCTTGCCGGCGTCCATCCCGCCGGGGGGCAGCGTCGAGACCACCAGGCCGCCGTCGGCGGGCAGGGTGGCGATGTCCGAGCAGGGAATGGAGATGTCCAGCGCGCGGGGCGCCCCCGACACCAGGGGCGCGGTGATCTGGCTGACGTGCCCGTCCACGGTGCCCTGCGGCCACAGCACCGTCGCCGTGGTCTGCCGTGCCGGAAGCACCGGCACGAGGAGGCACAACAACAGCCCCGCGATTCCCGCGACCGCGGCCACCGATCGTGGGATCCGCTGCGATCGCTCATTACGGTCGTGGGGCACGAGGCTCGATCGTAAGCGACGCGGCTATGTCCGATGAGGACGCGGGGCCGCGCAGCGGTCAGCCGCTATGCGCCGAGCCGGGCCGCGAAAGTGGCGTGCCCCGGGCCGGCGAGGTCGGCGAGTGCGGCCGGGCGCCCGGACATCGCCATGAGAAGCGCCTCGCCCGGCCCGGTCACTTCGGGCCCGTCGCCGTGCGTCCACTCGAGGTCGGTGGCGCGCAGGCGCAGACCCCTGACTCGCCGTCCGGCGCCGAGCCTGGGGTTCCCGGGCACGAGCGAGAGGACCCGCTGTAGCCGGTCGGGCGGGACCTGGCGGGGCCGGTCAAGCGCGCGGCGGATGTCCTGGTGGTGGATCGTGCCGTCGACGAGGGCGATCATTCCCCCGAAACCCGCTGTCAATCCGCGGGGTTGGAGGTGACTGCGCAGGAATTCCAGCAATTGCGGCGGGGTCAGGTTGGCGAATTCGTCGACGCCCACCTGGTTGGCCCGGACCACCCGGCCCTTCGCAAAGCGCTTCAGCAGTCCCACGGCGCCGAGCTCTTCGTAGCTGACCACATGTGCGACAACGTCTTTCACGCTCCACTGTGTGCAGAGGCTGGGCGCCTCCCAGTCCTGGGGCGCCAGCGTGGCCAAAAATTCCGCGAGGTCGGCCCGTTCCGCGCGGGCCATGGGCATCAGGTCGGCGGTCATCGCGGGTCACCACCGCTCAACAGGTCGGCGTAGCGCCCCAGGTAGAGCGGCCAGCCCGCGTCGCCGTCGACCCCGTCGGCCACGGATGGCCACCCCGGCCCGTGCCGGTCGAGATGGCGGTGTTCGAGGTCCACCCGGGTGCGCCGGTCGGTCTGCGCGGTAAAGCGGACTTCGACCTCGCTGGTCTTGACCGGATCGGTTTCCAGCTGCCAGGTCGGGCCGATGTCCCAGCTGAAGACGACCCGATGCGGGGGCTCGTAGACCAGGATTCGCGCCCATCGGCAGACGCTGCCGTCGACGCCGCGGTCGTAGATGTGGCCACCCACGCGGGGCTCGAACACGGTCTCGGCGATGGGGACCGCCAACAGATTGTGCTCGCGCGGCTTGAATGCGCCGAATCGTTGGGTGAAGACGGTGAACGCGCGCTCGAGCGGGGCGTTGACGACGACGTGGTGGGTGACGTTGGGCGTCCGCTGTGGTGTCATGTCGGTCCTTCGTTGGTTTCGTCGATGGTCTGCGCGTAGCCGGCGAGCGCTTGGGTCCAGAACCGGTCGAGGTCGGTGCGGAGTGCCTCGAGACCGGTGGGGTCGAGCTGATAGACGCGACGGGTTCCGACGGCGCGGTCGCGCACCAGCCCGGCGCATTTGAGCACCTTGAGGTGTTGCGACACCGCGGGCCTGCTGACCGGGAGGTCGCGCGCCAACTCGCCGACCGCCGACGGGCCATGCGCGAGGCGTTCCACGATGGCGCGTCGCGTGCCGTCCGCCAATGCCAGCCACACGTCACCGGTTTGGTAAGTGACCACGAACCGTAAGCATAGACTTACCGAATTCGGCCTTCAAGGGCCGCGGCCAGGGCGTCTAGGTCTTGCGCAGCGGCGCCGGGTTCCACAGACCGCTGCGCGTTGCCGTCCCCAGGAGCAGGTCGGCGGGCTGGGCGCCCGGGTAATAGGGCGTCAGCCGTTGCAGCGAGCCCCAGTCGCGGGACCAGTCGTCCTTCAAATAGGTGGCCACCGTGGTCGCTTTCACCAGCAGCTCGGTGACACCTAGCGGGCCACCGCCGTTGTTGTCCATCACGGGCGAGTTGGCCTCGGCGCCGAACCGGTCGGGCAGGATGCGCCATTTCGGTGTCTCGTCGACGCCGCTCTGATGGCCGAACGGCCGCTGACACGGGAACGCCAGCCCGACGAGCCAGTCCAAGAACACCGGGTCGGCCGAGCCCACCACGTCCTGCAGCGTGCGCAGCTGCGGAATGCGCGGCGACGTCAGCGCGATCCAGTGCTGCGGCGCCAGGTCTTCGTCGTCGGCGACCAACCGAATCTGGGTGGCGGAGCTGGGGATCGCCGACAGTGCCAGTCGCAGGTTGCGCCAGGCCGGGGAGGCCCCCACGTCGGCGAATTGGAACGAGCCGCCGGGGTGTCCACTGGCCGCCTGCTCGTCGGTGGCCCACTGCACCTGGACCTCGCGGGGGTCGAAGCGCCCGGACGCGCTGACCACCAGCAGCGGCCCCGCCTTGTCGCGCGCGGGCAGCCGATACCAGCCGGACCGCAGGTGCGCGGGAATCTGGATGCCCGAGCGCCAGCTGCCGAGCACCGGTGTGCGCGCGGGGTCGAGGTTGAAGGGCAGCTGGGCCGACGATCCGTTGATCCCCGGCGCGGGGGTGGTGCCGCCCTCGGTGCCCGGCTGGTTGCTGCCGGTCTTCTCCTCGTCGTTGACGAAGCTGCGGTCACCCGGCCGTTCCATCACCGGGTCGGCGCGGACGTCGGCGGGAATTCCGTTGGGCGTGAAGGCTTCCGACATGCCGGCGCCGAGGGCGTCCGCTGCCGAGCCGGTCACCGGCGACAGCATGCCCGCGTTCGGGTCCTGCTCCACGAGCACGTCCTCGGCCAGCCCGCACGACTTGCCGGTCAGAGCTTGCAGGTTGGAGCGGCCGACCGACCATGCCGGGTACTGGTCGGTCATCGCCAGAGTCAGCGACGCCACCTCGAATACCACCAGCACCCACGTCGCAATTGCCAACGGCGACTGGATGATTCCGGCCACCCCTGCGCCCAGACGGGTTTTGGGCGGCCCGTTATCGGGGGCGACGAAGTGGAACCATGCCGCCAGCAGCAACACCACCACGGTCAGCCCGAGCAGCGCGGTGGCAAAGGCGTAATGCCACGCCGGGAACGCATTCGACCATGGCACACCGAAATTCGACACGTACCACCAGCCGTTGACGCTGGCGAACGACAGCGCCACCAGGAACAGCACGACGGCGGCGTACACGGTGCGGTTGCGCCGCGACCGCATGGCCACCGCCGTCACGGCGACCGCGGCCAGCGCGCCCAGCGGCCCGGCCAACCCGGCGAACACGCCGAAGTGGTGGGTCCACTTGGTGGGCGTGAACATCATCGCGATGAAGGAGATGATGGTGATCCCGACGATGCGGCGGCTCGGCCCGGCGGCGGTGCCGGGAATTCGGCCCTTGCGCAACGACATTGCGACCGTGACCCCGAGCGCGAGCACCAGCGCCAGCACGGCGAACCGGCGGGCGACCGACCCGTCAGGGCTGGCCATGAACAGCCGCTCGTAGCGGATGTGTTCGTCGAACCAGCTCAGGCTGGGGCCGACGGCGCGCTTGAGCATGGTGGCCTGGACCTCGCCGGCCAGCGTCTGGTCGCGGAAGATCAGGATGGCGGTGACGGTGACCGCGGCCAGCAACGGCAGCACCAACGGCAGCGCGCCGAACCGTGTGATCCTGCGGTGCAGGATGGTGCGCAGCGGCCCGATCGCGACCAGCAGGGCGCCGATCGAGGCGATGCCCGTCGGCCCGGAGAACAGGGTCAGCGCCCCGATGATGCACGCGATCGCCACCGGTAGCAGCCGGCTGGTGGCCACCGCGCGCTCCACCGAACACCACGTCAGCAAGATGCCCAGGGCGATGATCGGCTCGGGGCGCAGGCCGTTGTCGAGCGGGAGCCAGACCGCCAGGAACGTGCCCGCCGCGGTCCAGGCCGCCGCGCGGTTCCGCTTGACCGCATGACCCAGGCGCGGCATGACTTCCCGGCTGATCACCCACCAGCACGTCAGCGACATCACCAAAGTCGGCAACCGCATCCAGATGCTGGTGGTGCTCACGTGGGCCCACAGCGCCAGCAGGTCGTAGTACCAGCCGAAGGGGGCCTCGGGCGTGCCGAACCAGCGGTAGTAGTTGGCCATGTAGCCGGCGTGCTCGGATACCCGGGCCATGGTCAGGATGTAGCCGTCGTCGGAGGTGTTGGCCCCGACGAAATGCCACCACACCAGTACCGCGATGACCAGGGCGTCCAGGCCACCGACGGACCACCAGCGCGCGGGCAGGAAGCGGCGGTGCCGGGTGCCGTCGGCGGTGTCGAGCCGGTGCAGCGCGATCAGGGAGGCGGCGGTCAGCACCAGCCCCAGGATCATCGCCGCCATCTTCAGCGGGGTGGGGCTGCTGCTGTAGCGGGTGTCGACGGTGGCCGAGAAGCTCAGCCCGGGTGGGGTCGGCCCACTCAGATCGGTGAAGACGCCGACGATCTGCGGGCGGAAGTCGTAGCCGCTCTTCTCCCCGCGCAGCGGCGAGCCGGGATGTTCGGAGTTGGGTCCCTGGGTCAGCCCGACGAACTCGGCGGTCACCCGGTCGGCGTGCGCGGTGAACGTCAGCCGCTGGCAGGCCGGGCTGAGCACCTGGCTCAGTGGGGCGCTGACCACCGGGACGTTGCGCACCACCAGCACCAGCTCGTCGTTGGCCCGCACGATCAGCAGGCCCCGGTCGACGGCCTTGGGCGCCTGTTTGGGCACCGTCGACAACAACACCGTCTTGCCCGCGTTGCCTCCTCCGGTCAGCCCGGCGGCGGCCTGACACGGGACGGTGATGTTCAAATCGGTGGCCACGTAGCCGATGAGGGGCGCCTCGACACTGCCGAAGGTGCCGTTCTGGGGCCAGTTCAGCTCGGCGGTGGTCTGGTCCACCGGCAGCAGCGGGGTGGCGATCGCCAGCAGCACGCCGAGCAGGCCGGCGACGGAAGCAACCAGCCGGGCGATCCGGTGATTGGCTTCCCTGTCTGGCACGGTGCTAGATGCTAGTTCTTCCGCCGGGTGCGGACCCGTTTGAGGCGTGGTCTCGGTGCTCATCAGCCGTTACGCCGCCGGTTTGCGGATGGCCAGCACGAAGGGGCCGACGCTGCGGACGTCGAAGCGCGGGCTGTCGAACAGGGCGCCGCGCAGATCGACGGTGTAGCGCCGCACGTTGGGCTGGTTGGGGTAGACGTCCTCGGCCAGCCGCAGGGTGTAGTTGCCGTTCGCGCCGCGGCGCATCAGGAAGACCGTCGGCGGCGGCCACGGGCAGGCGTCCAAGGCGTGCATCAACTCGTCGGCGGTCTTGAGCTTGGACCACTTGTTGATCTGTGCGGCCCGCAGGTCGAACTGCGCGAGCGGGTTGGCGTAGTGCGACGTGAGCCCCTGGAATCCCCAATAGGGGTAGAAGGACAAAAAGCTGTAGTCGGCCGTCATCACCACGGTCTGGTCGCGGGGCTTGCCCGTCACCTGCGTGATGGCGTGATCGATTGTGGCGTAGAACTTTTCGGCGCTGGGTGGCCGCCGGTCGCCGCGCTGGCCGTTGCCGTCGGTGTCGGTGTAGGCGATGGTGAGGTCGGGGCGCAGCACGTCGGGGATGTCCTGGCTGAACGCGATCGCGGCGGCCAGGCCGATGGCGCCGCCCACCGGGACGATCGCGCGGCCGCCACCCCAGTTTCTGCGCGCCAACGCGTGCAGGCCCTCGAGGAATCCGAACGCCCCGGCGGCCACCAGCAACACGCTCAGGGTCGGCTGCAGCCGGAACGACAACAGCGTGACGCGGGCCAGCGTGGTGAGCATCGACAGCAGCGACCACAGGTAGATCGCCAGCACCCCGATGGCCAGCGCGCCCGCCCGCACCGAGGAGCGGGCCCGCACCACCAGCCACAGGGTGCCGATCATGGCGACGACGCCGAGCAGCGTGAACTGCAGCATCGGGAAGGTCAGCTCGGCCCCGTCGGCCGGCAGGTAGTGGGCGGCGCCGCCGGTGTTGCTGATCGGGCTGCGGGCCGCCCGCACCAGGAACGGCAGCCAGGTCGTGCAGCCGATCACCACCGCGATGCCGGCGATGACCGCCAGCCGGCGCAGCGGATCGAGCGCGGCCTTCACGCCGTCTCGATGCCAGCGCACGCCGGCCAGCCACAGCGCCATCAGCCCGATCGCGAACGCGCTGAACCCGAACAGCAGCGTGTACCAGGTGGCCGTCCACCCCACGAAAATGCCGGCGCCGATCACCGCACCCCAGCCCGCCCGGCGGGCCGCGCCCGGACGGTCCGCGGCGCGCAGCCCCGACCAGGTCAGCACCAGCACCGGCGGCAACAACACCGTGATCATCGCCGAGTAGGGCTCGGGCGAACCGTAGGCCAACGTGACCGCGGCCGTCGCGGCGGTGACGATCAGCGCGTACTCGAACCGGACCATCCGCCACCACAGCACCAGCGCGACCGCCACGGCGATGGCGATCGACGTGATGGCCCACGGTTTGAAGATCTCCCACGCCGGCGTCCCGCTGAGCGCCGCCGCGCGCCCGCCGATCCAGAACCAGCCGGGCGGGTAGAACGGCGGCAGCCCCAGGTAGGTCATGTCCCGCAGGGCGGGGCTGTCCGCGAGGCGGGTGACGTATTCGGTGCGGAACTGCTGGTCGACGGAGATGCCGAACAGATACAGCTTGGTCGCCCCCAGCGGCATGCCCAGCGTGACGACGGTGAACGCGGACACGAACACCAGCCCGCCGAGCTGGGCGAGCAGCCGGCGTCCGCGCCGCCACACCCAGGCCACCGCGGCCAGACCGGCCAGGCAGCCGACCTGCCCAACGGTGGTCAGCGCGTGCAGTTGGTTGGACGAGGGAAAGGCCGGCCATTGCACGCGCGAAATGGCGATCAGCGACACCACCGCAACCAGCACCGCAACCAGCACCGCCACGGCCATCTGGCCGAGGGCGGCCAGCGCGTTACGCATGATCAGATTGGCAGCTTGCGGAAGATCGGACGCGGGACGTGTCGCAACACCATCATCACGTAACGGAATGCTGCTGGTGCCCAAACCAATTCCTTACCCTTTGCGGCAGCGGTGACCGCGAGGTTGGCGACGTACTCCTTGTCGACGGTCAGTGGCGCTTCCTTGACGTGCGCGCTCATCCGGGTGCGCACCTGGCCGGGGCGGATCACCAAAACGCGAACCCCGTACTCGCGCAAGGCCTCCCCGAGCCCCAGGTAGAAGCCGTCCAGGCCCGCCTTGGTGGAGCCGTAGACGAAGTTGGACCGCCGCACCCGCTCACCGGCCGCCGAACTCATCGCGATGATCTGGCCGAAGCCCTGGGCCCGCATCTTCTCGGCGAGCAGCACGCCCACCGAAACCGCTGCGGTGTAGTTGATTTCGGCGGCCAGCACGGCCTTATGCTGGTTCTGCCACAGCTCCTCGGCGTCACCGAGGATGCCGAAGGCGACGATGGCCACGTCGATGTCGCCGGCGTTAAACGCCTCGTCGATCATCTTCGGGTGGGTGTCGGGGTCGGTGGCTTCGAAATCGATCAGCTCCACCGACCGCGCACCGGCGGCCTTCATCTGCGCCACCGCGGCGTCGCGGCCCGGGTCGTTGGGCATGGCGGCCAGCACGATTCGCGCGTGCGCGTTCTGCAGGTAGCGTTCGCAGATGGCCAGCCCGATCTCGGACGTGCCGCCGAGCAGCAGAATGGTCTGCGGATTCCCCACGGCGTCTAAAACCATTTAGAGCAGCTCCAAACGTCGGGCCATGTCCGAGGCGAACACCCGTAAGGGGTCGACCTTGCGGCGCACCGCGATCCATTCGTCGATGCGCGGATACATGGCGTGAAATGTTTCTGCGCTAACACGGGAGTCTTTGGCGGTATAGACCCGCCCGCCGAATTCCAGTGCGCGCCGGTCGAGTTCGTTGAGGAACTCGTTGATCCCGGGCTTGTTGGGGAAGTCCATCGCGACGTTCCAACCGGCCATGGGGAAACTCAGAGGTGCGCGGTTGCCCGGGCCGAAAAGCTTGAAGACGTTCAGCGCCGAGTAGTGGCCGGTGGTTTGGATCCAGCGGATGATGGCCTTGAATTCGTCCATCGCGTTCGGCGGAACCAGGAACTGGTGCTGGGCGAAACCCCTTGGGCCGTAAGCATTGTTCCAGCCACTGACCAGGTCCAGCATGTGGTAGAACTGCGACAGGTTCTGGATCTTGCCCGAGTAGGTTCCGCCGAGGCGGTAATACGTCTCGCCGATGGCCATGAACGACAGCTTGTTCATCGCACTGACCGGAAACAGGTTCGGCACCGTCAACAGCTGCGGCGCATCGAATTTCAGCGGGTTCTTGGCGAGCTTCTTGGGCAGTTGGTCCAGCTTCGCCAGGCTGCCGCGGCTGACCGCGGCCCGACCCAGCTTCGGTGGCGGACTGATCAGGTCGAACCAGGCGCTGGAGTAGGTGTAGTTGGCCTCGCTGCCGTCGAGGTGGACGGCCACCGTCTCGTCGAGATCCTTGGTGGCCACGCCGTCGGCGATGAAGTACGCCGTCTCCGTCGGAGTCATGGCGATGGTCGCCCGCAGCACGATCCCGGTCAGGCCGTTGCCCCCGACGGTGGCCCAGAACAGCTCGGCGTCGTCCCCGTCGGGGGTGATGGCGCGCACGGAGCCGTCGGCCATGAGCAGGTCCATCGACCGCACGTGATTGCCGAAGCTGCCCGCGCTGTGGTGGTTCTTGCCGTGGATGTCGCAGGCGATCGCCCCGCCGACGGTGACCTGGCGGGTGCCCGGCAACACCGGGACCCACAGCCCGAACGGCAGCGCCGCCTTCATCAGCTGGTCCAGGCTGACCCCGGCGTCGACATCGACCAGCCGGGTGTCGGCGCTGATCGAGTGGATGCGGTTGAGCCCGGTCATGTCGATCACCAGGCCGCCGCCGTTTTGCGCGTTATCGCCGTAGGACCGGCCCAGCCCGCGGGCGATCACGCCCCGGCCGCCCGAGTCGGCCACCCGGGCCACCGCCTTGGCGATCTCCTCGGGATCGCGGGTGGACAGCACCTGGGCCACCGACGGTGCGGTGCGCCCAAAGCCCATCAACCGGGTGGGCTTGGTCACGGGATCGGTGCTCGACATCGTCAAAGAGGGTACCGCCTGCCGAAGGCGGCTCAGTGGATGCGGAAGATTACGGCCCGCTGGACGACGAAGTTGATCACCGTCGCGGTGCCCTGCGCGATCACGAACGCGACCGGGATCGCCCACGCTTGGTAGTGCAGAAACGCCAGGCACAGGTGGTTCAGCCCGACCTGCACGGCGAAGGTGATGGCGTAGAGGACCATGACCGCGACGAACCGGGCGGTGCTGGGGGGCGCCTGGAAGGTCCACCGGCGGTTGATCAGGTAGGCGGTGATGGTGCCGACGATGAAGCTGATGGACTTGGCCACGTCGACCTGTACGTGCGCCGCTTTGAAGAGCACCAAGTAGAGCCCGAAGTCCACGATCCCCGCCAGGCCGCCCGTGACGACGAAACGCGTGACCTGCGTCGTCAGACTCAGGCGCGCCGGCGCGGCCGGGGATTCGGGGGGAAGCATTGGGGGAGTCTAACGGGGTCGCCGGGCACTGGGGGGCAGCGTCGGGCTGGGTCAGTGGGGCAGTTTGACCGCGATCAACTCGACCTGGTTCTCGCCCTGCGGCGTCGAGTAGGTCACCGTGTCGCCGGGCTTGCGCCCGGCCAGGGCCTGGGCCAGCGGGCTGCGCGCGGTCAGCGTCTCGGCCTCCCGGCCGACGGGGGTCTCCTCGACGATGGAGATCACGTGCATCGTGACCACTTCTCCGTCGGCGAACCGCAGGGTCACCTCGGTGCCGCCGGGCAGCGTCTCCGACGAGTCGGAGTCCGGCGGCCCGGCCCGCAGCCGGCGGTCCAGTTCGTTGATCCGGTCGGAAAGGACCACGAGTTCGTCGGCGCGCTGGATCGCCTCGGCCGCGTCGCCGTGATCGCCCACCATCCCGCGGTCGTTCTTGACTTCGGCCTCGAGGCGGTCGCGCCGCTGCCGCAGCCGGTCCAGCTCCGCTTCGAGGTTGTTCCGCGCGGCGTCCGCTGCCGAGGGGGCTTTCTTGCTCACGTCCGTGGACCTTTCGCCCAGTGTGCTCAGGTGGCGTACCAGTGTGACACCACGATGAGCCAACCCGCCACCATCAGCGGGAGAACCGGAATCAGAAGGGCGGCGGATCGTCGATGTGGGGCGCCGACCGTTCGGCGCGACGTGCCGCCTCGGCGCTGATGCGTGCCTCGTTGATGCCGCGCTCCCAGCGGACCCGGGCGGCGTGATCCTCGGCCCGGGTTCGTTGCCGCACCGGCATCATGACACCGCGGTTCTGCCGGGGAGCGGGTGGGAAGGCCGGCAGTGTCAGCGTTCCGGTCGGGACCGCCAGCGCCGGAAAGTACTGGCTGCCACCAGGTTTGGTGGTGTACGTATGTCCCGTCGGGGACGTCCACACGACGGTGCCATCGGGCAGCTGGCGATCCCGCCAGCCATCGGAGCTCGTATAGAACGTCTTGAGCAGATGATGGTGGCGGCAGAGCAGCTTGAGGTTCGACGGGTGCGTGGGACCGAGCGGAAACGGCACCGTGTGGTCGATATCGCAGACATCGGCCGGGGCGTCGCAACCGGGGAATCGGCATGTCAGGTCCCGAAAGCGGATGAATTCGGCCAGCGCGGTCGACGGCCGATACCCGGCTTCCGCGCGATCCGGCGGCAGCGAAAGCGGCTTGGTCTTCGCGACGCCGGCCAGGTCGCGCAGCGACCCCGTCGGCAACGGACCGAACCCCGGTAGCAGCGCCGGCGCGTACGCCGCGCCGCCGACCGCGGCCGGCTCGGCCAGCACATGGATGACGACGTTGGTGCCCGTGGGCCGCTGCGCCGCAGGGCAATCCGGGCCGCCGCAGTCGCAGCGCAAAACGGTCAGCCCGGCGGCCATTGCGCCCATACCGTCGGCGCGACGCTGATCCTTGGTGCGGGAATCATTCCGGCACACCGAGTCGGCCAACGCATCGAGCACGCGGTCCACCGCGGCCGCATCGGCGGGACGCACCCGCGCCGAAATTTCCGCCAGCCCCGGGCTGATCGGTCCGATCTCGACACGGCGATCTCGGCTGCGCATTCCCGGCACCCGCACCCCCGCGGGATCGAAGCGTGCCACCCACATGTCGATACGCTCGGCCATCTTCGGCGCCGACAACCGCATCCACTTCGACGCGTGCCGGGCCACCGCGGCGTCCAGCTTGGCGATCAACTCGGGGTCCTCGATCAGCTCGGTGCGATACACCACCGCCGCCATCAGTCGGAAATCGATGCCACCCTGCGCGAAGACCTCAGCGACCCGGGGCAGTCGCTCACGCAACGCGATCGCATAGTGCAGCCGCCCCGCCGCCCTGCCGCGACTGATGCCCAGTGCGGCCGCCACCTCGGCGACCACGTTCTCGTGTCCGTCGACCGCCCAATTGAAACGCTCGGCGTCGTCGTCCGGGGCCCGGCGGGCATACAGCTCGCCGATCGCCGCCAACTCCCGCGCGCATTGCGCATTCTGCGCCCGGGCCGCCGCGGTGACCCGGTCCAGCACGCCGGCGTCGCCGACGCCCTGAAACGAGAGGTCACCCGGCATTGCTTCGAACATACGTTCGATATTAGCCGCGCCGTCTGACAAGTTCGGGGAACGTCAAACCCAGTAGGGCACCCGGGCGCGGTACTGGCGCATCGCGAAGGCCGCGAACACCCAGCCGACGACGGTCAGCACCAGCACCACCGCCCAGTGCCGCAGCTCCTGGTGCGCCCCGAGCAGCGGCGCGCGAACGATGTCGAGGTAGTGCAGCAGCGGGTTGAGTTCGACGATGCGGGACCACCGCCCGGCGCCCTGCTGGCGCAAGGTGTCGTCGTTCCAGATGATCGGCGTCATGAAGAACAGCAACTGCACGACGGAAAAGAGCAGCGGACCAATGTCGCGGTAGCGCGTGGCGAGGATGCCGAAACACAGCGACACCCAAATGCAATTGAGCACGATCAGCACCAACGCCGGGAGCACCGCAAGGTCGGCCCACGACCACGGCTTGGGATAGATCGCCGCGATTACGACGTAGATGACGATGTTGTGCGCGAACAGGATGACCTGCCGCCACACCAGCCGGTAGACGTGGACGCTCAGCGGGGTGGGCAACTGCTTGATCAGCCCTTCGTTGGCGACGAAAACGTCGGCGCCCTCCAGGATGGCGGCATTGATCAGGTTCCAGATGATCAGGCCCAGCGTCACATACGGCAGATGCACGGACAGCTCGAGGTGAAACAGCTTGGAGTACAAGCCCCCCATGGCCACGGCGGTGGTTCCCGTCGCGATGGTGATCCAGAACGGCCCCAGCACCGAGCGCCGGTAACGCTGCTTGATGTCCTGCCAGCCCAGGTGCAGCCAGAGCTCGTGACGACGGAAACCGTCGACCAGGTCGCCGCGGGCGCGGGTGAATGTCCGCGACTGCGCCGCCGCGTCAAAGAACGTCATCGCGGTCCTCCCGGTCTGGATGGTGGCGACCCGCTTCGCCCGGCTCCGCCGCGCTCGCGATCGCCACCGGTGGATGGTGGCGACCCGCTTCGCCCGGCTCCGCCGCGCTCGCGATCGCCACCGGTGGATGGTGGCGACCCGAATTGCTCACGACGGCCCAAGCGCCGCAACCGGATCCACTCGGCCAGACCGCGGGGGTCGCGACGGGTCACCAGAAAGAACCAGCCGAACCGAACCCATTCCTGCACCACCAGCTTGCGCAGGCCGGGCTGTGACTGCAGGTAGCCGCGGTTGCGGTAGGTGAAGAACCGCTTGGTGGCGTTGTCGGGATATTGGGTGTGCATGCGGCCGCCGAGGATCGGCCGGAATTCGTCGGATCCGCACGGATGCAGGTAGACCGCGTCCAGGCAGGTGCCGAACGGCAGGCCGGAACGCACCAGTCGCCGGTGCATCTCGACCTCGTCGCCGCGGATGAACAGCCGCAGATCCGGGACGCCGATCGATTCCAGCGTGGCGGCGCGGAACAGCGCGCCGTTGAACAACGACGCGATGCCACCCAACAGGTCCTGCCCGGCCTCGGTGCGCAATTCGCTTGCGCGCCTGCGCCATACCAGGCCGCGACGCAACGGAAATGCCAGCCGCGCCGCATCGTCGGAGTTGCACACCATCGGTGACACCTCGGCCAGGCCGTGCTTGTCCGCGCACGCCAGCAGGGTGGCCAGAACCTGCGAGTCCTGCGGGCGCCCGTCGTCGTCGGCCAGCCACACCCACTCGGCGCCCAGCGCCAACGCGTGCAGCATGCCCAACGCGAAGCCGCCGGCCCCGCCGAGGTTGCGGCGCGAGCCCAGGTAGGTGGTCGGGATGGGTTGTCCCGCAACCAGTTCGCGGACGCGGCCGTCAGCCGGGAAATCGTTGTCGACGACGATCAGGTGGTCGGGCGGCCGGGTTTGCGTGCTCAGCACATCGAGGGACTTGGCCAGCTCGTCGGGGCGCCGGTGGGTGACGACGACGGCGACGACGGTGTCACTCATCCCCGGATGCCTGCTGGGCAAAGGGTTTGTCGGCGGCCGTCTCGGCCAGCACCTCGCGCACGTGCCGGGCCGCGTCCTCCCCCTCGTACGCCCGCACGACGTCCTCGATGCCGCCGGTCATGCGAATGACACCGTGGTCGATCCACATCGCCGTCTTGCACAGCCGGGCCAGGAACTCGTTGGAATGGCTGGCGAACACCAGGATTCCGGACCGCTCCACCAGGCCCTGCAACCGCGACTGGGCCTTCTTCATGAAGTCGGCGTCCACCGCGCCCAAGCCTTCGTCGAGCAGCAGGATCTCGGGATCGATGCTGGTGACCACGCCCATCGCCAGCCGGACCCGCATACCGGTGGAGTAGGTGCGCAGCGGCATCGACAGGTAGTCACCCAGCTCGGTGAACTCGGCGATCTCGTCGACCTTGGACTGCATCTGCTTTCGGGTCTGCCCGAGGAACAGGCCACGGATGATGATGTTCTCGTAGCCGGAGATCTCGGGGTCCATCCCGACGCCGAGGTCGAAGATCGGCGCCACCCGCCCGGTGACCTGCGCCCAGCCCCGGGTGGGCTCGTAGATGCCCGAAAGTAGGCGCAGCAGAGTCGATTTGCCCGCTCCGTTGTGGCCGACCAGGCCGACGCGGTCGCCCAGCTCGAGGGACATGGTGATGTCCCGCAACGCTTCGACGACGACGACGTTGGAGTTGTTGCGTCCGATCGTGCCGCCCGCCTTGCCCAGGAAGGCCTTCTTCAACGAGCGCGACTTCGCGTCGAAGATGGGAAATTCGACCCACGCGTTGTGCGTCTTGATGTGAGGACCCGACACCGTGAACTACTCGAGGTCGCTTACAGGTACTGGCCGTGCCCGGGCGCGCCGCCCGGCTTGCCGATGCCCGGGGGAAGCGCGCCCTGGCGCATCTTCTCCAACTGGGCGCGGGCGGCCATCTGCTGGGCGAACAGTGCGGTCTGGATGCCGTGGAAGAGCCCTTCCAGCCAGCCGACCAACTGCGCTTGGGCGATGCGCAATTCGGCGTCCGAGGGCGCGGCGTCCTCGTTGAAGGGCAAGGTGAGGCGATCGAGTTCCTCGCGCAGTTCCGGCGCCAAGCCCTCTTCCAGCTCCCGGATGCTGGTCGCGTGGATCTCGCGCAGCCGGTTGCGGCTGGCGTCGTCGAGCGGCGCCGCGCGCACTTCCTCGAGCAGTTGCTTGATCATGGTCCCGATCCGCATCACCTTTGCCGGCTGCTCGACCAGATCGGTCAGGGAGCGCTCGTCGGCGTCATCGTCGGCGATGGCCATGATGCGCGGGTCGACGCCGCCGATGATTTCGACGTCGTCGTCATCGTTGCGGGTACTCAATACTTCACCATCCTTTTGTGGACTATGAGTGTGGCGTCGTGGCGTTTGGGCGCCATTCATAAATTCGGGCACCGCCATTGTCGTAGATCAGCGCCCACGACTTCGACTTATCCAGTGACACTAGTCCGTCGGGTACGGCGAACCCCCGGACAGTCGGCGAGCTGGTGTAGATGTACCGAATATTGAGCGCTTTAATCGCTTCGAGGACCCTCGGATCGGAGTCGCCCCGGCGGGCCGAGGTCCAGAAGATGTAGCGGTTGGGGCCCGGTCCCATCTGTTGCGGGTAGTCGTAGTGCGTCCACAGGGGATGCAGGTCGGCGACGGCGTACATCCACGCCGTGCCGTCGGTGTTGGCGTTGCCGATCATGGTCTGGCGGGCGCCGGGCAGCTTGGACAGATAGGCCATGGCCATCAGATCGCGTTCGTCGATCATCACCGAGTCGTATTTGTCGCCGAACAGCCACAGGTGCCGATAGAGGTAGTGATACGCGCTGAGCACCGTGGTCGCCACCAGCAGCACCGCGGTGACCGACACCCAGACCGGGGCGGGCAGCGGTTTGAACCGGTTGGCCAGCCGTCGGGCGCCGGCCACGACGCCCATCACGATCGTGAACAAGGCGATGCCGGCCATCGGCTCCAGCAGCAGCGTGGTGGCGGCCGCGATCCGGCGCGGATCTTTGTAGAAGAACTCGCCGAACATCCCGGCCACCGCCCCGATCGGGCCGCCGATCGGAGTCCCGGCGTCCACGTTCACCACGATCAGCAGCAGCCACAGGGCCAGCGGCCACCAGAGCCGCTTGACCAGCAGGATGACGCCGCCGAGGGCGGCCAGCGCGATCAGCCAGTACTGGACCGGGAAGTCGTTGAGGTGGCGGGAGTGCTGGAAGACGGCGTCGAAGAGCCCGCGCTTCTTGCTGAGGTAGGTGAGAAACGAGTGCCCGGCGATGATGTCTTCCTGCTCCTGGACGCTGATGAACTGCGGCAACAGGATCAACCCGGACACCACCGCGACGCAGGCCAGGGCCGCCACGTCGGACAGCCTGCCGCGCACCGGATGCCACAGCGCATCCAAGAGCCACCAGGCCAGCAGCAACAGCAGCACGATCACCCCGCCGGTGATGTGCACCGACATGACACCCACCAGCGCCAGCACCGCCGCGGGGATGCGGTCGCGGTGCCGCAACGTGGAGGTGATCAACACGAACGCCGGGACCGCGGCGCCGTAGGCCGCCAAGTTGGGCATCGCGGCGACGGCGAATTCGACGTAGGGGACCGCCGTGAACGATGCGGCCAGCATGGCGGCGGTCGCCGCGGCACCCGCGGTGCGCCATTCGCCCCAGGTAGTGCGCAACACCCGCCAGGTGAGCAGCGCCGCGCCGGTCGGAAACAGCCACACTGATGCGGCCACCGAGTTCAACGTGTAGCCCGTGGTCGGTGCGGCCCCGGTCAGTTGGCAGAACACCGCGGCCAGGGCGTGGAACACCGACGGGTAGTACAGCGTGTGGTGCGTCTCGACGTTGCGCAGCTCGCCCATGTGGGTGGACGACGCCTGGCCGGTGTCGAGGATGAATCGCACCTCGTTGGCGTGCCAGACCGCATCCCAGGTGCTCGGGATGGTCTGCCAATGGGCGTCCAGGCCGCGGTAGGCGGCCCACATGATGAGCAGGGCCCCCAGCGCCACCCCGGCCGCCACCGTGATGGCCGGCCAGCGGCTGACCCCGCGGGCCTCTTCTTCTTGCGCGGCCTCGCCGCGCTGGTAGCGGCCGAGCAGCAGCTGAAGGCCCGTCATCACCAGGCACATCACCGCCAGCGCGGCCAGCGCGGTCCAACCGTTCCACGGTATTCCGATGGCGCCAAACGGAATAATGGCGAGTGCCACCACGCCGTAGGTCAGCGCCGGGCCGACCGCAACAGCGACCGGCCAAGACAACTGACTGATACGTGCGATGATCGCCCCGGGCGCTATCAGCAAAAACAATGCAATGAGCGTTCCGAACCAGAGCCCCACTCGACTAGTATGGCTGGCCGGGTGCCCTGGCTCGGGAGGCCACCGACTGGCCGGAACGGCTTGGACCCTTTCAAGGCACCCGCTACCGTCACAGTTTCGCAAAAACGCGGAAGCTTTAAGGTGGCCCACATGGCATACGACGTCGCCCGGGTGCGCGGACTGCATCCGTCGCTGGGTGACGGGTGGGTACACTTCGACGCCCCCGCCGGAATGCTGATTCCCGACTCCGTCGCGACCACGGTGTCGACGGCTTTCCGCAGGTCTGGGCCCACCACCGTGGGGGCGCACCCGTCGGCGCAGCGCAGTGCCGCCATCTTGGAGGCGGCCCGGGCGGCGGTGGCCGACCTGTTCAACGTCGAACCCGCGGGCGTGGTGCTGGGCGCCGATCGCGCGATCCTGCTCTCCGCGCTGGCCGAGGCGTCGTCGTCGCGGGCCGGCCTGGGCTACGAGGTCATCGTCAGCCGCCTGGACGAGGAAGCCAACATCGCCCCGTGGCTGCGGGCGGCGCATCGGTACGGGGCCAAGGTCAAGTGGGCCGAGATCGACATCGAGACGGGTGAGCTGCCGACGTGGCAGTGGGAGGGCCTGATCGGGAAGTCGACTCGGCTGGTCGCCGTCGCCTCGGCGTCCGCGACGATGGGCACGGTCACCGACCTGCGGGCGATGACCAAGCTGGTGCACGACGTCGGCGGCCTCGTGGTGGTCGACCATTCCGCCGCCGCGCCCTACCGGCTGCTGGACATGAGGGAAACCGACGCCGACGTGGTGGCGGTGAACGCCGCCGCGTGGGGCGGCCCCCCGATCGGGGCGATCGTGTTCCGCGACCCGGCACTACTCAACTCGTTCAGCTCCATCTCGGCCGACCCCAAGGCCACCGGTGCGGCGCGCCTGGAGATCGGTGCGCACCAGTTCGGTCTGCTGGCCGGGGTCGTCGCCAGCATCGAGTACTTGGCATCGCTCGACGAATCCGCCCGCGGCACCCGGCGCGAACGCCTGGCGGTGTCGATGCAATCGGCCACCTCGTACCTGAACCGGATCTACGACTACCTGATGGTGTCGTTGCGCTCGCTGCCGTTGGTGATGGTCATCGGCCGCCCGGAGGTGCGCATCCCGGTGGTCAGCTTCGCCCTGAACGGTGTGCCCGCCGAACGGGTGGTGCAGCGGTTGGCGGACAACGGGATTCTGGCCGTCACCAACGAAAGCTCGCGCGCGCTCGACGTGTTGGGTGTCAACGACATCGGCGGCGCGGTCACCGTCGGGCTGGCGCACTATTCGACGACGGCCGAGGTCGACCAGTTGGTGCGCGCGCTGGCCTCCCTGGGCTAACGCTTTGGTCGCGAACTTAACGCCACGGCGAAAATCCGGCCCGAAAATCGCAGCCACGTTACGCTCGCGAATCCGCTAGACGGTCAGGACGATCTTCCCGGTCACCTTGCCGGCCACCAGCCGTTGATGCGCCTCGCCGGCCTGCTGGATGGGCAAGCGGGCGCCGATGATCGGCCGCACCCGGCCGTCGGCCACCATGGGCCACGCCGAGGCCGTCACCGCCTGCACGATCTCGCTCTTGCTGTTCGACCCGGCGGTCGGCCGCCCGCGCAGCGTGGTGCCGATGACCCGCGCCCGCTTGGCGAGCAGTTTGCCGATGTTGAGCTCGCCCTTGATGCCGCCCTGCATCCCGATGATGACGAGCTGTCCGTCGCTGGCCAGGGCGTCGATGTTGCGGTCCAGATAGGCCGCGCCCATGATGTCGAAGATCACGTCGGCGCCCCCGGACTCCTGTAGCCGCGCGACGAAGTCTTCGTGGTGGTAGTTGATGGTGATGTCGGCGCCCAGCTCGCGGCAGAAGTCGAGCTTCTCCGTCGAGCCGGCGGTGACCGCCACCCGGGCCCCGAGCGCCCGCGCGATCTGAATGGCGTGGCTGCCGATGCCGCTGGCCCCGCCGTGCATCAGCAGCAGCTGGCCCTCCCCCAGGTGCGCGGTCATCACCAGGTTCGACCACACCGTACAGGCGACTTCCGGCAGCCCGGCGGCGTCGACGAGGTCCACACCGGCGGGGATTGGCAGCACCTGCCCGGCCGGGACGGCGACATATTCGGCGTACCCTCCGCCAGCCAGCAGCGCGCAAACCTCTTGCCCCGCAGACCATTCCGTGACGCCGTCGCCGACCTCGGCGACGACGCCGGAGACCTCCATGCCGATGGTCTCGCTGGCGCCGGGCGGGGGCGGATACTTGCCGGCGGCCTGCAGCACGTCGGCGCGGTTCACACCGGCGGCGGCCACCTTGACCACGATTTCGCCGGGTCCGGCGGACACGTCGGCTACTTCCTGCCAGGACAGTTGCTCAGGGGATTCGGCGACGATGGCGCGCATGGCGGCCACGCTACCGGCCCCCGTTACCCTTGTCCGTGGTGGCGTGGCAGAGCGGCCTAATGCACTCGCCTTGAAAGCGAGAGACGGCTAAAACCGTCCGGGGGTTCAAATCCCTCCGCCACCGCTCTTATCGGTCGACGTTCTGGTGCAGCGTCGGCGCATAGCGCAGCACCGCACCGACCCCGTCGGCCGGCGAGATCCGCTCGTCGGTGCGCACCAGGGCCGCACCGACCGAAATCGCGGAGACCGGCAAAGCCTCGTCGGCCCGCAGCGTCTTGGCGGGAGCGGCGCCCTGCTCGGACAGCACGTTTTCGTCGGGCGCAATCGTCGTCAGGCCCTCGTCGGCCACCACGGTCGCGTCGCCGATGTCGCCGATGATCAGCGTCTCCACCGCGCCTTGGCGCAGCGCCGAGCACACCGGGCCGAGTCCCTCGGCCGCCAGTCCGGAATGCCGCCCGATCTCGGCGGTAAACCGTTGTGCCGCATCGTCGATCGTGCGCAGCTGGCGCTTCACGAACTCGTCCTCGATGGCCTGCTCGATCTCGCCGAAGTCATGGCCGCTGTGTCGCGCCCCGACCTCGAGCGCCACAGCGCGGTCGTGCAGCCGTTCCGGCAGCGCGGCCAGCAGATCGGAGCGCGACCGCACCTCACCGACCACGAAGATCACCTCGACCGCCTTGTCGTCGGCGAGCTCGGCGACGCGATCAGCGACCGCGCGCACGTTCTTGCGCGCGGCCTCGTCGGTGCGCAACTGAGGGTCGCCGTATCCGGCGGTCTCGGCCCCCGCGGCCTTGTGCACGGGGTAGCCGCCGCCGTCGACGGTCTCGGTGCGCAGCGTCCCGCCGATGTGGGTCGTGATGTCGGCGCCGCTGTGGTCGACGACCACCAGGACATAGTCCGGGTGATCGAAGCTCTGCTCGAGAATCGGTACCAGGTAAGGCAATTCGGACACCCGGGCGACGTTGACGGCGGGACCGCGGGCCAAGTGCTCGTTGATCACCACACCGTCGGCGCTGGCGATCACCGCCCGGCCGCTTCGGCCGATCGGGGGACGCAGGTTCATGACCGCGTCCTCGATCGCGTCGATCACCGTGGCGTCGGCGTGTGAGCGTTCGAGGTCTTCTTTGACCGCCCGCCACTTGAGCTCGAGCTGAGCCTCGGCGTCATGGGTGTCGTGCGAGTCGTCGAAATACACCGAAACGAACGGCCCCGGTGCGTCCAGCAGTTTGCGGAAGCGTTGCGAGTCCATGCCTTGTTGGTTGCCCCGCGAGCCGGAGGGCAAACACCTTTAGCTTCGATCGCCCTCGCTGTCGTCGAAGAAATGCCAGTCGCCGTCGTGCTCGACTTCCATGCGCCAGCCGAGCTCGCTGTTGTCGGCCTTGTTGTCGACGAACCATGCGTGTGCGTCGTCGGCGCTGTCGATGTCTTTGGTCGCGACGACCTCGCCCTTCGGATTTAGCACTCGATAGGTAGCCATGACGGCAGGGTTCCCACTGCCGTGGTCGTTAACCCGTGGGGATTTCGGCGGCGATCGTGTCCATCAGGGCCGTATACCGGCGGGCCTCCGGGTCCCGCCCGGGCTTGCCGCTGCTCACCACGCCGGCCGACAGCCCGCGGGCGGGGTCGGCCCAGATCGCGATGTTGACCAGGCCGAGGTTGCCGAACGCGTGCGGCGCGTTGCGCCCGAAGGGCCCCCACCGGTCGGTGCCGAGGATGTAGCCGGTGCCCCACCGGGCCGGTTGCAGCCCGACCGCGAAATCCGGTCGCAGCCTTCGGCATTCGGCTATCGCGCCATACATCGTCTCCGGACTGATGACCCGCACCCCGTCGAGTTCGCCTCCGCGACGCCAGATCTCGGCGAACCGCGACATCTCTTGGGCGTTCGACACCGTGTTGGACGACGGGATGATGGTGGTCAAGAACAGCTTGGAGTTCGTGTACGGAATGATCTCGTGCACGGTTCCGCCGATCGCTTTGCGGAAGATCTGGGCGACCACCGGCGGCAGCGTTCGCCCGGTGGCGTGACTCGGCGCGACCAGCGGCAGGTCCTGCTCGGCGACGCCAAAGTTGGTCCAGCGGAAACCGAGTGGATCGAGGATCTCGGAGCCCAGGATTTCGCGAATCTCCTTGCCGGTGGCCGCATACACGATCTCGCGCACCAGGGGACCCCACGTCAGCGCGTGATACATGTGAAACAGCCCGGGGCGGTACAGAGGGCGCAGTTCGCCGAGCTTGCGCTGCGCGTACTCGTGGTCGTCGGCGCGCGTGACGTCCGGCCGCGGACCCGTCGGGAACGGCAACCCGGCGCTGTGTGTCATCACGTGTCGGAGGGTGATCCGATGCTTGCCGTGGCTGGTGAAGGTGGGGATGTAGTCGCAGACCCGGTCGTCGAGTGAGAAGACGCCACGCTCAGCGAGCATGTGCACCACGGTCGCCGCCATCCCCTTGGCCGCCGAATACACGCAAAACGGCGTGTCGGGCGTGACGGGGATCTGCTCGGCGTCGGGCGGGTCGCTGGGGGCGTTGCCCCAGCCGTGCCCGATCGCGCGGTTGAGCACGACGCGCCCGTGGTGCCGCAGGCACAACTGGATCGCCGGATGAAAGCCGGCCCGGTACCAATGCCGCGTTGCCTGCCAGATCCGGTCTATCGCGGCGCTGTCGATGTCGGAGTGGTCTTCCGCGCCGATCGTCGTCACCGCGTCCAGGTCCGCCGGTAGACGGATCTTGCCGTCAGGAGTTGTCACCTCAGCGAGGGTACGTGTCGCCGGACTACTCCCCGGTGAACTGCGGCGGACGCTTGGCGAACGTCGCCGAGATGCCTTCGGCCAGGTCCTTGGACGGCAGGAAGGCCGCGTTCCAGGCCGCCACATACCGCAGGCTTTCTGAGACCGCCGCGATGCGCTGCTGGTCGAGGACGTCCTTGACGCCGTGGACGGTCAGCGGGGGATTGGCGGCGATCTCCGCGGCGGTGGCGTGGGCGGCGGCCAGGGTGGCGTCGGCGTCGGCGTACACGTCGTTGACCAGTCCGATCTTCTCGGCGCGGGCCGCGTCGATGTCCTTGCCGGTCAGCGCCAGCTCACGCATATGCCCGTCGTTCAGGATCAGCGGGAGGCGGGCCAGGCTGCCGACGTCGGCGACGATGGCGAGCTTGACCTCACGCACCGAGAACTTGGCGTCGGCGCTGGCGTAGCGGATGTCCACCGCCGAGATCAGGTCGACGCCGCCGCCGATGCACCAGCCGTGCACCGCGGCGATGGTGGGGGTGCGGCAGTCGGCGACCGCGCTGATCGCGCCCTGCATGCGCAGCACCGTTCGGTGAAATTCGGCCCGCGGCCGCGCGGAGGCGCCCTCACCCAGCACCCCGGACAGCGTCCCGCCCATCGCGGCCAGGTCCAGGCCGTAGCTGAAGTTGCGGCCCGAACCGGTCAGCACGATGGCCCGCACCTCGGGGTCGGCGTCCAGCTCCGGAAACAGCTCGGGCAGCTCGGACCAGAAGGCGGGCCCCATCGCGTTGCCCTTGCCCGGCCCGATCAGCGTCACCTGGGCGACGTGGTCTTTCTTCTCCACGGTGACGGATTCATATGCTTGCGCCATATCGAGACCGTAGCGTGGCGAATATGGCTCCTGACTTGCGACCCGGCCCGCATTCCCCGCCGACCGACGAGCTGCACAGCGCCGAAGACACCCTGGGGGTGCTGCAGCGAGTCCTGCACACCCTCGCCGACGACGACCTGTCTCGGCGGACGCCCTGCGCGGATTTCGACGTGGCGCAGCTGACCGGGCACCTGCTGAATTCGATCAAAGCCCTCGGGGGCATGGTGGGCGCCGACGCTCCCGAACCCGCCGAGGGCGATTCGGTGGAACGACAGGTGGTCGCCGCGGCGCGGCCCGCGCTGGACGCCTGGCACCGCCGCGGCCTGGACGGGTCGGTGCCGTTCGGCAAGGGCGAGATGCCCGCCAAGAGCGCGTGCGCCGTCCTGTCGATCGAATTCCTGGTGCACGCCTGGGATTACGCGGTCGCGACGCAGCGCACGGTCGATGCCCCCGAGCCGCTGGCCGAATACGTGCTGGGCTTGGCCCGCCACATCATCAGGCCGGAGCTACGCGGCGGCGCCGGGTTCGACGACCCGGTCGAGGTGCCCGCGGACGCCGGTGCGCTCGAGCAGTTGATCGCGTTCACCGGCCGCGACCCGGCGAGATAGTCGGCTCTTCGGCTTTCGCCCTGTCGAGTGTGAAGCCTGGGCTTTGAGTGTGAAGCCACGGCGGGTCCGCGCGGCGTGTTGGCGACCTGGACGCACAGTCAACGCCGTCGGTGCACACTCAACGCCGTCGCTCGGAAGCTAGACGCGCTCGAGGTAGAAGTAGTAGTACTTGCCGTTGTCGCGGACGCCCTTGCCGTTCATGATCCCCAGCACGGCGTTGTCGTCGATCTTCTTGAAGTGATCGTGCACGGGCTGGCCGTCGTAGACCATGGTGGCGGTGACCTCCCCGCGGAAGTCCTCCAGCCACAGGCTGGCCTCGCCCTTGCCCATTTCCACGTTCGAGAACTTGTTGCCGTCGGCGTCCAGGCAGACCAGCGGCTGCACGTCGCTGACCGACTTGAACGTCTTGCCGAACCACCCGGCCTTTTCCAGCTGACCGTTCATCTTGTGGCCGGTCGGGAACTCGCCGCCCTTCCACTCGCCCAGCATTTCCTCGATCGCCGCGGGCGAAAGCTCCGCCCAGAACTCGTCGAGCTCGGAATCCGCGATGTCGCCGCTGCGCTCTTTGAACTCGGTGAACTTCTTGCGGGCGAGGTCCACGGACGACTCCTTAGGGTTCGGTGCGGGCAATCCAGTCGCAGGCGAAACGCAGCAGAGCGTCGTTCTCCTCCGGCGCACCAATGGTGACACGGACGCCTTCGGCCGCGAACGGCCGCACCACCAGGTGTGCGTCGGCGGCCTGCTCGGTGAAGTCCATGGTGCGCGACCCGAGCGGCAGCCAGACGAAGTTCGACTGCGACGGCGGCAGCTCGAACCCGGCCTCGCGCAGGGCGTCGCTCACGCGGGTGCGCTCGACGACCAGCGCGTCGGTGCGGGCCATCAACTCGTCGGAGGCCTCCAACGATGCGATGGCGGCGGCCTGCGCGACGTTGGTCACCGCGAACGGCATGACGACCTTGTCCAGCGCCGTGATCAGGTCGGGGTGGGCGACGGCGTAGCCGACCCGCAACCCCGCCAACCCGTACGCCTTCGAAAAGGTCCGCAGCACAACGACATTGCTGTGGCCCAGCGCCAGCTCCAGGCTGTTGGGCAGCATGCCGTCGCGGACGTACTCGACATACGCCTCGTCGAGCGCGATGAGGATGTGCGGCGGCACAGCGTCCACGAAACGGGCCAGGGCGTCCGGGTCGACGACCGTGGACGTCGGGTTGTTCGGGTTGCAGACGAAAATCAGCCGCGTGCGGTCGGTGATCGCCGCGAGCATCGCGTCCAGGTCATGCGTGTGGTCGGTCAACGGCACCGGGACGGTGGTCGCACCGGACACCTGGATGATGGGCAGGTAGCACTCGAAGCTGCGCCAGCCGATCATCACCTCGTCGCCGGCCGCGGCGGTGATCTGAACGAGCTGCTGGCACAAGGTGACCGAACCGCTGCCGACCGCGATGTGCTCGGGGGCGACCGCGGCATCCAGGTGCATGGCCAGCGCCGCCTTGAGGTCCACGCTGGCGTTGTCCGGGTATCGGTTGACGACGGCAATGGCCCGCTCGATCGCCGCGTGCACGCTGGGCAGCGGGCCGTAAACGGTCTCGTTGCTAGCCAGCTTGATCGACCCCGGCACGTTCTTGCCGGGCACATACACTGGCAGTCCGGCCAGTTCGGAGCGGAGACGGGCGGTCACTTCGACAGTTTATGTCCCAACTGTGTACAGTATGGCCGGTTCCGCGAGACCGGAAAGGGGTCGGTACCCTCAGAAAGTCCAAAGGGAGGCGTGCCAGAGCGGCCGAATGGGGCTCACTGCTAATGAGTTGTCCCCCTCAAAGGGGACCGGAGGTTCAAATCCTCTCGCCTCCGCTGGGTCCTTGAACGGAACACGGAACGACAACTGAAGAACAGGCGCCCGTAGCTCAACGGATAGAGCATCTGACTACGGATCAGAAGGTTAGGGGTTCGAATCCCTTCGGGCGCGCTCTGTCATTTCGCGTGAAAACGCGTTCCGCGCGCGCCGGTCTGCGCGTAAAATCATCGGCCTCGGGCAACAGTTCAGTTCCGTGCGAACATCGGAGTTGAGTCATGTCCCGTGTCACCAAAATTCTCGCCGCCGTGATGATCGCCTCCAGCGCCCTCTTGCTGTCTGGTTGCGGTTGCAGCACAACCGGAGGTGTCACCACTTGCACCTTGTTGTAAGCGGCCGAATCCTGTTGCGCCCTCGGGTTTGACGGAACCCGGCGAGCGCCAACCCGGCTAGCGTCCGCCGAACGGCCCGCCGAATGGCCCCCTGCGGGGCGGCTCGGTCACGGTCTGCGTGACGGTGCTGGTCTCGGTGCTCGGCGTCACGGTGACCGTGCTTGGCGAGACGGTCGTCGTGGGAGTCTCGGTGCTCGGCGGCGGGACGGTCTCGGTGACGGTCTCGGTCGGACCGCCACCACCGCCCCCGCCGTGGTGCCGGGGCGCCTCCGTCGTCGTGGTCGTCATCGGCGCCGTGGTAGACGGTGCCGGCGTCGTCGTGGTTGGACTGGGCGCCGGCGAGTTGCTCGCCAGCTTGACCGCCGCGAAGACGATCGCGCCGAGCAGTAGCGCGCCGATGGCGCCGGCGGCGACCAGCGCCGCCGGGCGGCGGTACCAGGGCGTCGGGGGCTCGGGCGGCTCGGGCGCGGCGTCGTAGTAGCCGCCGCCGTACCGCGCGGCTGCGGTGGGCTCGGAGTAGTAATCCGGTTCCTCGGGATAGGGCGGCACGAGACGAATGTTAGTGGGTCAGCCCTCGTTGTCGATGAGGCGCAGCGCCCGCTCGAACAGATGCACGGTGGCGGCGTGCAATTGGTCGCCGACCTCCTTCTCCGCCTTGCCCGCGCAGGCCCGGGCCAGCGTCCCCTCGATCACGATCCCGAGCTTGAAGCAGGCCAGCACCGTGTACCAGGTGAGGTGTGACAGGTCGCGGGTCGTGTTGGCGGCGTACCGCTGGAACAGCTCGTCGGTGCTGGCCAATCCGTCCTGCCCGCCCAGGGCGTGGCTGAACACGCTGGACCCGTCGGGCTGGCGCCAGGTGGCCAGCAGCCAGCCGAGGTCCAGCAGCGGATCGCCGATCGTGCACATCTCCCAGTCGACGATCGCAACCACCTCGGGCCCCGTGCGGGAGAACATCACGTTGGCCGCGTGGTAGTCGCCGTGCATGATGCCCGGCGTCCAGTGCGCCGGCCGGTGCCGGTCCAGCCAGGTGGACACCTCCTCGATGCCGGGGATCTGCGGCCCGGGATATCCGTCGTAGTCGTTGTAGGACTCGAGTTCGGAAAGCCAGCGCGGCACCTGGCGCTCCAAGAAGCCCTCCGGCTTGCCGAATTCGGCGAGGCCGACGGAGACATGGTCGACGGCACCGAGCTTGGCCAACGCATCGGCCATCGACAGCCCCATGCCATGGCGGACCTTCGCATCGCCCGCATGCAAAGACGGCAGACCCTCGCCGGCGTTGAATCCGTCGACGGGATCCATCAGGTAGAACACCGCGTCGCCCAGGACGGCGGGATCCTCGCAGACGGCGATCAGGTGCGGATGGGGCACATCGGAACCCGCCAGCGCCGCAAGGACTTTCGTTTCCCGCAGGATCACGCTGTTGCTGCGCGGACGCAGGTGCCGCGGCCCGCGCCGCAACACGTAGGGCCGGCCGGCCCTGCTGAACCGCAGCATGACGTTCTGCGTTCCGCCGGTGACGTTGGAGACGTCTTCCAGCGGGCCCTCGCCGAGCCCCTGCCCAGACATCCAGTCCGCTACGGCTTCCAGATTCACGGAGTCCACTTGTCAGCCCTTCGGGTGTGGCGCGTATCGCACGGTCCGGGATAGCAACCTGTGGACCGTCTGGGAAAAAGACTAGGGCAGGGGCGACGGGAGGCGGCCGGTGGCGGCGGCTGGAAGAATAGTGTGCATAACTTACTTTCTGGGGAAGGGAACTGGCGATGCCGCGGACCGACAACGATTCCTGGGAAATCACCCAAAGCGTCGGCGCCACCGCGCTCGGTGTCGCCGCAGCCCGCGCCGCGGAAACCGAGAGCGAGAACCCGCTGATCAACGATCCCTTCGCGCGGGTGTTCGTCGACGCCGCGGGAGAGGGGATGTGGAGCATCTACGTCGACCCGGCGCTGCTGGCCAAGGCGGCCGACATCGAGCCCGATCTGCGGGCACGGCTGCAGCTGATGGTCGACTTCATGGCCACCCGCACGGCGTTCTTCGACGAGTTCTTTCTGGGCGCGGCCGACGCGGGCGTTCGCCAGGTGGTGATCCTGGCGGCCGGACTGGACGCGCGCAGCTGGCGGCTCCCGTGGTCCGACGGCACCGTCGTCTACGAGCTCGACCAGCCCAAGGTGCTGGAATTCAAATCCAACACGCTGCGCGACCACGGCGCCAAACCGACCGCGCAGCTGGTCAACGTCCCGATCGACCTGCGCCAGGACTGGCCGAAAGCGTTGCAGGACGCGGGGTTTGATGCCTCCCGACCGGCGGTCTGGTCGGCCGAGGGGCTCGTTCGCTACCTGCCGGCACAGGCCCAGGACTTGCTGTTCGAGCGGATCGATTCGCTGAGCGCCGAGGGCAGCTGGCTGGCGTCCAACGTGCCCGATTCGGGTTTCACCGACCCCGGCCGTGTGCAGCGCCAGCGCGAGGACATGCGGCGCATGCGGGCCGCGGCCGCCGAGTTGGTCAACGCGGAGATCACGGACTTCGACGACCTGTGGTACCCGGAGGAGCGCACGCCCGTCGACGGCTGGCTGCGTGGCCGCGGCTGGGACGTCGCGACCGCGACGTTCGCCGAGTTGATGGCCCGCTATGACCGCAGGATCCCGCAGGGAGCCGAGGATTCGATGCCGCCCACCCTCTATGTGTCCGCGCAGCGGCGGGCGGGCTGACCCGACGCCGAGATCGAATGTGCCGCTGACAATTTAGCGGCTCAGGCATGCCATTTCGGCTGGGAATGTCGCGAGACGGCTGGTCCTCGAGTTAGCTGAGCGACTCGAGCGGGCCCGCCCTTCCCGGCCGTGGGCGGCGCGGGTCGCCGGTCGCCGCGTCGACCACCTCTGACGTGCCGGGATGTGCCGACAAGCCCTGCCGCATAACCCAATGCATGTTTAGACATAAGTCGAATGGGTAACTTCAGGTCCACGAGAAAACTTCTTCTCGACCACAATGGAGGTCACGATGCGTGGCAGCGGGATCATCGGAACGGTTGCTTTGGTGTGGTTGCTGATCGGAGCCTTCGCGGCGTGGCAACGGGATTACTTCAAAAACGACCAGACGACATGCGCCTCCGCGGGCACGGTTGCGGTGACTGTGATCGCCGGACCCTTGAACTACTTCGGTGTCAATCCGAAAGTCGCGGATTGCCATCTGCCGCAACCAAGTTCAATGCAATCGGTCAACCTCTAACCCTCACCCGAAGGAAGTCGAAATGGTTATCTTAGGAATTGTCCTGCTTGTTCTCGGGTATTTCTTCCACGTACCCGTGCTGACCACGCTGGGAATCGTGCTGCTGGTGATCGGCGCGATCCTGTGGATCTTGGGTTCGATCGGCCGTCCGGTCGCCGGCCGCCGCTACTGGTATTAACCGCTTCGACCGGACACCGCGATCGCGCGACTGCTCAGGCAGTCGCGCGTTTCTTTTCACAGGGCGCGCATAGGTTCGTCATAGTCACGGCTCAGTCGGCAGCGGATACTGGAGCTTGTGACACAGCCCCGAGCCTCTGTAGAGCGGGTTGTTATGTGTCGTGCAGACGGCAACCCCATCAACGTGCTGGTCGTAGACGACGAACCCGTCCTGGCCGAAATGGTGTCGATGGCGCTGCGGTACGAGGGCTGGAACATCTCCACCGCCGGGGACGGGGAATCGGCCATCGCGGCCGCCCGTAACCAGCGCCCGGACGTGGTCGTCCTCGATGTGATGCTGCCCGACATGAGCGGCCTGGACGTCCTGCACAAACTGCGCGGCGAGATCCCACAGCTGCCGGTGCTGCTGCTGACGGCCAAGGATGCGGTGGAGGATCGCATCGCCGGCCTGACCGCCGGCGGCGACGACTACGTCACCAAGCCGTTCAGCATCGAAGAGGTCGTCCTGCGGTTGCGAGCGCTGTTGCGGCGCACCGGGGTGACGACCGTGGACAGCGGCGCGCAGCTGGTGGTCGGGGACCTGGTGCTCGACGAGGACAGCCACGAGGTCACCCGCGCCGGCGAGCCAATCTCGTTGACCTCGACCGAATTCGAGCTGCTACGGTTCATGATGCGCAACTCCAAGCGGGTGCTGAGCAAGGCCCAAATCCTGGACAGGGTATGGAGTTACGACTTCGGCGGCCGGTCCAACATCGTCGAGCTCTACATTTCCTACCTGCGCAAGAAGATCGACAACGGTCGCGATCCCATGATTCACACGCTGCGCGGCGCGGGTTATGTCCTCAAGCCGGCCCGCTGACCCGCGACGGGTCTGGTCCCTTCGGCTGCGGCTGCTGGTCGGCCAGATCGTCGTCTTGGCGATCGTGTGCGTCGGCATTACCGCGGTCACCGAACTGGCGCTGAACCATCACCTGGTGAAGCAGCTCGACGGCCAACTCGCCGGGACCTCGTTCCGTTCGGCACTGATGTACCCCGAGCCGAACCACCCCGGTTGGCACCATCACCAGCACTCCTACTATCCGAGGCCGGGCCCCGGCCCCCGGTTCCTGGATGCCCCGGGTCAGCCGGCGGGCATGGTGGCGGCGGTGGTCAGCCACGGTAAGACGGTTGACGCCGGCTACCTGACCAGCAGCGGCACCCGGGACGACCTGACACCGACCGCACAGACCCAGCTGGAACAGATCGCCGGCAACCGCGCGCCGGTCACGCTGAACCTGGACGGCCTGGGCCGCTACCGCGTCGTGGCGGCCCCGAGCCGCAACGGCAGCGACATCATCGTCACCGGTCTGTCGATGTCCAACATCGACGCCACCCTGATCCGGATGCTCGTCATCTTCGGGATCGTCACCGCGGTCGCGCTGGCGGCCGCGACGATCGCCGGGGTCGTGATCATCAGGCGGGCGCTGGCACCGTTGCGTCGCGTCGCCCAAACCGCGGGCCAGGTCGCCGATCTGCCACTGTCGCGCGGCGAGGTCGAATTGCCTGTGCGCGTCCGCGAATCCGACGCAAACCCCGCCACCGAGGTGGGACAGCTCGGGGCTTCGCTCAACCGGATGCTCGACCACATCGCGGAGGCGCTGTCGGCGCGGCAGGCCAGCGAGACCCGCGTCCGCCAGTTCGTCGCCGACGCCAGCCATGAACTGCGCACGCCGCTCGCCGCGATCCGCGGCTATACCGAACTGACGCAACGGATGGGTGACGACCGCGAGGCGGTGGCGCAAGCGATGAGCCGGGTGGCATCCGAGACCGAGCGTATGACGCGGCTCGTCGAGGACCTGCTGCTGCTGGCCCGCCTGGATTCGGGCCGGCCGCTGGAACGCGAGTCGGTCGATCTGTCGCGACTGGCGGTGGACGCGGTCAACGACGCCCACGTCGCGGGACCGGATCATCAGTGGGAACTCGACCTGCCCGAAGAACCGGTGGTTGTCACGGGCGACGCGGCGCGGCTGCACCAGGTGCTGACGAATCTGCTTGCCAACGCCCGCGTGCACACCGGCGCGGGCACCGTGGTGACGACGCGGTTGAGCACCGAGCCGTCACACACCGTGCTGCAGGTGATCGATAACGGACCCGGCATTCCGGTGGCGTTGCAATCGGAGGTCTTCGAACGGTTCGCCCGCGGCGACTCGTCGCGCTCACGCAAGGGCGGCAGCACCGGGCTCGGCCTGGCGATCGTCTCGGCCGTGGTGAGGGCGCACAACGGGACGATCGCGGTCAACAGCTCCCCAGGCCGCACCGAGTTCACGGTGCGGTTGCCACCCAACGGATGGCAACCGCCCGCGTCGGCCTAGCTGTTGCAGGTCACGTTGATTTCGAATGGCTTGTTCACCGGCTGCATGGGATTGGCCATGTCCACCCCGGTGGCGGTGCCGCTGATCTTGTAGCTGTTGCCGTCCTTGCTGGCGGTGGCATTGCCCTGGCCGGTGCCGGAGGTGTAACCGAGCGTCACGCCGTTGACGTTGCCCAGCCCAACGGATTTCACTTGCGGGGGGTTGCCGTCGCTGAGCACGGCGGCGATCCCGGTCGCTGTGCCGCCGATCGCGATGTTGATGGTGCCACCCGCGTTGGTGCACACGACCGAACCGGAGACGTTCTGGTCCTTGCCGTCGATGGTGACCTTCGTACCGGCGGCACCGCCGGAGCTTGCCGACGCGCTGGTACTCGAGCCACCGGCGGAACTGCTCGTGCTCGTACCCGATTTGTTACCACCCGAACAGCCGGAAATGCCTGCGGCAAGAATTGCCGCTCCGGCCACCGCGACCGCCAATTGACGCTTCACCTGTTCTCCTTTGCCCGATAGTTGCGGCCCTCGGCATTGAGGGCCGTCTGGGGCAGTATGCGGGTTAACTGGACCGAGAATCCAGAACCCGAGAAATTGTTGCTGTATTCATTATTTCGTCGGTGAATTCTCTTTCGTGGGCCGCCGCATCAATGGCAAGGTATTGGTGGTGGATCACAAGCCCCCGAGCCCTGTCATCGAGTCCGCCCACCGCGAACAGGCCCTGCCGTTCGAGGACGACAAGGATTTCCGGGACACGGACCGCGGATTCATTGCGGCCTTGTCGCCGTGCGTGATTCGGGCGGCCGACGGGCGAGTCGTCTGGGACAACGATGCCTACGCCTTCCTGGACGGTCCCGCGCCGACGTCGGTCCACCCCAGCCTGTGGCGGCAGTCGGCGCTGGCCGCCAAACACGGCCTCTACGAAGTGGTCCCGGGCATCTACCAGGTCCGCGGCCTGGACATCTCCAACGTCACGTTCGTGGAAACCGACACCGGGATCATCGTCATCGATCCGCTGATCTCCACCGAGGTGGCCGCGGCCGCGCTGGCGCTCTACCGCGACCATCGTGGCGGCGACCGGCCCGTCGTCGCGGTGATCTATACCCACAGCCACGTCGATCACTTCGGTGGCGTACTCGGGGTCACCTCACAGGCCGACGTGGATGCGGGCGCGGTGGCGGTGCTGGCACCGGAGGGCTTCATCGAGCACACGGTGCAGGAAAACGTCTATGCCGGACCGGCGATGACGCGGCGGGCCACGTACATGTACGGCACCCTGTTGCCGCGCGGACCGATGGGTCAGGTCGGCTGCGGGCTCGGCCAGGCGCCATCCACTGGCGAGGTCGCCGTCATCGTCCCCACCATCGACATCCGCGCCACCGGCGAAACACACACGATCGACGGCGTGGAGATCGAGTTCCAGATGGCTCCCGGAACCGAGGCGCCCGCCGAAATGCATTTCTATTTCCCACGTTTCCGCGCGCTGTGCATGGCCGAGAACGCCACCCACAATCTGCACAACCTGCTGACCCTGCGCGGCGCGTTGGTGCGCGACCCGCATGCCTGGTCGGGCTATCTCACCGAGGCGATCGACACCTTTGCCGACCGCGCCGACGTCGTGTTCGCCTCCCACCATTGGCCCACGTGGGGCAAAGACAGCATCGTCGAGTTTTTGTCGGTGCAGCGCGACTTGTATGCCTATTTGCACGACCAGACGCTGCGATTGCTGAACCAGGGATACACCGGCGCCGAGATCGCCGAAATGTTCCAGATGCCACCGGCACTCGAGCAGGCCTGGCACACGCACGGCTACTACGGCTCGGTGAGCCACAACGTCAAGGCGATCTACCAGCGCTACATGGGATGGTTCGACGGCAATCCGGCCCGACTGTGGCCGTACCCTCCCGAGGCGCTCGCGCCCCGCTATGTCGAGGCGATGGGCGGCATCGACCGGGTCGTCGACCTTGCGCGCCAGGCGTCCGACTCCGGTGACTATCGTTGGGCCGCCACGCTATTGGACCATGCGATCTTCACCGACAGCGAGCACTCCGGCACGCGCGCACTGTACTCGGACACGCTCGAGCAACTCGCCTACGGCGCCGAAAACGCGACCTGGCGCAACTTCTTCCTGAGCGGGGCGATGGAGTTGCGCGACGGGAACTTCGGCACCGCGACGACCACGGCTTCGTCGTCCATGCTGTCCCAGCTGACACCGGAGCAGATCTTCGACGGCCTGGCCATCCGGGTCAACGGGCCGCGCAGCTGGGATCTCGACATCGCCATCGACTTCACGTTGGATGACACGGCGGTCAGCTATCGGCTCACCCTGCGCAACGGGGTGCTCGTGCAACGCAAGGCGGCGCCGGACGCCGCGACGGCGTCCGTTACGGTCAAGCTGGCCAACAAGATTCGGCTGCTCGCCGTGGCGGTGGGCGACTTCGTCTCGCCCGGCCTGGAGCTATCCGGTGACCGGGGTGCGCTGCAGGCCCTGCTCGATGTGCTCGATGGGCCGGACCCGAATTTCAACATCGTGACGCCGTAGTCGGCATCGCGCGGTACTAAGGCGAGACATCGATCACCACCTTGCCCAACACCTTGCGGTCGGCGACATGTCGCAGCGCGGCCGCGGTCTCGGACAACGGGAATCGCGCGCCGATGTACGGCCGGACCGTGCCGGCGGCGAACATCTGCGATAACTCCGTCAGGTCGCGGACGGCGTCATCGGGGTAATCGCTCATGAAGGTGCGAATCTCCATGCCCCGCACGCAGATATCTTTGAGCAGAATGAGATTGAGCGGAATGGCCGGGATGGCGCCCGCCGCGTACCCCAGCGTGACAAAGGTGCCGCCACGCGCGAGCCCGCGCAGCGCCGGTTCCGAATACGATCCACCGACCGGGTCCAGGACGACGCGGGCGCTGTCCCCGGTGAGTTCACGGATCCGTGACTTGAGATCCTCCCGGTCGTAGTCGACGGTCGCCTCGGCGCCGCGCTGCCGGCACAGCTCCAGCTTTTCCGGACTCGACGCCGCGGCCAGCACCCGCGCTTTCATCGCCACCGCCAGATCGACGGCGGCCAGGCCCACGCCGCCCGCGGCGCCGAGCACGACGACCCAATCCCCCGCTGTGACAGCGGCCGTCGAGCGCAGCGCGTGATAGGCGGTGCGGTAGGTCACGCCGAACGCGGCGGCCGACGCGAAGTCGGCGTCGTCGGGCACGGGCTCGGCCTGGCTCGCGTCGAGCAGCGCCTGCTCGGCGAACGCGCCGAAGGTGGTCCCGGCGACGCGCTGTCCCGGGCGGAACGACACTCCGTCACCGGCGGCGACGACTTCGCCGGCGATCTCGTTGCCGGGGACGAACGGCGGTGGGATCTTCACCTGGTACTTGCCGGCGATGAACAACACGTCGGGGAAGTTGACCGCGGCCGCGCGCACCCGCACCAGCAGCTGGCCGGGCCCCGGGACGGGGTCGGGCACGTCGTCGATCACCAGGTCCTCAGGCGTGCCGTAGGAACGGCAGATCACCGCGCGCATCAATTGGCCCCCAGTCCACGTAAACAGAACCGCACCACGTGTGCGATGTCGTCGGGCGCCGGCTCCTCGGCCGAGCCCACATAGCGGCGCAGGGTCGCCGCCGTGCAGCTGAACACCGCCTCGACGTCGCGTTGGACATCGCTACTGCCCAGTGCCGCAACGGGTTCGACGAGCAACTCGCGAAGCGGCCGCATCATTTCCTGGTCGGCCGCGCGCCAACTCGTGCCGGCCGACATCTGTCCGGCCGCCGCTCGGGTCATGCTGATCAGATGCGGGTCGGCCACCTGCGCCAGCGTGCCCTCGATCCACCGCGCGACTTTGTCGTGCGGCGTGGGCTCCTTGGCCATCTGGTGTTCGAGGTAGGACACGACGATCGCCACCCCGCGTTCCATGACGGCCAGGATGAGATCGTCTTTGCCGGCGAAGTAGCGGTAGAACGCCTTGTTCGACGAACCCGCCTCGGCGACGATGTCGCTGACCCGGGGTGGCTCTGGAGCCACGCGTTCCATGACCCGCACCGCCGCGGCCAGGATGCGTTCCACCTCCTCGGTGGCCTCCCGCTGACGGTCGTCGAGCGCCCGCTCGACCGCGGCGGTCACCCTGTTAGAGGTCAACGAGGTCACCGTATTTGTCGCGGGCGGCCGCGCGCCGCACGTCGAGCATCTCGCTGGGCCAGTCACCTTCTTCGGCCTCATAGCCCTTGAGCAGCATCCGGGCCAGGTTGACCTTGTGCGCCTCGGTCGGACCGTCGGCCAGGCCGAGCGCGATGCCGCCGAGCAACACGTTGACCAGGGGCAGCTGGTCGGTGAGCCCGAGCGCGCCGTGCACCTGGATGGCCCGCAGAGCAATCGATTTGAGCACCTGCGAGGCCAGGATCTTGCACGCCGCGATCTCCGCGCGGGCACCGCGCTCGTCGCCCTGGTCGATCAGCCAGGCGGCGTGCAGTACCGTCAGCCGGAACGGGATCAACTCGGTGTAGGAATCGGCGACGAACTCCTGCACGAGTTGCTTGTCGGCCAGCAGACTGCCTTGGGTGAAGCGGCTTTTCGCCCGCCGCGACATGATCTCGACGGCACGCTGCGCCATCCCGATGGACCGCATCGCGTGATGCAGCCTCCCACCGGCCAGCCGGGTCTGCAGGATCAGGAAGCCCTGACCGGGCTCGCCCAGCAGGGCGTCGGCGGGCACGCGCACATCGTTGTAGTGCACCAGGGAATGGCCCGGTTCGTGCGGATCCGCGCCGACCAGGTGGTGGTTGGCCTCCAGGACCAGTCCCTCGGTGCCGGCCGGAATCAGGAACGTCGACGCGCCGGTGTGTACCGGCACATCGGGATCGGTGATCGCGACGACGATGAAGAAGGAGGCGACGGAGGCGTTGGAGGAGAAGTACTTTCGGCCGGAGATGACCCACTCGTCGCCGTCCCGGACCGCGCGGGTGGTGAACACCCGCGGGTCGGCGCCGCCTTGCGGCTCGGTCATCGAGAAGCACGAGAAGATCTCGCCGGACAGCAGCCGCGACAGGTAGCGGTCCTTCTGCTCCTGGGTTCCAAAGCGGGCGATGATCTCCGCGTTGCCGGTGTCGGGCGCTTGCGTTCCGAACACGATCGGCGCCCAGGGGCTGCGGCCCAGGATCTCGTTGATCAACGTCAGCTTGACCGCGCCGAAGCCCTGCCCGCCGAGCTCGGGGCCCAGATGCGGTGCCCACAAACCCTTGTCGCGCACCTGCTGTTTGAGCGGGTCGACGATCTTTCGCCGCTCGTCGTTGAGCGGGAGGAATTCGCAGCCGGGGAAGAGCACCTCCAGCGGTTCCACTTCCTCGCGCACGAACTCGCGGATCCACTCCAGCTTCGTTTCGAACTCCGGTTCGGTGGAGAAGTCCCAAGACATCGAATGCTCCTGCCTCTGTTAAGGAATGCCGCCGTCGGCGCGCAATATCGATCCGGTGGTGAAGCTCGAGGCGTCGGAGGCGAGAAACAGTGCGGCACCGACGATTTCGCGGGGATCCCCGGCGCGCTCCAGCGAGAGATGCCTGAAGGGCTTTTCGGGCGCCTGGTCGAGATTCCAGGCCTTGCTCACGTCGGTGAGGAACGGCCCGGCCATCAGCGTGTTGACCCGCACCGCCGGCCCGAGGCCCTTCGCCAGCGCTTCGGTCATGGCGTTGAGCCCGGCCTTGGACGCGGCGTAAGGAATGATGTCCGGCGTCGGACGCAGCGATCCGGCCGTGCTCACGTTGATGATCGACCCCCGGCCCGCGGCCACCATGCGCTCGCCGACCAGCGCCGACAACCGGAAGGGGCCCTTGAGATTCAGGTTGACCACCGCATCGAACAGCTTCTCGGTCACGTCGGTGAGCTTGTCGTACAGCGGTGACATGCCCGCGTTGTTGATCAGCGTGTCAACCTTGCCGAACCGCTCGTACGTCGCGTCGACCAAGCCGTCGAGCTGATCCCAGCGGCCCACGTGCACCTGATACGGCATGGCGGTTCGGCCGGTCTCGACCTCGATCTCTTTCGCCGTAGAGACGCAGTTGTCCATGTTGCGGCTGGCGATCACCACGTCCGCGCCGCAGCGGGCCGCCCCGAACGCCATCTCACGTCCCAGCCCGCGGCTGCCGCCGGTGATCAGGACGACCCGATCAGTCAGATCGAAAAGCTGGTCGGCATAACCCATTTCAGCAACCCCTAGGTCGTCAGCGATCGGGCGAGGTCGGCGGCGGTGCCGATGAGCTGAAGGATCATCGGCCCGAACGCGTCGGTGATCTTCGGGTCGACCCCTCCTTTTTGGTCTCCGGTGCGCACGCCGGCGGCATACGTCTTCTCTAGCACGATGCCGAGCTTCCAGTTGGCCAGCACCAGGTAGTAGTCGATGTTCTCGGTCGACAACCCACTGACGGATTCGTAGTGCTCCAACAGCTCGCTGCGCGATGGCATGCCGCGCATGTCGAGATAAAACCCGTCCTCGCGCGGGTTTTCACCGTCATAACCGAGCAGGCACCACGCCAGGTCGAGCAGCGGGTCGCCAACGGTCGTCATCTCCCAGTCCACGATCGCTGCCAAGCGCGCCGGCGAACCGTGGGCGAACATCACGTTGGCGAACTGATAGTCGCCATGCATGATGCCCGCCCGGTACTGCGCCGGGCGGTTGCGGCGCAACCAGTCCGAGGCCTCGTCGAGGCCCGGCAGTTCGCGCACTTTGTAGGCGTCCAGAAACGCCAGCCAGCGATCGACCTGGCGCTCGTGGAATCCGTCGGGGCGGCCGAAGCCTTCGAGCCCTTGCGCGCGCCAGTCCACCCGGCCTAGCCTGGCGGCGCCCTCGACCAGTTGGAAGGCCAGCCCGCGCCGGGCGGCGAGATCGGCGTCGAACGGCGGGGGCCAACCGCCGTCCATCGGGCTCCACCCGTCGATCGCCTGCATGACGTAGAAGGGCATGCCGAGCACGCTGCCGGTGTCGTCGGCGGCGATCAGCGCCGCATGCGGCACATCGGTGCCCGACAGCGCCCGCACCAACCGGATCTCGCGGAGCAGCCCGTCGATGCGCGCGGCGTCGGCCCGGGCGCCGGGCATCCGCAGCACCATCCGCTGCCCGCCACGCTCCACCAGATAGAGCGTGTTCTGGGAGCCGCCCTTCAGCTGATTGAGCTGCGGCCGTTCGCCGCCACCCGGTGCGTCGTTCGCGTCCAGCCATCGGGCAAGGACGTCCGCATCCAGCCCGGATTCGCCGTCAGTCACGTGCTCAGCCATCCCTGCACACCCCAATCTCCATGCGGAGAATAGCATTCTCCTCGGTCGTGGCAAGGGTGTGCGGGCTCAGCCCGACTTGTGGGCGCTCAGCAGAAAGCCGGGCGCCATGAAGTGGCCCTCGTGGTCATGTTCGAGGTGCGCCAGCGAGCTGTCCGAAGAGTCGTCGTTGCCGTAGACCTTGGCCACGCGTACGTCGTCGACCTGCCACAGCGTCGAAACGGCGTCGTGCAACTCGGTCTCGGTGAAGCCCGGCGGGCCCGGCCGGTCCGGGTGGGCCTGGTCCAACGCCCCGGCGGCGAAGGCCAGGATGTACAACGCCGCTCCGGGCGCCGCGGCCTGGAAGATGGACTGCACGTAATCCTGGCGCCGTTCGGGCGGCAGCGCGTGGAACAGTCCGCTGTCCAGGATGGTGGCGAAGCGGCCGTCATAGCCGCGGAAGTTGGTGACGTCGGCCTGCGCGAAGCTCGCGGTGCTCAGACCTCGTTCGGCGGCCGCGGCGGCCGCCTCCTGGACCGCGGTCGCGCTCGCGTCGAGCCCGACAACGATGTAGCCGCGGGCCGCGAGCGCCAGCGAAAGTGCGGCGTGGCCGCAGCCGGAGTCCAACACCTCGCTGCGGACCTTGCACTGATCGATGAGGCGCGCCAGCTCCGGCTGGGGCCGGCCGATGCTCCACGGGGGCGGCGCCGCCTGCCGGTAGGCGGCGTCCCAATCCCGGTTTGGTTCGGTCATCGATGCTCCTCGGGATCGGCGGCACAGGTGCGATGAGAAACTGGCGCTGCCACCTTCGAACGACAGGAAGAAATATGCAAGTGCTTCTGGTCCGGCACGCGCTGCCGCTGCGCAGCGAACACGGCCAAGGTTCCGATCCGGACCTGTCGGCAGAGGGGTTGGCCCAAATCGAGCGACTGCCCAAGGCGCTGGCCAGGTTTCCTATCTCACGGGTGGTGAGCAGCCCGCAGCGCCGCGCCATCCAGACCGCCGAACCGGTCGCGGCCGACCGGGGGCTGCCCGTCGAGATCGACGACCGCTTCGCCGAGTACGACCGCGACCTGCCGGTGTACATCCCCGTCGAGCAGATCCGAGCGGAGATGCCGGAGGAGTGGGCACGCTTGGCCCAGGGGCATTTGCCCAGCGCTGTCGACGAAGACGCGTTTCGTGCCCGGGTGCGCGCCGCGGTCGACGGCCTTGTGGCGAGCGCCGATCCCGAGGACACCGTCGCGGTCTTCAGCCACGGCGGGGTGATCAACGTGCTGCTGCACGAGATCCTCGGGACGGCGCGACTGCTGTCCTTTCCCGTCGACTACGCGTCGGTCACGCGGTTGTTGTTCTCCCGGTCCGGCCAGGCGACGGTGGCCTCGGTCAACACCACCGAGCACGTCTGGGATCTGTTGCCGCGAAACCAGCGGCTGCTCGACGACGAGGCGGGCCGCGGGAGGGCCTGACCTGGACGGGGGCAAATCGCAGGTGGTGAATGGGGTCGAAGCAGGCGATGGTAGACAAGTTCGGTGACTTCAGCTGACCAACTCGAGGGGCTCGACCTGGCCTCGCTGGACTCCTACCTGCGTTCACTCGGGATCGGTCGCGACGGCGAGTTACGCGCGGAGTTCATTTCCGGTGGCCGCTCCAACCTGACGTTCCGCGTCTACGACGACGCGACCAGCTGGCTGGTGCGGCGGCCTCCGCTGCACGGGTTGACGCCGTCAGCGCACGACATGGCCCGCGAGTACCGGGTGGTCGCTGCGCTGCAGGACACACCGGTCCCGGTGGCACGCACGATCGGGCTGTGCGAAGACGATTCGGTGCTGGGCGCCCCGTTTCAGATCGTCGAATTCGTTGCCGGTCAGGTGGTGCGCCGGCGCGCCCAACTCGAATCGTTCAGCCACACCGTCATCGGCGGCTGCGTCGACTCGCTGATCCGGGTGCTCGTCGACCTCCACAACGTCGATCCCAACGCCGTCGGCCTGGCCGACTTCGGCAAGCCCAGCGGGTATCTGGAGCGTCAGGTGCGGCGATGGGGTTCGCAGTGGGCGCTGGTGCGGTTGCCGGAGGACCGGCGCGACGCCGACGTGGAGCGGCTGCATTCCGGTCTGGGCGAGGCGATTCCGCAGCAGAGCCGCACGTCGATCGTGCACGGCGACTACCGGATCGACAACACAATCCTGGACGCCGACGACCCGACAAGGGTTCGGGCCGTGGTGGACTGGGAGCTCTCGACGCTGGGGGATCCGCTGTCCGACGCGGCCCTGATGTGCGTGTACCGCGACCCCGCGCTGGACTTGATCGTCAATGCGCAGGCCGCGTGGACGTCACCGCTGCTGCCGACGGCCGATGAGCTGGCCGACCGCTATTCGCTGGTGGCCGGTTTGCCGCTGGCGCACTGGGAGTTCTACATGGCGCTGGCGTATTTCAAACTGGCGATCATCGCCGCGGGCATCGACTTCCGCCGCCGGATGTCGGATCAGGCGCGTGGCGCGGGCGACGCCGGCGAGCACACGCCCGAGGTGGTGGCACCGTTGATCTCCCGGGGTCTGGCCGAACTGGCCAAGCTGCCCGGCTAGCGCGGGGTGGCCGCGTGGTGCTTTTTCGCCGCGCGGCGCAGTTGCAAGATCCGTGCGGTGCCGACGGCCACCGTGATCAGTCCGCCGACGACGGCGGCCAGCAAGATCGCCACACCCAGGGGCAGGCTCCAGTGCCAACCCAAGAACCGAAAGTCCGTCGGCACCGTGTTCTGGGTGATGAAAATCAGCAACAGAATCAGGATCACGAAGCCGGCGATCAGCGACGACCACAGCGCACCGGCGCGAGTGAACCCGATAGCGGGTTCCTTGGTGGATGCGCCGGTCTTGCCGCCGGGGGCGGGCTTGGGGGACGGCTGTCCGGGCGACGCAGGGTTGTGGCTGCTCATAGTGTCATCTTTGCCCGATCCGGCCCAGAATGAAACCGATTCGGGCAACCGATCCTCGCAGGCCAGCATGTGCCCGGTTCGGGCGTTAGGGTCGGCGGTATGACGCTACTGCCGCGCCGGCACGGCGTGATCGCGCACGCGGCAGTGCTGCTGACGACGATGTGCGTCGTTGCGGCGTGCAGCAATTCCGATCCACTGGGGGCGCAGGTCAAAAGCCCCACGTCCATCGTCGTCGGGTCCGGGGACTTCCCGGAATCACAGATCATCGCCGAGATCTACGCGCAAGCCTTGCAAGCCAACGGTTTTGACATCGGGAAGCGGATGGGGATCGGCAGCCGGGAGACGTATATCCCGGCGCTCAAGGACCATTCCATTGATCTGGTGCCCGAATACATCGGCAATCTGCTGCTCTATTTCGCGCCGCATTCGGAGGCGACCACGCTCGATGCCGTCGAGTTGGAACTCCACCGCCACCTCCCGGGCGACCTGTCGATCCTGACGCCCGCACCCGCGAGCGACACCGACACCGTCAGCGTGACCAGTCAGACGGCGCACGCGTGGAACCTGAAGACCATCGCCGATTTGACCGCACGTTCGGCCGAAGTGAGATTCGGTGCGCCCTCGGCGTTCGCGACCAGGCCGGCCGGGCTGCCGGGGCTGCGGCAAAAGTACGGTCTCGACATCCGGCCGGGTAACTTCGTCGCCATCGACGATGGCGGCGGCGCGGTCACCGTGCGCGCGCTGCTCGACGGAAGGGTGAACGCCGCGAACGTTTTCGCCACCTCGCCGGCCATACCGCGAGATCGCCTGGTGGTACTCGAAGACCCGGAGCACAATTTCCTAGCGGGAAACATTGTGCCGCTGGTCAATTCGCAAAAGAAGTCGGACCTGCTCAAGGACGTGCTGGATGCGGTGTCAGCGAAGCTGACTACCTCCGGCGTTGCCGAGCTCAACGCGGCAGTCTCGGGAAACTCCGGTATCGATCCCGATGAGGCGGCCCGAAACTGGATACGGGACAACGGCTTCAATCACCCGATCGGCGGCTGACGTGATCACCTTCGACGAGGTCAGCAAGGTCTTCGACGACGGAACCACCGCGGTGGACCGCCTCAGCCTGGACGTGCCCAGCGGCAAGCTGACCGTGTTCGTCGGTTCCTCCGGCAGCGGCAAGACCACGGCATTGCGCATGATCAACCGGATGATCCAACCGACGTCGGGCACCATCACGATCGACGGCGTCGACGTTGCCACCCGAGACCCTGTGAAACTGCGGCTCGGCATCGGCTACGTCATCCAGCACGCGGGGCTGATGCCCCACCAGCGGGTGATCGACAACGTGGCAACCGTTCCGGTGTTGCGGGGGCAGTCCCGCCGCGCCGCGCGCAGGGCGGCCTACGAGGTGCTCGCGCGCGTCGGGCTGGACGTCAAGCTCGCGCGCCGCTACCCCGCGCAGCTCTCCGGTGGTGAACAGCAACGGGTCGGCGTGGCGCGCGCCCTGGCCGCCGATCCCCCGATCTTGCTGATGGACGAGCCGTTCTCCGCCGTCGACCCGGTGGTCCGTCACGAGCTGCAGAACGAAATACTGCGGCTGCAAAGCGAACTGCACAAGACGATCGTTTTCGTCACGCACGACATCGACGAGGCGCTGCGGCTCGGCGAACGCGTGGCGGTATTCAAGGGTGGGTCCCTGCAGCAGTACGACGAGCCGGCGCGGCTGCTGTCGCGACCGGCCAACGACTTCGTGTCGAGGTTCATCGGCCTGGGCCGCGGCTATCGCTGGTTGCAGCGCCTCGACGCGGCCGGACTGCCGCTGCACGACGTCACCCAGGCGACGGCCGAGACCCTTTCCGCGGCAGTCCTTTCCGATGGATGGGCTGTCGTGGTCGACGACGGCGGGGCGCCGTTGGGCTGGATCGACGCCGACGGCGCGCATCGGCACCGCGACGGCACGCCGCTGTCGGAGTGCATGAGCGGGGCGGGATCGCTGTTTCGGCCGCGGGGCAATCTGAGCCAGGCACTCGACGCCGCGCTGTCCTCGCCGTCGGGGGTCGGCATCGCCGTCGACGACGGCGGCAAGGTGATCGGTGGAGTCCTGGCCGCCGACGTGCTGGCCGCAGTGGAATCCCAACGGGGGAGCCGTTAATGCACTATCTGCTCACCCATCTCGACGACGCCTGGGGGCTGACGATCGTGCACCTGCGGCTCTCGTTGGTACCGGTGGTGATCGGGTTGGCGATCGCGCTGCCGCTGGGCCTGCTGGTGCAGCGCACGCGCATCGCCCGCGGGCTGACCACGGCGGCCGCCAGCGTCGTGTTCACCATCCCGTCTTTGGCGTTGTTCGTGGTGTTGCCGACGATCATCGGCACGCGCATCCTCGACGAGGCGAACGTGATCGTCGCATTGACGGCCTATACCGCGGCGCTGCTGGTGCGGGCGGTGCTCGAGGCGCTGGACGCGGTACCCGCCCAGACCCGCGACGCCGCCATCGCCGTCGGCTACCCGCCGATCGCACGGATCGTGAAAGTCGATCTGCCGCTTGCGGTTCCGGTGCTCATCGCCGGGCTGCGCGTGGTGGTGGTGACCAACATCGCGATGGTGTCGGTCGGCTCGGTCATCGGCATCGGCGGGCTCGGCAGCTGGTTCACGCAGGGGTATCAAACCGACAAGAGTGATCAGATCCTGGCCGGCATTCTCGTACTGTTCGCGCTGGCGGTCGTCATCGATGTGCTCATCGTGTGCGCGGGGCGACTGGCCACACCCTGGGCCCGCGCCGCACGTGCCACCGGCCGCCGCTCGATCGTCGCGCCCGTCGTGGGTGGCGCGCGGTGAACTTCGTCGATCGGGCGATCTCCTACGTGTTGACGGTCGACAACTGGACCGGACCGGTCGGGCTCGCGGCCCGCATCCTCGAGCACCTCGAATACACCGCCATCGCCGTGGGCGCCTCGGCGCTGATCGCCGTTCCCGTCGGGCTCGTGATCGGGCACACCGGCCGCGGCACCCTGTTCGTGGTGGGTGCCGTCAACGGGCTGCGCTCCCTGCCGACGCTGGGCGTGCTGCTATTCGGGACGCTGCTGTTCGGGCTCGGCCTGGGGCCGTCGCTGGTGGCCCTGATGCCGCTGGGCGTGCCGGCGCTGTTGGCCGGCACGTATGCGGGGATCGCCAATGTCGACCCGACGGTCGTCGACGCCGCCCGGGCGATGGGCATGACCGAGGCCCAGGTGCTGTTGCGCGTCGAGGTGCCCAATGCGCTGCCGTTGATGCTGGGCGGGTTGCGCAACGCGACGCTGCAGGTGGTCGCCACCGCAACGGTCGCCGCCTATGCCAGCCTCGGCGGTTTGGGGCGATACCTGATCGACGGGATCAAGGAACGGGAGTTTCATCTGGCCCTGGTCGGGGCGCTGATGGTGGCCGCATTGGCGCTGGTGCTCGACGGGCTGCTGGCGTCACTGGTGTGGGCGTCGGTGCCCGGCACCGGTCGGCTGCGACGCACTTACCGGACACGTCCGCAGCGCTTCGCGGGGACGTCTTACGGTAGATGAGTGAACGCAGCCCCCTCCGACCCGTCTCGCCGCGTGTGGCAGGCGATGCTCACCTGGCGCGCGCAGGACGTCTCCCGGATGGAATCGGTACGACTCCAGGTGTCCGGCAAGAGAATCAAGGCCAACGGCCGCATCGTCGCGGCCGCGACCGAGGCCAACCCGGCGTTCGGCGCCTACTACGACCTGTTGACCGATGAAACCGGCGCCACCAAGCGGCTCGGGATGACCGTCACGCTGGCCGAGCGCGAACGCGTCTTCTCCTTTGCCCGCGACGAAGAGAACATGTGGTTGGTCACCGACCACCAGGGCGAGCACCGCGCGGCCTACAACGGCGCCCTGGACGTCGACGTCGAATTCAGCCCCTTCTTCAACGCGCTGCCGATCCGGCGGCTCGGCCTCCACGAGCAGGCGGCGTCGGTCACGCTGCCCGTCGTCTACGTGAACGTGCCGGAGATGTCCATCATCGCGGACACGGTGAGCTACAGCAGTGCGGGCAGTCGCGGCGAGATCAAGGTGCACACACCGATCGCCGACACCACGGTGAGCGTCGACGACGAAGGATTCATCGTCGACTATCCAGGCTTGGCAGAGCGGATCTGATCACCCCGCCCGCACGTCCCGCGGCGGCTAATTCCTGACGCCAGTTCTCCGCGCCGACGACGACGTGGAAGATGTCGGTGCGCGGGAAGCTGTCGTAACGCGTTCGCGCGGCATGGCCCGCTTCGATGAGATCGGCGACCGAGTTGTGGTGCGCCAGCGAGTCGCGGGCGCGGCTCAGCAGTTCGATGACGCGGTCGGCCGTCGGCACCAGTTGGTCGCAGTTGCCCTCGCACATCGCCCGCACCAGATCCGGGGCGGTGCCCGCCACCCGGGTGCCGTCGCGGAAAGACCCGGCGGCCAACGCGAATGCCAACGGGACGTCCCCGGCGACGACCGCCAGAGCCTCGGCGAGCAGGTGGGGCAGATGCGAGATGGCGGCCGCGGCTGCGTCGTGTTCGTCGGATCTGGCCGGCACCACCACCGCGCCGCAGTCCAGCGCCAACGTCATGACCATCGACCAGATCGTCGGGTCGACGTGATCGTCGACGCTCACCACCCACGGCGCCCCGGCGAACAACCCGGCATAGCCGGCGCTCCAGCCCGAATGCGCGGTGCCCGCCATCGGGTGGCCCCCGACGAAGCGTTCCTGCAGACCCGCCGCGACGACCTCGTCGAGCACCGCCTTTTTGACGCTGGTGACGTCGGTCAACGGGCACGCCGGGGCCGTGTTCTTGATGTGGGCGAGCATGCCCGCCATCGCCGGCATCGGTACGGCCAGCACGATCAGTGCGGCTGAGTCGGCGGCGCGGCTCAGGGTCGCGGTCAGGTCCGTGGTGACGTCGAAGCCGTCGGCGGCCGCGGCCTGCGCGCCCTCCACCGAGCGGTTGTAGCCGAACACGTCCCGGCCGGCCGCCGTGGCGGCCCGCATGATCGAGCCACCGATCAGCCCCAGCCCGAGCACACACACCGGTGTCTTTGAAGAAGGGCTTGCCACATTCCAAGGTTGGCACATCTGCTCGGAAACGTCGTTGTCAGATGTCGCCCCTACCAGGCTCCATCTGGTCAGGGGCCTGGTCAGGGACTACCGTAAGCGGCCATGGGAGCAACTCGGGCCTCTGCCCAGGGCCTGTCCGCGGATACGCCGGACGGCTTCGGCGTCGCGGTCGTGCGCGAAGAAGGACAGTGGCGCTGTGCTCCGATGGCCCGCAAATCCCTGACGAGCCTGGCGGCCGCCGAGACGGAGCTGCGTGAATTGCGCAGCGCCGGGGCGGTCTTCGGCCTGCTCGACGTCGACGACGAGTTCTTCGTCATCGTGCGGCCTGCGCCCTCGGGGACGCGGCTGCTGCTCTCGGACGCCACCGCCGCGCTGGACTACGACATCGCCGCGGAAGTGCTCGACAAGCTCGACGCCGACATCGATCCCGATGACCTCGAGGATTCCGATCCCTTCGAAGAGGGCGACCTGGGGCTGCTGTCCGACATCGGGCTGCCCGAGGCGGTCTTGGGGGTCATCCTTGACGAGACCGACCTGTACGCCGACGAGCAGCTGGGCCGCATCGCCCGCGAGATGGGCTTCGCCGATCAGCTGTCGGCGGTGATCGACCGCCTCGGTCGGTGATCGCAAGCGCGGCGGAGCCGGGCGCAGCGGGTCGCCACCGCTGATGGAGCCGGGCGCAGCGGGTCGCCGCCATCAGGGATCGGTCGGTGAGGTGAATGACGAGGAGCTGATCCGCTCCGCACTGTCGGTCGCCGCGACGGCGGGTCCCCGCGATGTGCCCATCGGCGCGGTCGTGATCAGCGCCGACGGAACCGAGCTGGCCCGCGCCGTGAATGCCCGCGAGGCCCTGGGCGACCCGACGGCCCACGCCGAGATCCTCGCGCTGCGGGCGGCCGCCGAGGTGCTCGGCAACGGGTGGCGGCTCGAGGGCGCCACGCTGGCCGTCACCGTCGAACCGTGCACCATGTGCGCGGGTGCGCTGGTGCTGTCGCGCATCGGTCGGCTGGTGTTCGGCGCCTGGGAGCCCAAGACGGGAGCGGTCGGATCGCTGTGGGATGTGGTCCGCGACCGGCGACTCAATCATCGCCCGGAAGTGCGCGGCGGCGTGCTGGCGCAGGAGTGCGCGGCGCCGCTGGAGGCCTTCTTCGCCCGCCAGCGATTGGGGTGAGGGGCATGCGGTTCGGTAAGCTGCTCGGCGGTGGCGTGTCCGAGCGGCCTAAGGAGCACGCCTCGAAAGCGTGTGACGGCTAAAACCGTCCGAGGGTTCAAATCCCTCCGCCACCGCCAAAAACTACCGGCGAGAAATCGCAGGTAGGCAGTACTTGTGTGATGCGCCCACCGTTTCGAGCGCCACCATCGATTGGTGCTGAATGCTTTGGAGCACTAATTTTCCTCAGGTGACCTTTTCAGCTGCTGGCGCGCTCGCGCGGTGGATCACCCCCTTCCTGACGATTACAGCCGTCACCGGCATGGGTCTTGTCGCCGATCCGGGGCAGGTCCGTCCCGCCCCGACGGTGCGTTTGGCCGCCGATGGCAACCCATTGGACGGGGCGCCGTTCTACGTGAATCCCACGTCGGCGGCCATGCGCGCTGCGCAGCATGCCGATCCGCCGAGCGCCGAACTGACCGCGATCGCCAACACGCCGCAGGCGTACTGGATCGTGCCGGGCGGTTCCGCGGGAACGGTCGGGAAGTATGTCGGCGACGCGGCCGCCGCCGGCGCCATCCCGGTCCTGGCGATCTATGGAATCCCCCATCGCGACTGCGGCAGCTTCGCTGCGGGTGGCATGGGCTCGGGCGCCGACTACCGGAGCTGGATCGATGGCATCGCCGGCGGGGTGGGCACCTCGCGGGTGGCCATCATCGTCGAACCCGATGCGCTCGCCATGGCCGACTGCCTCTCGGGTGATCAGCGCCAAGAGCGGTTCGACCTGGTTCGCTACGCCGTCGACACGCTGACCAAGGATCCGAACGCGGCGGTATACGTCGATGCGGGCCACCTGCGTTGGCACAGTGCCGAGGACATGGCCGCCAGGCTCAACCAGGCCGGCGTCGGCCACGCGCGGGGCTTCAGCGTCAACACCGCGAACTTCTTCACCACCGATGACGAAATCGGTTACGGCGAAGCGATTTCGGGGCTCACCAATGGTTCGCACTACGTGATCGACACGTCCCGCAACGGTGCCGGACCCGCACCCGACTCCGAGCTCAACTGGTGCAATCCCAGCGGCCGCGCGTTGGGCGCCGCGCCCACCGCCGCTACCGCGGGCGCACATGCCGACGCCTACTTGTGGATCAAGCGTCCCGGCGAATCCGACGGAACGTGCGGCAAGGGTGATCCGCCGGCGGGCAACTTCGTGAATCAGTACGCCATTGATCTGGCCCACAACACCGGCCACTAGCAGGGCCTTTGGCCTGTCCTCGCCGTCGGCAGCTGCCGAACGGATTTGGGATTCGCGACCTTTGATGGTTGCGACTGGGTAACATTTCGTTATCGAAATCAGATAAGCCAGTATGCGGTACGAGGCAAACATGACGAGGAAAGTGGCGTTCTTCGCGGTCTTCTCGATCTGCACTGCCTTCATCACTGTTTCCGGTGCGGCTGGGCCCGTTGCGCACGCCGACGACGCGGGGACCGCGGTATACAACGGCATCAACCAGCTCCGCCAGGCGTGCGGGCCGATCAGCGACGACCCGCGTTTGACGGAAGCGGCCCAGCGGCACGCCGACGACATGCTGCGCACCGGCGTAAGCGGGCACATCGGCTCGGACGGCACGTCACCGCAGGCGCGGATCGCGCAGGCGGGCTACCGGAGCCGTTCCACGGGTGAAATCGTCTTCTGGGGCACCGGATCCGCGGCGAATCCCCGTGAGGCCCTGGACATGTGGATGCAAAGCCCCCCACACCGGGCGATCATCCTGAATTGCGCATTCAACGCGGGCGGCTTCGCCACCGCACGGGACGGCAACAAAATGACCGTGGTCGGTGACTTCGCGGCTTCGTAATCCCTTTTAGCTCAAGCGGTTTCGGATCGTCACCGTCGGCACTCACACGTGGGGAAGCCAGCCGGAGCCATGCGGTGACAGCACGAAGCCACGGCCTTGCGGGTCTTTGCATGCGGTCGTGCCTGAGTTATCGACCCCGCAGATGATGCCGTCGACTGTGATGGAATGCAGCGGAGGAAGTGTTTTGATTGGTTGTCCGCCAATCACCTTGGATTGTTCGCCCTCGTTCGTCTGCTTTAGGCCCGATGTTGTCCCTATCCAGTTCACTCCCGTGATTCCGGCGGCGGGATTTGACGGCGCTGGCGGTATCGCGGGCAAATTATTACCCCTACACAGTGCTTCATTGGCAATAAAACTGCAGATGATGCCATCTGGAGTAAGGAAATAGACCGTTGGCAGGGGTGGCCGGCCGGGGTTGGGAACGTCGATCGCGTAGTCGCGGACGTTCACGGGGGCGTCTGCGCTTAGGTCTGGGAAGTATGGAGGGTCCGCATGGGCTTCGACCGGCACGAGCAGAGCAAGGCCGCCGAGCGCTCCAATCCAGGGGAGCTTGTTAACGCCCATATCGTTCCTCTCGGTTCAAGCAGCGCGCAATGTCATCTGCCGTCCGTATTGCACTCGAAGGCAACACCTTCCGAACTTCCAGGTTTGAGCGAGAACGGCAGGAGACTTCCCATTCAACTGTGAGATGCAGCCGCGTCTCTCCGACATAGTCGAACTTTCAAAAAGCCACGCTGCCAGAGGGTTTGAGCACGAATCCGTGCTGGCCGCGTGTGGTGTCCAGGCATGCGACGAGGTGGTCTGACCCTACTGCACATGTCGCATTTAGGGCGGTCACCTTCTGTCCGACATTTAAAAGCTTTCCGTGTGAGAATTGCGCGCCACACGCTTCGCCTGTCCGGCTCAACCCGTAGGCCGGCCCCATACCGGCCGCCGCTGCTCTGCCAACAACGCACGATCCGTTGTCCATTCCCGGAAACTCGCCATTGCAAGTAATCCCTTGCCCGGCCCACGCCGGTATAACCTCGCTTGCCTCGAAGAAGCACGCAATGTTGTAAGGAGTCGAAAAGTACGCGAACGACGGGCCTTTCTCAGGTGGTTCGATGTAACCGTCGACCGGGACAGGCGCGAACCCGCCGAGGTCGGGGAAGCCGGGCGGCTGTGCGGCGGCGTGTTGCGGCGCCGACGTACACGACATGGACAGCAAGGCCGCCATTACGGCCACCAACCGCTTGGTCACACTTGCGACGGCGCGCATTCGAATCCTCCTCAAATCATGGGGTGACTGTAAACGTCGTTGTGTAGGTACGCGGGTCGTAGTGGCCGTCACCATAAGTGCTGACCCGCATCGAAATCACTTCCTTGCCGTTGATCTCTTGTATGCCGGTGACCGTCGGCCCGTAAACCTGTGGCAGATCCTTTGGATTTACGAGCGCCGTCGGTGCGGCGGCCAACAATCCTTGCGGAGTACTGGCAGTGACGGCCTGAATCGGTAAGGTCTGGTGATTGGGAGTCTCACCGGCGCCGACTACCATGAAACCCCCCTTGGGTAGAGCGACAATCTGGCTTTCGCGGTTCCCATTCATCGCGCCGGAGAACGTTCCCTGCTGCTGCAAGGTGTTGCCCCACGCAGAATTCTGGTTAACAGGGGCGGATTGCCAGAGCGCACGTTGTCCGTTCTGCGTGTTGCCTAGAATTACCATCCGCCCGGACTTGGGGTCATACGCTCCGCTCGCTTGCGAGACACCCTGCAGCGTGAACAGAGGCGTCTCTGGGTGGCGCAAATCCACCACAACCGTATCGGGAGATGTATAGCTCTTGTTGGGACTGCCGTCTGGGTTGTGGTACGGCACAATGGCATAGAACGCATATTGCTCGCCGTTTGGTCCTATGGCGGTACCGGTCGGTAGTGGCCTACTGTCCTGGGGAACCGGCAACGGATTCTTGCCGTCATACACACCTGGCACATGGATATGCGGAAACCCATGTTTGCCGTCCCCACCCAGAGCGATACCCGTCCCGGGAATCGACACATCTAAGTCGTCCTGTTCCCCGGTGTTCTGACCCTCCATCTTGGGTGGTGTGGCAGGCCCGTCGATGCTCGGTCCTGCACCATGCGGAGCGGGCCTTTGAGGTTGGTGTCCGTCAACACCCCATATGAGGGAAGGGTCATATCCGTCCCGCGCCAACGTGCCCCGCGAGGCGTCTAGGAGATCGGTATACATGCCGCGGATCAGATGCATCTGCTTGAGAGCATCTCGAACGTCGTCCACGGCGTCGGCGTGAGCGTCGTTGATCAGTTTCTCCAGTTTGTCGCGTTCGTTCGCGGGAAGGGCGAGCGTCAAATCTTTCTGCGCTGCGCCGATCAATACGTCGAGCACATGTAGCTGGTGATCTAACGTGGCGATTTCGTCGGCGCCCGCTCTTTGCGCCGCGGCCAAGGCCGTCGCGACGTTTTCCAAATCAAGACCTATCTTTGGCAACTGCTCGGACTGGTAGCCCAACGCCTTAGTTACCTGCTGCACCTCTTCGGACTCGTTGATCGGATGGGGACCTTCCTGGTGGGTCCAGGCCGCCTCGAAACGTTTCTGTGCTTGCGCAAACTCCTCGCTGGCCGCAGCGGTGCACCGGCCCGCGCCATGAAAGGCCTCCGCCAACCTCGAGATCTGAAACGGATTACCCGCCTGCAAGCTCTGGTTGATCGCCCACGGATCGCCGCCGGCCGACGCGATCAGTTCCGCTTCGCTCAGGTTTGTCAGCGTCATGGCGTCGCGGGCGGATGGCCAACACCGACGATCATCGCCGCCCCCTTCTGAGCTGGCAATAACCCTACTACTGGCAGCGTGGCGCACGAGGTCGTTGGTCAAAGCCAAGACGGGTCGGTCGGACCGCCACTACTTGTCAGGCTTGGCTTCCGGCTAGCTTCCGGACGGTCAGGACCTCGATGTCTTGGAACGGCCGTCCCTCGGGTCGGATCAGGTCGTGGAACCACACTTTCGGAACCGTGGTGTACGGATGATCCCAGGAATCCCAGGGGAAGTAGGTCTGGGTCTTTCCGGCGACCAGGCCCCAGTTGATCGCGCCGACGTTGTGCCGCTTCGCGACGGGCAGGATGTTCTGCACGGTGCTGCCCCGGGGCCGAGCCATGTACTCCGTGCACAGGATCGGCCGGCCCAACGGGGTCAGCTCGTTGATCCGCGACTCGAACCCGGCGGGCTCAGCGTAGGAATGAAAGGTCACCACGTCGGAGTTGGCGAGCTGGATGTCGCTGATTGCGCTGCGGCCCTGGGGTTGTCCCCAATCGCCGCGCCACACCCCACTCGTGAGCGGCTGACTGGGATCGACCGCGCGCGCCCACCGAAACACCTGGGGGAGCAGGTTGGCGACCAGTTGATCCTTGTCGCTTCTTTCGGTTTTGCGGTATTGGTTCGCGGGGTTGTCGGGTTCGTTCCAGAGGTCCCACCCCAAAACCCGATTGTCGTTGCGGAATTGGGTCATCACCGCGGTGACGTAGTCGCGCATGACCGGAACGTAGCGGGGGTCGCCGAGGCGTTCGGCGCCCGGGCTTTGCGCCCAGCCCGAGTTGTGCACACCGGGGCGCGGCGCGCGTTGTCGACCAGCCCGGGGTTGCGGGTCCCAGCAGGAGTCGAAGAAGACGAACAGCGGCTTGATGCGATGACGAGCCGCGATGTCGACGAATTGTCCTAGCCGCGTTTGGAATCCGCGCTGATCGGCGGCCCACAGCTGATCGTGGAGGAACACCCGCGCGGTGTTGTGCCCATAGAACTGAGCCCAGCCGAGCTCGGTGTCGATGCGTCGCGGGTCGAAGGTGTCGGCCTGAAACATCTCGAACTGGTTGATGGCGCTCGCCGGAATATAGTTTGCTCCGACGAGCCAGCCCTGCGCTTGATACCACCGGTTGGCGCGGTCGGGGGACCACCGGCCCGCTTCCTCCGCAAAGGCCCGAGGAACCCGGGTAACTGCGGCGCCAGCCGCCAGCAGCAGAGGGAGTTTCAGGGCCGTTCGTCGTTCCACGATGTGACGATAAGTTTCCGGGGCCATTTCCCTGGGATTTGCTCAGCGCGTCGCGAGAGCTTCAGATAACAATTGCTCGCGGGTCGTCTGTGGTGCCGCCAAGAGTCAGCACCCGCCTGTCATCGTGACCAATCCGTAACCATCCGCTCCGGCGCGCCCCGGGGGTCACGAATGCCGCCCGGGTTAAAATGGGCCCAGGCTGTGCGCTAAAACCGTTGTCGGCCAATCGAAATCGATCTGCCCCGTTATCGATGGGCTAGCGCAGCTTGCGACCGTGGTTGTCTTTGACGCTGCCGGTGAACATCAAGATCGCGTCGACGATCGCCCAGATGATGCCGCCGAGCAGGACTGGGAGTCCCAGAAAACAGAACAGGCTGAAGACAATTCCGAACAGCCCCAGGCACAGCTGCGCCACCGCGATCTGAGTCGAGTCGAGATAAAAGCGGCCGACACCGAACAGGCCGAGGAAGAGCTGAAGCAAGCCGGCCGTCGTGGCGGACTTGTCCGACAGGGGCAGCCCGGTCACCGGATCGCGGCCGAACGGCGCCTGCGGGTCGACGTATCCGTGGTACCCGCCATAGCCCGGGTAGCCCGGGAACCCGGGGTAAGCCTGCGGGGACGGATATCCCGGCGGTGGCGGTGGCGGGATGTGGGGATTCGGTTGTGGCCCGTAGCCGGGTGGCTGCCATCCCCACGGTGGCTCCTCGGCGGGATTTCCGGGCGGTGGGGGCGGCGTCGACATCAATTCGAGTTAACACGCCCGATGCCGGGGCCGTCCACCGGGGCCTCCGGGCTTCCGGCGCGCAAAATCCTTGGGCGCGGTCGGCAAATTACTTCAAACTTCACCCCTGCGAGAGCAATACTGGACGGGTGCCTGATCGAAATGTGCTGGGCGGTCCGCTGGAACCGTGCGGCACAGACCCGCTGACCGGCTTCTACCGTGACGGTTGTTGCTCAGCCGGGCCTCAGGACCTTGGACGGCACACGATTTGCGCGGTGATGACCGCCGAATTCCTCGAGCACCAGCGCTCCATCGGCAATGACCTGTTGACGCCGGTTCCCGAGTATCGGTTCCCCGGCCTGCTGCCCGGCGACCGCTGGTGCGTGACCGCGCTGAACTGGCTGCGGGCTCATCACGACGGATGCGCGGCGCCGGTGGTGCTGGCGTCCACGCACGAGAGCACCCTCGAGGTGGTGCCCCTCGAGGCGCTGCAGGCGCACAAAATCGACGTGCCCGACGATCTGGCCAACCTGTAGCAGCCGACCGTCCCTCGGCGAGGTGGGTGAACCAGGGAATCTGGCCGCGGCTAGCGTCTGTGGCATATTTCTCACCTGACACGCGAAGAGGGGTCCCGGTGGGTTCTGCGGTTGACGACATCGACTTCGATGATCTGACCGCGCCCCGGCTGACTGACATCCAGCGTCAGATCCTGGAGTTCACCGAGGCCAAGCGCGTCGACTTCGACGTCGACCTGATGCTCGCGGAGGCCGTCGAACAGACCGGCTTGGACGCCGCGGCGGCCGATCTCGACGACACCGACGGCTTTGCCGACCGGCTGCGCGCGCACGTCGCGGCGATCGAGGCAGACGAGGGCCTGCGCCAGCTCACCCGCGGTTCGCTGCGGCAGCGCATCGTGCGGCTGCTGCGCAACCGGTTGTCACTCACCGAGCTGATCGCGCGGTACCCCGAGATCGAATCCATCCCGATCGAGCGGCCTTTCATCGTGGTCGGGATGCCACGGTCGGGCACCACGCATCTGGTGAATCTCATTGCCGCCGACCCGCGTCGGCGCGCGCTGCCGTACTGGGAGAGCCAGGATCCCGTGCCCGCGCGCGGGCAGGGTCCCGACGTCTTCGGTGTCGACCCGCGATACGCGCGGGCCAAATCCGAACACGAAGCGCTGATGGCCAGCGCACCTGTGGTGGCCGCCATGCACGACCGCTTTCCGGAGGCGATCGAGGAAGAGGTGGAACTCCTCGACCTCGATCTGGCCTCGTATGTCCTGGAATGGCATGCGCGGGTGCCTGATTGGCGTGACTACTACCTGGGCCTGGACCAAACGCGCCACTACGCCTACCTGCGCAAGGTGCTGCAGGCGTTGACCTTCCTGCGAGGGCCGCGTACCTGGGTCCTCAAGAGTCCGCAGCACTGCGAGCAGCTCGGCCCGCTGATGGCGACTTTCCCCGACGCGACGGTGGCCTTCACGCACCGCGACCCCGTTGCAGTGATCCAGTCGGCGATCACCATGATGGCCTACTCGGATCGGCTGCGACGTAACAACATTGACCCGCAGTGGCTGCTGGAGTATTGGAGCGACCGGGTGCACCGGCTGCTGAGCGCATGCGTCCGTGACCGCGACTTGGTGGACACCGAACGCAGCATCGACGTCAGCTTTCACCAGCTGGGTGGCAACGAGATGCCAGTCCTCGAGCGGCTGTATCAGTGCGGCGGCGTCGAATTGCCGCGGCATGTGCGCGATCGCTTCCAGCGCTATCTGGACGGCAATCCGCGCGGCAAGCACGGCCGCATCCACTACGAACTGCAACGGCACTTCGGCATCTCGGCCGACGAACTCCGCGGCCGTTTCGGCTTCTACTTCGACAAGTTCGACGTCCGCCCCGAATGAAGGAGTCAGCAGCGATGACCGAACCTGTCTATCGCAGCAGGCCCGGCGCCGACGCCATGCGCCCGGCGTCCGCACAGAGGGCGGAAGAAATCGCCCCGGGGTTGTGGTGCTCGCCCGGCCTGTCCAACTCGTACCTGCTCACCACCGCGCAGGGCCGGGTGATCGTCAATACCGGCATGGGTTTCGAGGGTCCGGTGCATCGCGCCAACTTTGATGCCGTGGACTCGTCGCCGGTGCGCTACATCATCTTCACGCAGGGTCACGTCGACCATGTCGGTGGGTTGGACAGCGTGCGCGATGCCGACACGACCGTTGTCGCGCAGGCAAACTGGACTGCGTGGCGGGACGATAACGACCGCCTGATTCCCTACCGGGCCAACCGCAGCGCGTTCGCATTCAAAGACACGCTGGCCAGCGGGATCGAAGCCATCCGACGGCGGCTGGGGACGACGCGGCTGGCGGGTCAGAGCGTGCCCGTCGTCGACCTCGACTTCGAGGACACGCTGACGTTGGAACTCGGCGGCCGACGGATGGAGCTGATCTCGGTGCCCGGCGGGGAGACCACCGACTCGCTGGTGATCTGGCTGCCCGAGGAGCGAATCTGCTTGTGCGGGAATACCTTCGGGCCGTTGATCGGACACATCCCCAACCTGGTCACCATGCGAGGAGACCGCTACCGGGACGCGTTGACGGCCATTGCGTCGGTGGAACGGGTACGCGACCTGCAGCCCGAGCTATTGGTGACCGGTCACTTCGAGCCCGTCGCGGGGGCGCAGCGCATCGAGGCCGAACTGACCCGGCTGCGCAACGCCATCGAGTACATCCACGATCAGACGGTCGCCGGAATGAATGCCGGCAAGGATGTGCGCACCCTGATGCGCGAGATCACCCTGCCCGCGGAATGCGAAGTGGGCCAGGGCTATGGGAAGGTCGCCTGGGACGTGCGGGCGGTCTGGGAGAACTACTCGGGCTGGTTCCACCACGAATCGACCACGGAGCTGTACCCGGTCGGTTTCGACGCCGTCGCCGCCGACGTGGTCGAGCTGGCCGGCGCCGATGTGCTCGTGGATCGCGCCCGGGCGCATCTGGCCGCCGATCGCGCACTGCACGCGATCCACCTCGCGCAGCTCGTGCCCGCCGACCATTCGGGGGCTCGCGATGTGCTACGGCAAGCCCATGAAAAACTTCTCGCCGGCAGCACGAACTTTTGGGAAAGCGCCTGGCTGCGCAACCAGATCGCGAGGAACTCATGACGGAATTCGCACTACGGCCCGAAGATTTCTATCACACCGGCATCATCGTGCCCGACCTGGAGGCGGCGATGGCGCGGCTGAGCGCGTTGGGCGGCTATCGGTGGATCAACCCGGTGAGCTACACCTTGCCCTTTCGCACCGCGAGCGGAACCCGGGAGCTGACTTCGACTTTCGTGTATTCGCTGCAAGCCCCGCATCTCGAGCTGGTCCAGGAGGTGCCGGGAACCCCCTGGGCCGCGGCGCCCGGCAATGCGATCCACCACCTCGGCTACTGGACCGACAACCTCGCCGAGACGGCGCAGTGGTTGGAGGACAACGGCTTCACCTTCGAGGCGACCGCCGATACCGCCCCACCGGACCTCGCGCTGTTTGCCTACTACGTCGACGCGGCGGGAACCCGGATCGAGATCGTCGACCGTGCACTGTTCCCCGACTTTCCCGCGTTCCTGCAGGCGGCGGCCGGGCCGGAAGCCTAGGAATCAGGCCCGAACATGCTGTTGACGGTGCTGCGCTTCAACTTCGCCTCCCCGCAAGGGGATCCGCGCGTGCAGGGCGAGCTCCTGTCCGCCGCCCTGGAACTCGCGCAGTGGGGTGAGTCGCACGGCATCACGTCCATCAGTGTCGACGAACATCACGCGACCGGACATGGCTGGAGCTGCAATCCGATCATGGCCGCGGCGATGTTCCTGGCCCGGACCTCGACGCTGATCGCCAGCGTCGATTGCGCGTTGGGCCCGCTGTGGAACCCGGTCCGGCTTGCCGAAGACATCGCCCTGGTCGACAACATGAGCCACGGCCGGCTGCACACCACGGTGGGCCTGGGGTACCGCGCCGTCGAATATGACGCGCTGGGAGCCGATTTCGCGCGCCGCGGCGCGCTGATGGACAGCCTGCTGGAGCGGATGCTGGCGGTCTGGTCCGGTGATGATCCGGAGTCGGGCATCTGCGCAGGGACGTGGACTCGGCCGCACCCACCGCTGTACGTCGGCGGCGGTGTGCGGGCCACGGCGCGGCGCGCCGCCCGGTACCGGCTGCCGCTCAGCCTGGCCGATCACCTGCCCGAGATTGCCGCCTACTACCGCGAGCTGTGCGCCTCGGCGGACATGGCGCCGTTCATTCTCATGCCGGGGCCGATCAATCGCGGAATGATCTACTTGCACGAGGACCCGGAACGGGCGTGGTCCGAACTCGGCGACCACATCCTCTGGGAGGCAGTCACTTACGGCGAGTGGTCGACGGATCAGCGCTCCCTCATGCACCTGCCGGGTGTTCAGACCCTGGATCAGGTCAGGGCATCGGGGCGATACCGCTTCCTGACTCCCGAACAGCTGATCGCCGAGGTGCGTGCGGCCGAGAATTTCGGCCCGCTCGTCATGCACCCCCTCGTGGGTGGCATGCCGGTCGACGAAGCCTGGAAGTCGGTTCAGTTGCTCACCGACAAGGTGCTGCCCGCGCTGGCCTGACGTCGCCAGCCGCTAACCGTCGCGTCGCTGCTCGAGCCAGTCGGCCAGCGAACGGCCGGCATCCAAGACGTGCCGCTCCGCGATCGCGCGGGCGCGTTCGGCGTCCTTGTCGCCCAGCGCGTCGAGAAGCTGTTGGTGTTCGTCGAGCGAATGCTTTTCGTGCTCGGGGAACAGGGTGAGGAAGTTGCTCGGCACCACGCGCGCGACCTGCTTGATCTGGTTCAGCAGGCGGGGCGAGTGCGCGGCGCGATGGATCATCTGATGGAAATGCCAGTTGGCCTCTCCGATGGTGTCGTCACCGGATCGCGCGACGACGTCGGCCGCGAGTTCCCGTAGCGTGGCGAGTTCGGCCGGCTCAATCCGTTCGGCGGCCCAGGCCGCGGCCTGGCCGGTCAACACTCCCAGAATGGTGAAGCTGTCCATGACGTCGTCCGGGCTGATGCCGAGCACTGTCACACCGCTGCGCGGGGCGACCTGAACCAGGCCCTCGAACGACAGCTCCAGCAGCGCCTCGCGTACCGGCGTACGGCTGGTGGCGAATTCCGCGGTGATGGCGTCGAGATCGACCCGGGAGCCGGCCGGCAGGACGCCGGTCAGAATCCGATCGCGGAGCTCGCGGGCGGCACGCTCCCGGACCGTTCCGGAGATGTCGATCCCTAAGGTCGAAGCCACCTGGGCATAATACCAAACGACAGATCTAGCATTTGAAATCTGAAATATCAGATGTTACGTTTCAAACATGCGCACGGACAAAATGGCCCTCGTCGCCTTTATGCAGGCCGGCAGCACCTCGGTCTACGCGGGCTCGTGGCGGCACCCCGCGACCGAACACCGATACCTGGACGCGTCCTACTACGCGAAGATCGGCCGGCAGCTCGAAGAGGGTTGCTTCGACCTGATGTTCTTCGACGACCGCTTGGCCATGCCCGGGGTCTACGGCGGATCGGTGGGCGAGGCCGTGCATTACGGTGCCCGCCCGGTCAAGCTGGACCTCAGTGTGATCCTCGGGGTGCTGGCACAGGCCACGTCGAAGATTGGGCTAGGCGCCACCTACTCGACGACGTACTACCAGCCGTTCCACGTGGCGCGCACGTTCGCCTCGCTCGACCACCTGTCGGGCGGCCGCGCGGCGTGGAACGTGGTCACCTCCGTCAACGACAGCGAGGCGCAGAACTTCGGGGTCGACGCCCACCTCGGCCACGACGAACGGTACGACCGCGCCGACGAATTCATGGACGTGGTGACCGGCCTGTGGGACACCTGGGAGGACGAGGCCGTCCTGCACGACCGGGCCTCCGGGCAGTTCGCCGACCCCACCAAGGTGCACGAGCTGGGGCACGTCGGCCAATTCTTCTCCGCGCGAGGACCGTTGACGGTGCCGCGCACCCCGCAGGGCCGACCGGTCATCATTCAGGCCGGCTCGTCGGGCCGGGGCCGCGAATTCGCTTCGCGGTGGGCCGAATTGATCTTCACCGGCGACCCGGGCATCGAGGTGGCGCGTAGCCACTACGCCGATCAAAAAGACCGCATCGCCGACGCGGGCCGCGATCCCGGCGCCGTGCGTATCTGCCCCATGGCCTACGCGGTGGTGGGCGAATCCGAAGCCCACGCCAAGGATCGCGAGGCCATGTTCCTCAACGACCTCGTGCATCCGATGGCGTCGCTGACGCTGTTGTCGGAGCTGATGAATTACGACTTCGCGCAACACGATCTCGACGACCCGGTGACCGACGAACTGCTCGCCTCGGTCTCCGGTATCCGCGGCCTGGTGCAAAACCTGCGCACCCATATCGGCGGGGACACGGTCACGCTGCGCGACCTCGCCAACCATCGCGCCACCCTGCTGCAGGGGCCCCGGTTCGTCGGCACCGGCGAACAGGTCGCCGATCAGATGGCCGACTGGTTCGAGACCGGCGCGTGCGACGGATTCGTCTTGGCCGCGACGCATCTGCCCGGCGCATTCGAAGACGTCGTGCGCATGGTGGTGCCGGAACTGCAGCGCCGCGGACTGTTCCGCACCGAATATGAATCCTCCACGCTGCGCGGACATCTCGGGCTGCAGCGTCCGACGAACACCCGGGTGGCCGCCGGTGCCCATGCTTGACGGGCTGCGGGTGCTCGACCTCGCCACGCTGGCCGCCGCACCGCTGGTGGCCACCTATCTCGGGGAGTTCGGCGCCGACGTTATCAAGGTCGAGGAACCGCGCCACGGCGACCCGATCCGCGGCTGGGGCAACCAGCGCGACGGAGTCGGCCTGATGTGGAAGTCGATCGCGCGCAACAAGCGATCGATCACGCTCGACCTACGGTGCGCCGAAGGACAGGAGCTGGTGCGCCGCCTGGTGGAGCACGCCGACGTCGCCATCTTCAATACCCGCCCGCAGACGTTGCGCAAGTGGGGCCTCGACTACGAGAGCCTGCGCGCGGTCAACGACCGGATCGTGATGCTGCACATCACCGGTTACGGCCTGAGCGGGCCCAAGAGTGAGCGCCCCGGCTTCGGCACGTTGGGCGAGGCGATGAGCGGGTTCGCGCACATCACCGGTCAGGCTGGCGCGCCGCCCACCCTGCCGCCGTTCATGTTGGCCGACGGCGTCGCGTCGCTGAACGCCGCCTACGCGGTGATGATGGCGCTGTATCACCGCGACGTGCACGGCGGGCCCGGCCAATTGATCGACGTCAACCTGATCGATCCGCTGGCCCGGCTGCTGGAACAGACGCTGTTGGGCTATGACCAGTTGGGCCTGGTGCCCGAGCGGGCCGGCAACCGGTGGGACATCTCGGCGCCGCGCAACACCTATCGCACCGCGGACGGCAAGTGGCTGGCCATGTCCGGCAGCTCGCCGGCGTTGGCGCTGCGGGTGTTCCGGGCGATCGGCCGGCACGATCTGCTGGACGACGCCGACTTCTCCGACCCGCAGCGACGGCTGGCTCGGGCCCGCGAGGTCGATGCCGTGGTCGCCGATTGGGTTGCCACCAAGACACTTTCGGAGGCGATGGACGCCTTCGAAGCGCACGAGGTGGCGGCGGCCCCGGTCTATGACATCAGCGACCTGGTCGCCGACGAGCAGCTGGCGCATCGTGAGGTGTTCATTTCCGTCGACGACCGACAACTCGGGCCCATGACGGTGCAGGCTCCCGTGCCCCGGTTCTCGTCGGCGCCCGGCACGGTCGGGCACCTGGGACCGCGCCTCGGCGAGCACAACTCCGAGGTGTACGGGGAGCTGCTCGGCATGAGCCACGACGAAATCGACGACCTGCGCGCCCGTGGCGTGTTGTGACAGAAGGAAATTGAAACGATGACGAATCTACTCCGCCGCTCCGAGCTCGCGGTGCCCGCCTGCAGCGACAACATGTTCGACAAGGCCGCCGGGTGCGGCGCCGACCTGGTGTTCCTCGACCTCGAGGACGCGACGCCCGCCGCGTTCAAGGAGGAATCACGCGGCAAGGCGATCAGCGCGCTCAACGACCTGGACTGGGGCCGCACCGCGCGGGCGGTGCGGATCAACGGACTGGACACCCAGTGGTGCCACGACGACGTCATCGAGGTGGTGACCAGGGCCGGCCGCAACCTCGACACCATCATCATCCCCAAGGCGCGCACCGCCCGCGACGTCTGGTGGGTGGACGTCCTGCTCACCCAGCTGGAATCAAAGCTGAACCTCGGCAAGACGATTCGACTCGAGGTACTGATCGAAGAAGTCGAAGGGCTGGCGAACGCCGAAGAGATCGCCGCGGCCAGCCCCCGCCTGGACGCCCTGATCTTCGGCGTGGGCGACTTCTCGCTGTCCCAGGGTGCCCGGGTGGACACCAACTTCGTCCCGCTGGGCGAGTACCCGGGCGAGTTCTGGGCGTACGCCCGCAACAAGGTGATCGTCGCCGCGCGCATCGCGGGCATCGACGCGATCGATGCGCCCTACCCCGACTACCGCGACCTCGCCGGGTATGAGCGCGACGCCCGGCGCGCATCGCTGCTCGGCTACACCGGCAAATGGGCGATCCACCCCGACCAGGTTCCCGTCGCCAACGAGGTCTACGCCCCGACCGCCGACGAGATCGCCCGCGCCGAGGCCAACGTCGCCGCCTACCGGGAGGCCGAGGCCAAGGGCCGCGGCGCCGTCGGGGTGAACGGCGTCCTGGTCGACGCCGCCCACGTGAAGCAGGCGGAGCAGACGCTGGCGCGGGCCGCGCTGATCAACGGCAGCGCTTAGGCGGTCAGCGCTAGTCGATCACCACCAAGAGGTCGCCGCCCTCGACTTGTGCGGTGTGCGACACCGCGATTCGCGCGACCTTGCCGGCCTTGCCGGTGGTGACGGCGGCCTCCATCTTCATCGCCTCGATTGTCGCGATCGTCTGTCCGGCCTCGACCTCGTCGCCGACCTCGGCGGTGACCGTGACGACCCCGGCAAACGGGGCGGCGACGTGGTCGGGATTGGCGCGATCGGCCTTTTCGGCCGCCGGCACGTCACTGGCGATGCTGCGGTCGCGCACCACCACGGGACGCAGCTGACCATTGAGGATGCACATCACCGTGCGCATGCCGCGTTCGTCGGGATCGGAGATGGCCTCCAGCCCGATCAGCAACTCCACACCGCGCTCCAGCTGCACGCGATGCTCGTCCCCCTGCCGCAATCCGTAGAAGAACTGGTTCGCGCTCAATCCCGAAGTGTCGCCATAGGCCTCGCGGTGGTCCTCGAGTTCTTTGGCCGGCCCGGGGAACAGCAGCCGATTCAGCGCCGCCTGGCGCTCGGTACCCGGGGCGGCCAACGCTTTCTCATCGTCGCCCGTCAGCTGCTGTTCGGGCTTTGCCGGCCCGCGGCCATCTAATGCCTTGGTACGCAACGGTTCGGGCCAGCCACCGGGCGGATCACCGAGTTCGCCGCGCAGGAAGCCGATGACCGAATCCGGAATGTCGTAGCGGGCGGGATCGTCGGCGAAGTCCTGCGCGCTGACGCCCGCTCCGACCAGCGCCAGCGCCAGATCGCCGACCACCTTGCTCGACGGCGTGACCTTGACGAGGTGCCCGAGGATGGCGTCGGCGCCGGCGTAGGCGTTTTCGATATCCTCGAACCGGTCGCCGAGCCCCAGCGCGATGGCCTGCTGGCGCAGGTTCGACAATTGGCCACCGGGGATTTCGTGGTGATAGACGCGGCCCGTCGGGGACGGAAGCCCGGATTCGAACGGCGCATATACCTTTCGCAGCGCCTCCCAGTACGGCTCCAGGTCGCATACCGCCGGCAGCGACAGCCCGGTGTCGTAGTCGGTGTTGGCCGCGGCGGCCACGATCGACGACAGCGCGGGCTGGCTGGTGGTCCCGGCGAGCGGGGCGGCGGCACCGTCGACGGCATCGGCCCCCGCGTGCCAGGCAGCCACGTAGCTCGCCAGTTGCCCGCCGGGGGTGTCGTGGGTGTGCACGTGCACCGGCAGGTCGAACCGCGATTTGAGCGCCGAGACCAGCGTCGCTGCGGCCGGCGCGCGCAACAGTCCGGCCATGTCCTTGATCGCCAGGACGTGCGCGCCCGCATCGACGATCTGTTCGGCCAACTTGAGGTAATAGTCGAGCGTGTACAGCTTTTCGGCCGGATCGGACAGATCACCGGTGTAGGACATCGCCACCTCGGCCACCGCCGCCCCGGTGTCGCGCACCGCGTCGATGGCCGGGCGCATCGAGTCGACGTTGTTCAATGCGTCGAAGATCCGGAAGATGTCGATGCCGGTGGCCGTCGCCTCCTCGACGAACGCCGTCGTCACCGTCTCCGGATAGGGCGTGTAGCCGACGGTGTTGCGCCCGCGCAGCAGCATCTGCAGACAGATGTTGGGCATCGCCTCCCGCAGCGCCGCCAGCCGCTCCCACGGATCCTCCTTCAAGAACCGCAGCGCCACATCATAAGTCGCCCCGCCCCAGCACTCCACCGACAACAGTTGCGGCATGGTCCGCGCGAGGTAGGGCGCGACCTTGATCAGGCCGCTGGTGCGGACCCGGGTTGCCAGCAGCGACTGGTGCGCATCACGGAACGTCGTATCCGTGACCGCGACGCCGCCGGACTCGCGGAGCCAGGCCGCGAATCGCTGGGGCCCGAGTTCGGTCAAACGCTGTTTGGAGCCCGCGGGCGGGTCCGTAGACAGGTCGATGTCGGGTAGCTTGTCGTGCGGGTACACGGTCGACGGTCGTTCACCGTGCGGCTTGTTGACGGTGACGTCGGCCAGGTAGCTGAGGATTTTGGTGCCGCGGTCGGCCGAACTGCGCGCCGTGAGCAGCTGGGGGCGCTCCTCGATGAACGACGTGGTGATGCGTCCAGCCTGAAAGTCAGGATCGTCCAGGACCGCTTGCAGGAAGGGAATATTCGTCGACACACCACGGATGCGGAACTCCGCGACCGCCCGCCGGGCCCGGCGCACCGCGGTGGGGAAGTCGCGGCCCCGGCAACTGAGCTTTATCAGCATCGAGTCGAAATGCGCGCTGATCTCCGCGCCCAGGGTCGTGCCGCCGTCGAGCCGGATTCCCGCGCCGCCCGGGGTGCGGTAGGCGGTGATGCGGCCGGTGTCCGGGCGGAAGCCGTTCGCCGGATCCTCGGTGGTGATGCGGCATTGCAGCGCCGCGCCGTGTGGGACGATCGAATCCTGGTGCAGGCCAATATCTTCCAGCGATTGCCCGGACGCGACCCGCAGTTGGGCGGACACCAGGTCGACGTCGGTGATCTCCTCGGTCACCGTGTGCTCCACCTGGATGCGGGGATTCATCTCGATGAACACGTGGTTGCCGCATTCGTCGAGCAGGAATTCGACCGTGCCCGCGCAGGTGTAGCCGATGCTTTGCGCGAACGCCACCGCATCGGCGCAAATGCGTTCGCGCAGTTGTGGATCCAGGTTCGGTGCGGGCGCGATCTCGATCACCTTCTGGTGGCGCCGCTGCACACTGCAATCCCGTTCATAGAGGTGGATCACGTTGCCGTGATTGTCCGCCAGGATCTGGACCTCGATGTGGCGCGGGTTGATCACCGCCTGCTCGAGAAACACCGAGGCATCCCCGAAAGCGGATTCGGCCTCCCGGCTGGCCGCCTCGATCGCCTCCGGCAGCGCCGCCGGGTCGCTGACCCGGCGCATCCCGCGACCCCCGCCACCGGCGACCGCCTTGACGAACAGCGGAAACGTCATCGACTCGGCGGCCGTCACCAGCTCGTCCACCGACGTCGAGGGCGTCGAGGATGCCAGCACCGGCAGGCCCGCCGCCCGTGCCGCCGCGATCGCCCGCGACTTGTTGCCGGTGAGTTCGAGCACGTCGGCGCTCGGGCCGACGAACGTGATGTCCGCCGCCGCGCACGCCGCCGCCAGGTCCGGGTTCTCGGACAGGAAGCCGTAGCCGGGGTAGATTGCGTCCGCCCCGCAGGCCTGCGCCGTGGCGACGATGTCGTCGACCGACAGGTAGGCGCGGACCGGGTGGCCCTCCTCACCGATCTGGTACGACTCGTCGGCCTTCAGCCGGTGCACCGAATTGCGGTCCTCGTAGGGGTAGACCGCCACGGTGGCCAGTTCCAGCTCGTAGGCGGCGCGGAAGGCGCGGATAGCGATCTCGCCGCGATTGGCGACCAGGACTTTCGTCAACACGGTACTTACGATAGAGCGCGCTGCGGCGGTCCGACATACTCGCTCAGCGGACGGATCAACGCGTTGGACGCGGTCTGCTCGATGATGTGCGCCGTCCATCCGGTGATCCGGCTCATCACGAAAATCGGCGTGAAGGCCCCGATGTCGAAGCCCATCAGGTAGTAGGCCGGGCCGGTCGGAAAGTCCAGGTTCGGTTTGATGCCATTGGCCTGCGCCATCCCTTTCTCCAGGACTTCGTAGATGTCGAGCCAGTTCTGGCCGCCACGCGCCGCGGCGACGCGCTTGAGCGCCTCCTTCATGGTCGGCACCCGGGAGTCGCCGTTCTTGTAGACGCGGTGGCCGAAGCCCATGATCTTGTCTTTGCGCTCGAGCTTGCCGTGCAGCCACTCCGAAGCCCGCTCGGCATGGGCGATTTCGAGCATGTCGTGCATGACCGCTTCGTTGGCGCCGCCGTGCAGCGAGCCCTTGAGCGCACCGATGGCGGCCGTGACCGCGCTGTAGATATCGGACTGGGTCGAGGTGACCACGCGCGCGGCGAAGGTCGAGGCGTTGAAGCTGTGCTCGGCGTAGAGCACCATCGATTGTTCGAACGCGTCGACGATCACCTGCTCGGGGACGTCGCCGAAGCACATGTGCAGGAAATTCTGGGCGTAGCTCATGTGGCTGTGGGGCGCGATCGGTTCCAGGCCGCGCCGGCGGCGCATGTCGGCCGCGACGATGGTGGGCAGCACCGCGAACATCCGCAACGCCTTGGCGTAGTTGGCCGCCGGGCTGCTGTCATCCTCGTCGGGGTCTTCGGCGCCCATCGAGCTGATGAAGGTGCGCACCACGTCCATGGGGTGGCAGGTGTCGGGCAACTTGGTCAACAGCGACAGCTGGGACCGGCTCAGCCGCCGGGCCGCCCGTTCCCGCTGGGTGAACAGCGCCAGCTGCTGCTCGTCGGGGAGCTCGCCGTGCCACAGCAGGTAGGCGACCTGCTCGAAGCTGCACGTGGCCGCGAGGTCCTGCACGGCGTACCCGCGGTAGGTCAGGGAGTTGGTCTCCGGGACGACCTTGGAGATGGCGGTGGTGTCGACGACGACGCCGGCCAGGCCCTTGTAGATGCGGGGCTTGTTGTCTTCGACGGTGCTCATGGCGGGACTCCTTAGCGGGGCGGAAGTTTCAAATCGCGAAGTTGTAGACGTCGGAATCGAATTGGTTGTAATCGGCGTAGCGCAGCAATTCGTAGAGCCGGCTGCGGTGCTGCATCCGGTCGGTCAGCCCGGATTGTGTTCCCGTCTCGGCGATTTCACGAAGGCCGATCTCGACGGCGTGCATGGCCAGCCGCAGCGTGGTGACCGGGTAGATCACCGCGTTGTAGCCGATGTCGGACAGCTGCTGCGCGGTCAGCAGCGGCGACTTGCCGAACTCGGTCATGTTGGCCAGCAACGGCGTGTCCACCGCGGCGCGGAATCGCTCGAATTCCGTTGGGCTGTACAGGGCTTCGGTGAAGATCAGGTCCGCACCCGCGTCGGCGTAGGCCTTGGCGCGTTCGATCGCCGACGGCACCCCCTCGATGCCGGCGGCATCGGTGCGGGCGCAGACGATGAAATTCGGGTCGCGCCGCGCGGAGACGGCGGCCCGCAGCCGTTTGGTCATCTCGCCGGGCGGCACCACGGCCTTGCCGTCGAGATGCCCGCAGCGCTTGGGGTTTTCCTGGTCCTCCAGGTGGCAGCCGGCCAACCCGGCGTCCTCGAGCACCGTCACGGTGCGCGCCGCGTTCATCGGCTCGCCGAAGCCGGTGTCGGCGTCGATCAGGGTGGGCAGGTCGGTCACGGCCGCGATCTGGGCGCCGCGCCCGCTGACCTCGGTCAGGGTGGTCAGGCCGATGTCGGGTAGGCCGAGGTCGGCGGCGAGCGCCGCCCCGGACACGTACACGCCGTCGAACCCGAGCTCTGCGACGAGTTTGGCCACCAACGGTGAGAAGGCGCCCGGGAACCGTTGCAGCTGACCACTTTCCAGCGCGGCGCGGAAGCGCGCCCGCTTGTCACTGGCCGGCACGGCGCCGGCGATCAGGCCACTCATCAGAAGATCCCCGGCGGGATCGTCGGCGCCTTGTCGAGCACCAGCGGACTGACCGTGATGTTGAGCGCGCCCAGGGCGCCCGCCTGCAGGTCGGCAAGGGCTTCGGCCGCGGCCAAGAACCGCCGCTGTTCGGCTTCGGCGACCACGCCCTCGGCCAGCTCGGTGAACTTTCCGATGTACTGCTTGCGCTCGAACGGCCGCGCTCCCAGCGGATGAGCGTCGGCGACGGCGATCTCGTCGACGATGACCTCACCGTTTTTGAGGGTGACCTCGGCGCGCGCGCCGAACGCCTTCTCCGCCGGATCCGCGGAGTGGTAGCGCCGCGTCCACTCAAGATCCTCGACCGTCGAGATCTTGTGCCACAGCTCGACGGTGTCGGGCCGGTGCGCCCGCTGCGGCGCATACGAGCGCTCGTGATGCCAGGTGCCGTCCTGCAGCGCGACCGCGAAGATGTACATCACCGAGTGATCCAGCGTCTCGCGGGAGGCGTCCGGGTCGAACTTCTGTGGATCGCCCGAGCCGGTGCCGATCACGTAGTGCGTGTGATGGCTGGTATGCAGCACGATCGTCGCGACCTGGTCCAGATCGCCGATCCGTTCGCGCATCCGGCGGGCCAAGTCGATCAGCGCCTGACTCTGATACTCAGCCGAGTGCTCCTTGGTGTAGCTGTCCAGAATGGCCCGCTTGGGCTCGCCGGGCTCGGGCAGCGGGACGTGATAGGTGTGCTCGGGCCCCGAAAGCAGCCAGGCGATCACGCCGTCCTCGCCCTCCCAGATCGGGGCCGGCGCGCTCTCGCCGCGCATGGCGCGGTCGACGGCCTCGATGGCGACCTTCCCCGCCCAGGCGGGCGCGTACGCCTTCCAGCTCGAGATCAGCCCCTTGCGCGACTGCCGGGTCGACGTCGTCAGGTGCAGCGCCTGCCCGATCGCAGAGTAGATGGTCTCCTTGTCCAGGCCCAACATCGTGCCCAGCCCAGCGGCTACCGACGGACCCAGGTGGGCGACGTGGTCAATCTTGTGCTCGTGCAAGCAGATTCCCTTGACCAGGTCGATCTGGATCTCATAGCCGGTCGCGATGCCCCGGATCAGGTCGGCACCGCCGATCCCCAGCTGCTGCGCCACCGCCACCAGAGCGGGGATGTTGTCACCCGGATGCGAGTACTCGGCGGCCAGAAACGTGTCGTGGAAATCCAATTCGCGTACCGCGACGCCGTTCGCCCAGGCCGCCCACCCGGGGGAGTAGTCACCCTCGATACCGAAAACCTTGGCGCCCTTGGCCACGGCGGGATGTGCCTGCGCCTGAGCCCGCGCGACCGCCACCGGCCGCCGCACCAGTGAGGCCGCCGAGACCGCGGCGTTGTCGATGATGCGGTTGATCACCATCGCCTCGACCTCGGCGGGCACGGCGACCGGATCGGCCGCGACCTCGGCGATCTTCCACGCCAGGTGTTCCCTACGAGGGAAGTCGTCGGCGCTACGACGGGTCCGAACATCATGAATGCGCATAACTCGCACAGTACGCAGGGCTAGAGACCCCGTAAATCCCCTGTAAGAGCGTAATCTTGTGTCCTTATCCGCCTGGATTTGCGAATGTTGTGAAAGGGGTTGGGCGTACGGTGGCATCCGTGGCGAAGACGTTCGCCGGCGCACGGCTACGGCGACTGCGCGAGGAACAGGGGCTGACCCAGGTGGCGCTGGCGCGCGTCCTGGGGCTGTCGACCAGTTACGTCAACCAGCTGGAGAATGACCAGCGCCCGATCACCGTTCCGGTATTGCTCACCCTCACCGAACGATTCGACCTGCCGAGCCAGTACTTCGCACCGGAGTCCGACGCCCGGCTGATTTCCGACCTGCGGGAGGTGCTCGCCGAGGCGCCCGCGACGGTGGGGCAGGTCGAGGAGCTCGTCGCCCGCATGCCCGCGATCGGCCAGACCCTGGTCAACCTGCACCGGCGGCTGCACGACACGACGGCGGACCTGGAAGCCCTGCACAGCCGCGCGAATTCGGAAGTCTCGGACGCGTCGTCGCTGTCCCAGCAACCCATGCCGTTCGAAGAGGTCCGCGATTTCTTCTACGACCGCAAGAACTACATCGGCGAACTGGACCTCGCGGCCGAAGAGCTGTTCACCAAGAACCACTTGCGAATCGGCGGACTCGACGGTCAGCTCGCCGAACTGCTCGCCGAACAGCTCGGCGTCTCGGTGGTGATCGACGACGGTCAGCTGTTGGATCCCAACTCCAAGCGCCTGTTCGCGCCCGAATCGAAAACCGTGTACCTGGCTCGGTGGCTGCATCCGGGCCAGCGTGCCTTTCAACTCGCCACCCAGATCGCCCTGCTCACCCAGCCCGGGTTGATCACCGGGATCATCGCCGGCGACGACCAACTCAGCGACGACGCCCGCGGTGTGGCGCGCATCGGGCTGGCCAACTATTTCGCCGGCGCCCTGCTGCTGCCGTACCTGAGATTCCTCGACGCGGCCGAGGTCGTCCGCTACGACATCGACCAGCTGGCAAGGCGATTCGAGGTGGGCTTCGAAACCATCTGCCACCGGCTGTCCACGCTGCAGCGCCCGAACGCGCGGGGCGTGCCGTTCATCTTCGTCCGCACCGACAGCGCCGGGAACATCTCGAAGCGCCAGTCCGCCACCGCCTTTCACTTCTCCCGCGTCGGCGGCAACTGTCCGCTATGGGTGGTCCATCATGCGTTTTCGCGGCCCGGCCAGTTTTTGACGCAAGTCGCGCAGATGCCAGACCAGCGCACCTACTTCTGGGTGGCGCGGACCACCACCACGGAGCCGAGCCGATACCTGGGCCCGGACAAGAGTTTCGCGATCGGACTGGGATGCGACATCGCGCACGCGGAGAAGTTGATCTACTCGGTCGGCATCGATTTGGCCGACGCCGAGTCGATCGTGCCGATCGGTGCCGGCTGCAAGATCTGCGACCGGCCCGCCTGCCCGCAACGCGCGTTTCCCTACCTCGGCCACCCTGTGTACGTCGACCCGCACAGCACCACCGATCTGCCGTATCCGCCGGCGATCACGCCCTGAGCGCGCTGAGGTCGGGCCGGCCGCCGAGGCGCTGGACCGTGGAGCTGGCGGCCGCGGCCGCCAGCTCGCCGGCCTCCGGCGGTGTGGCGCCATCACGCAGCGCGGCGATCAGACCGGCCACGAACGCGTCGCCGGCGCCGGTCGGGTCCATCACGTCGACGTCGGCGAATTCGAAAAGCTGGCTGCCGCCGCGCCACGACACGAGGTCACCGACCTTCGGAACCGCGATGGCAACCAGTCCCGGACCGCAGGTCAACAGGTTGTCGGCCAGCTCGAACGCCTGCTTCGCCGTGGTGATTTCGCGGCCCGCGATGAGTGAGGCTTCCGTGGTGTCGGCGCGGATCACGTCGACCGCCGCGAGCAGGTCGGCCCGAACGTGCGGGGCGGGCGCGCCGTCAGCCACCACGCGCAGCCCCCGCCGCCGCGCGCGTTGCGCCGCTTCCAACGCGGTGGTCGGCGGCTGCTGCAGCTGAATGGACACGGTATCGCCGGTGTCGAACAACGAGGCTGACCGATCGAGGTCGGCGACCTGAACCAGCGAGCTTTCCGGCACGTCTTCGAGGAGCATGCGTTCCGCCGGTTTTGGGACCACGTCGATCAACAGGGCTGTGGTGCCGCGACGCGCAACGCCGCCGACGTCGATGCCGTCCCCCCGGGCCTGCGCCAGTACCGACTCCCCGACGTCGTCGTCACCGGCCACCCCGATGAGCGCGACCGGTACACCCAGCTGCGCCAGGCCCACCGCCTGATTGGCGCCCTTGCCGCCGAGCAACTCCTTGCGCTGCAGGATCGTGGCGGAATCGTCGGTCGTCGGCGGCCCATCGGTACGCAGCACCAGATCGCGCGCTATCTGGCCGATCACCACAACGCCCATGGGTACACAGTGCCCGGTCTTGACGGGCGCGGCAACGCAATGATCCAGTGAGCCATGCCGTCGATCGGGGAAAATGCGTGCCCAAAGTAGCGATACTCGACGACTACGCCGGGGTGGCCTTGCAGGTCGCCGACTGGGCGCCGGTGCAGATGCGCTCTGACGTAACCGTTTTCGACCGCCACCTCTCCGAAGGCGCGGCCGCCGAAGCGCTGCGGCCGTTCGATGTGGTGTGCACCCTGCGCGAGCGGATGGCGTTTCCGTCGACGTTGATCGCGCGGCTGCCGAACCTGAAGCTGATCACCATCGTCGGCACGAGCCTGCCCAACCTGGACATGGGCGCGGCCACCGAGCGCGGGGTCGCGGTCGCCCATTCCGATTTTGCGCTTCCCCGATTCAGGGCGATGCGCGATGCGACGCCGGAACTCGCCTGGGGCTTGATGATCGCAACGGTGCGCCGGCTGGCAGAAGAGCATCGCAACATGCGCGACGGCGGCTGGCAGAGCGCCGCGGGCATGACGCTGGCGGGCAAGACGCTCGGCCTGCTCGGTCTGGGCCGGGTCGGCAAGCGAATGGCGGAGTATGCCAAGGCGTTTGGCATGGACGTCATTGCGTGGAGCCAGAATCTCACCGAGGACACCGCCGCGAGCGTGGGCGCCCGGCGGGTGGAGAAGGCGGTCCTGTTCGAGGCCTCCGACGTGGTCTCCATCCATCTGGTGCTCTCCGAGCGCACCCGGGGGCTGGTCGGTGCGTCCGAGCTGGCTTCGATGAAGCCGCACGCCTACCTGATCAACACGTCCAGAGGCCCGATCGTCGACGAGGCGGCCCTACTGGCCGCGTTGGAGTCCGGGCGTATCGCCGGTGCCGGGCTGGACGTGTACGACATCGAGCCCCTGCCCAGTGATCACCGGTTGCGGCGGCTCCCGAATGTGACGCTGTCTCCGCACCTGGGGTACGTCACCCGCGAGATGCTCGGCGCCTTCTACTCCGACACCGTGGAGTCAGTGGTGGCCTGGCTGGACGGGAAGCCGATCCGGATCGCTAACCCCGAGGTGTTGTAGCGACGCTGTCCCCGGTCACTTCCGCTTCCAGTGCGGACTCTTGACCGCGTCGAGCGCCTCGGTGACGTAGCGGTCGAGCGGCCAGGGATTTCCGGATTGCCGTACCCACTGCTGGAAGGCGTAATCGGCTGCGGCGAAGGCGATTTGCACGAGCAAGCCGGGACGGAGGTCGACGGCCGGGTCGACGCCCATCCGCTCGGCGATGAGCTTGGTGGCCCGCTCCTTGTCGGCGGGCCGGTGCACCGTGACCTTGTCGAGCAGGTCGGGGACTACCAGCAGCGCCTCACGCCATTCTTCGGTGTCGGTCTGGTCGAACGAGCGGGTGCGGGTGATGATGGCGTTGATCAGCGCGATGTCGGGCGATTCGGCGGCCGGGCGGCCTTCGAGGAGATTGACGATCGCGGCGCCGCCGTAGCGCACGGGCGCAAGCAGCAGCTCCTCTTTTGCCGGCACGTGACGGAAGAAGGTGCGCGGGGAAACGCCTGCTGCCGTGGCGATCTCTTCGGTGGTCACCGCGTCATACCCACGCTCGACGAACAGCCGGAAGGCCGCGCGCCGGATGTCGGCGCGGATCTGTGCGCGCTGCCGATCGCGAAGCGACTCTGGTCTGGTGGGAGAGGTCACCGGAAGCTGCCGATCCCGCCGTCCACGTGGATGGTCTGCCCGGTGATGAACGTCGCGTCACTGCCTAGCAGGAACGCGACCAGCGCGCCCACGTCCGTGCGTACGTCGCCGATGCGCTTCATCGGGACGCGCCCGACGGCCTTCTCGTATTCCTTGGGCGCGAAGGACTTCCAGTATTTGACGCCATCCGACTCCGCGAACGGGCAGATGACGTTGACGCGGATGTTGTCGCGTCCCCATTCGAGCGCCGCGACCTTGGACAGTCCGCGGATGCCTTCCTTGGCGGCCGCGTACCCGCCCCACTTGGGCTCGCCGCCCGTGCCCGTCCCGGAGCCGAGGTTGACGATCGAGCCGCCCCCCTGTCTGACCATCAGCGGGTGTACGGCCTGCATGAGCAGGAAAGTCGCCCGGGGGCCCACGTCGTAGCCGAGCGCGAGGTCTTCGGTGGTGATGTCGACGAACGCCTTGGGCTCGTTGGTGGCGATCGCGTTGTTCACCAGACCATGCACGGCGCCGAAGGCGTCGATCGCCGCGGCCGCGATCCGCTGTGCGCTGTCGGGGTCGCGCAGGTCGGCGACGAGCCGTTCCACCGTCCCGATCGCCTCGAGTTCGGCGGTGGTCGCCGCGAGGGCTTGCTCTTGGATGTCGACCAGCAGCACGGCCGCGCCGCGCTCGAGCAGCGCGGTGGCGACGCCCTTGCCGACGCCCTGGGCGGCGCCGGTGACGATCGCGACGTGCCCGCGCATCGAATCGGGGTGGCTGTAGCTCATTCGGCGGGTCCCATCTGCAGTTGTACGCCGCGGTGCATCTCGTAGGTGCTCCGTGCCCCGTTGGGCAGTTCGATGAACTCCACCGGCGTCCCGTCGGGATCCTTGACGAAAAACATTCGGACACCGCCGATCTCGAAGGGCTCCTGGTCGGGGGTGTAACCGGCGGAGACGATGCGGCGATGGGTGTCGTCGAGGTCGGTCACCGACAGCGAGACGTTGTGGATCCCCGTGATGCCCCGTCGCTGTTTGTGTTCGGTCGGCGTGGCGCCGATCGACAGCAGCTCGATCATCAGCCCACCCAGCAGGCCGCCGACGACGCGGCCCTCCTGCTTGCGGGTCGCGTGCAACACCGCGTCGAAGGGCTCTCCGGAGATGAGCGTTTCGAAGACCACGTCCATGCCGAGGACATCCCGGTAGAACGCCAGCGCGCGGTCCATGTCGGTGACGCCGACGACGAGGTGGCAGAACGACACGTCGCCGAGGATCATGGCGTGCCCGCCGCGAGGTTCGGGCCCGGCCGGCCGGCGAACAACGGCAGGTCGAGGTAGGTCTTGATGCCCGGTTCCGCGGCGCAGACGTCGGGAACGGCGTTGATGCAGTGGTTGGCGGTGACCACGACGCCCGGATTCTTGATCAGCCCTTCGGCGATCGTCTCCGGCTGCAGCCCCTTGAAGGTCAGGTTCACGTCGGGGTCCCCGGTGATCTCGACCTCGAAGCGTTCGCCACGCCCCCCGAAATCCCAGGCGGGATCGAGGTTTTCCTCACCCATCAGCCAGTTGACCGCGGCGGTGATGACCGGCTCGCCATCGACCAGCGCTTGCCAGCGGAAGCGGCGCGCCGCCACGGTTCCGACGGTGATCGGGAACGGGTCGTAGTCGATCTCGGCGGTCGCCACGGCGACGTCCTGGATGGTTCTTATGTTGGGGTCGATGCGAAATCCCATGTGGTCGGCGATCATTCGCACCGACTGTTTGAAGCCCCCGTCGAGCAGCCCGGCCATCGGTCCTTGGGTGGCTTCCTCCGGGGTGCCGCCGAACCCCATGATGTGGCGCACCACGTCGGGTGCGTTGTAGGTGCGGATGTCGGAGAACTCCTCGGCGCGCACGTGCGTGATCGCGGACGACAGCGAGGACACCATGAGCGGGAATCGCTCCGTGATCCCCCCGGGATGGATCCCCGAACCATGCAGCGTCACACCGCTTTCCGCCGCGGCGTCGGCGACGGCCTGGTGACGGGGGTTGGCCGGATCGGGATAGACCCACCCAACCGGTGTGACGACATTCTTGCCGGACCGCAGGATCGCGATGACCTCGTCGTCGTTGGGTATCAGCGGGCTGTACATGACGCAGTCGGCGTCCAGCGCCAGCACCTCGTCAATGCTGGTGGTCGCGGTGACACCCAGGTCCTGCGTGCCGATGATCCGCCCGACGTCGACCCCGTTCTTGTCCGCGCTGTGCACCCAGCACCCGACGAGTTCCAGCTGCGGGTGATTGAGGACGCACTGGATCGCCGCCTTACCCACACCCCCGGTGGCCCACTGGATGACACGAAGCTTGGACGGGCTACTCATCATTGACCTCCCGGACGGCAGTGCGCGGCCTTTACACATCGACGAACAAAATGGCAGGCTATGACTTGCTGACAGTGACTGTCAATGATCGGCGGTTCGGGAAAGGTCTGTTGATGAGCGTCCTCGACGGGAAGATCGCGATCGTGACCGGCACCAGCCGCGGCGTGGGCGTCGGCATCGCCCACGAGCTGCTGCGGGCGGGCGCGACGGTAATCGGCTGCTCCCGTTCGCCGCTCGATGGCCTCCCCGGCATCGAAAAAGACTGGGCGCCCCGCGCTTTCCAGAAGGTCTGCGACCAAGGTGACCATCGCTCGATCGACTCCTTCGTCGCGGACGTCGTGGCCGCCCACGGCCGGGTCGACATCCTGGTCAACAACGCCGGCGGCACCGTTCCGGCGCCGCATGCCGAGGGCATTCCCGAACTGGTGCAACGCATCCAGGGCGCACCCGCCAGCGACGACGAGTACGCGCGCACCGCGCTCTTCCATGCGTTCGCGGTGCAGATGAACCTCATCAGCCCGCTGTGGTTCGCCATCCGCGCCTACCGGCAGATGCAGACCCAGGACGGCGTCGGCGCCATCATCAACATTTCCAGCGGTGCGGGACATCCGGCGGGATCGCCGACGCTGGTCTCCTACGGCGCGGCCAAAAGCGGGCTCAACCACCTCACGCGATCACTGGCCGAGGAGTGGGGCCCGAAGGTGCGCGTCAACTGCGTGGCACTGGGGCCGACGATGACCGAAAATTTCCGATCGTTCGTGCTGCCCAAGGACGATCCGACCGGCGAGAAGTACTTCGCCGCCGTCCCCCTGCGCCGCGCCGGCGAGCCCGCGGAGGTGGGGCGGGTCTGCGTGTTCCTCGCGAGCGGGCAGGCCGACTTCGTCAACGGCACCACCATCGAATGCGACGGCGGGATGCTGCCCGGGGTCCTGTACGACGCGGGCCTGAAGACGATCACCGACCTGCTCTGATCCCGGTCGGCGTGCTTCCAGAACACAGCTAGGGCAAGGAGATTCACGTGAGCAGCCTGGAACCGACTGCCGAACAGCTCGCCGTGCTGGCGGCGCGACCCGCCGACGCGCCGGTGGTGATGGTCAACCTGTTGAAGTTCAAACCCGAGGGCGGCCTTCAGAGCTACCTGCAATACGGCCAGGAAGTCGTTCCGCATCTCGAACGCGTGGGCGCCACCCTGCGCTACGCCGGGGGAGCGCCGTCGGTCGTGATCGGCGAGGGCGAACGGCCTTGGTGGGACGTGATTCTCATCGTCGAATACCCGACGCCCCAGGCCTTCATCGACATGGTGACCACGCAGGAGTATGCCAAGGTGCACGAGCATCGCGCCGCGGGTCTGGACCGCGGAGACCTGATCGCGACGTCGACGTGGTCGGTCGTGGCTGACTAACCGGCGGCAGATCGGCTCATCGCCGATCTGGGCAGACATCCACACGCTGGCGCCAGTCGCGGTCTAATGGGTGGATGGAACTGATGATGCCGACCGACGCGATCTTTCTTTTGGGTGAGTCTCGCGAACATCCCATGCACGTCGGAGGCTTGCAGTTGTTCGAGCCGCCGCCGGGCGCCGGGCGCGGCTTCGCCCGTGAGCTGCACAAGCAACTGGCCGCCCAGCGGGACTTTCAGCCCACGTTTCGCAAGCATCCCGCGAAGTTCGTCGGCGGTATCGCAAACCTGGGCTGGTCCTACGACGACGACATCGATGTCGACTACCACGTCCGGCGTTCGGCGCTGCCCTCACCCAAACGGGTCCGCGAATTGCTCGAGCTGACCTCGCGGTGGCACAGCAGCCTGCTGGATCGTCATCGGCCCCTGTGGGAGACACACATCGTCGAGGGCCTCAAAGACGGCCGGTTCGCCATCTACACCAAGGTTCACCACGCCCTGATCGACGGTGTGTCGGCGCAGAAGCTGATGCAGCGCGCGCTGACCACCGATCCCGACGACCCCGAGATCCGTGCCCCGTGGAGCCTGCGCAAACCCAAGCGCAAACCCAGCCCGTCATCTCCGTTGAGTTCGTTGGCCCGTACGGCGGGATCCCTTGCAGCGCTTGCCCCCTCGACAATTGGGTTGGCGCGCGCGGCGCTGCTCGAGCAGCAACTGACGTTGCCTTTCGGGGCGCCGAAGACCATGTTGAACGTCAAGATCGGTGGCGCTCGCCGCTGCGCCGCACAGTCGTGGTCGCTGGACCGCATCAAGAGCGTGAAGAGGGCTGCGGGCGTCACAGTGAACGACGTCGTCCTGGCGATGTGCTCGGGGGCGCTGCGCTATTACCTGCTCGAGCAGAACGCGCTGCCGGACACGCCGCTGATCGCGATGGTCCCGGTGAGCCTGCGCACCGAGGAAGAGGCCGACGCCGGCGGCAACATGGTCGGCGCCATCCTGTGCAACCTCGCGACCGACGCCGACGATCCTGCGCAGCGTCTGTTGACCATCAGCGATTCGATGCGCAGCAACAAGAAAGTCTTCTCGCAGTTGCCGCGGTTGCAGGCGCTCGCGCTGTCGGCCGTCAACACGTCGGCGTTGGCGTTGGCGGCGGTCCCGGGCTGGGTGGCATCGACGTCGCCCCCGTTCAACATCATCATTTCGAACGTGCCGGGACCCACGGAGCCGATCTACTACGGGGGAGCCCGGCTCGACGGCAATTATCCGCTGTCCATCGCGTTGGACGGCCAGGCGCTGAACATCACCCTGGCCAGCAACGCCGGCAATCTGGACTTCGGTCTGGTGGGATGCCGACGCAGCGTGCCGCACCTGCAGCGTCTGCTACCGCATCTGGAATCCTCGCTGAAGGATCTGGAACGCGCTGTGGGAGAATAGAAGTCGATGCCGAAGCTGAGCGCGGGGGTGATGTTGTACCGGATCCGCGACGGCGTCGTCGAGGTGTTGCTTGCGCATCCGGGCGGACCGTTCTGGGTCCGCAAGGACGACGGCGCGTGGTCGATCCCGAAGGGCGAGTACCCCGAGGGGGAGGACCCCTGGGCGGCCGCGCAGCGCGAGTTCTCCGAGGAGCTGGGCTTGTCGGTGCCGGCCGGGCCGCGCGTCGATCTCGGTCAGCTCAAGCAATCCGGCGGCAAGGTGGTGACCGCCTTCGGCGTGCACAGTGACCTCGACGTCACCGACGCGCGCAGCAACACTTTCGAACTGGAATGGCCAAAGGGGTCGGGCACGCTGCGGGAGTTTCCCGAGGTCGATCGGGTGGGCTGGTTCGCGGTGGTGGCGGCGCGCACCAAGTTGCTGAAGGGCCAGCACGCTTTTCTCGACCGCTTGATGGCCGATCCGGCTATCGCCGGACTATCCGAAGGGACCTGAAATGCAGACGCTGCGCACACCCGACGACCGATTCGACGCGGTTCCTGATTTCCCTTACCCGCCAAGGTATTGCGAACTGTCCGACGATGACGGCGGCACGTTGCGCGTGGCCTGGATCGAAGACGGCCCACAGAACGCCGATCCGATTCTCATGCTGCACGGCGAGCCGTCGTGGTCCTACCTGTACCGCAAGATGATTCCGATACTGGTGGCCGAGGGTCACCGGGTCATCTGCCCGGACCTCGTCGGGTTCGGCCGCTCGGACAAGCCCACCCGGCTCGACGACCACAGCTATGCGCGCCACGTCGAATGGATGCGCGCGCTGGCGTTCGACGTCCTCGACCTCCGCAACGTCACTTTGGTCGGTCAGGACTGGGGCGGGCTGATCGGATTGCGGCTCGCCGCAGAGCATCCCGAACGGTTCGCCCGGGTGGTCGTCGCCAACACCGGGCTGCCCAACGGGGATCAGCCGATGGCCGACATCTGGTGGCGCTTCCGGGAGGCCATCACGTCGGCGCCGGCGCTGGACATCGGCGCGTTCGTGCAGGGCGGCTGTCGCCGGCAGATGAGCGACGCCGAACGTGCGGGCTACGACGCGCCGTTTCCCGCTGACGAATACTGCACCGGCCCGCGGGCCATGCCCGGGCTGGTGCCCACGTCACCGGAGGACCCCGCCGCGGCGGCCAACAAGGCCGCGTGGACCAAGTTGTCGGTCAGCCCGACGCCCATGCTGGTCGCCTTCAGTGACAGCGACCCCATTACCGGGCCGATGGCCGCGATCTTCCAGCGCGAGATGCGCGGCGCGCAAGGGATCGACCACCCGGTGATCCGCGGCGCCGGACACTTTCTGCAGGAAGACGCCGGCGAAGAACTGGCCGGCCACATCGCGGCGTTCCTGCGCCGCTGAGCAGGGTGGGATGCGACGGATCAGACTCCGGGCACAATGTCAGGATGACGACCGCCCCTACCGAGGCCGCCGAATCCCAAGGGCTGTTGCTGCAGCTGCTGGACCCCGCCAACCGGGCCGACCCGTACCGGCTCTGCGCGCAGTTTCGTGACCGCGGACCGTTGCAGCTGCCGGACGCCAACCTGGCGGTCTTCTTGAGTTACCGCGACTGCGACGAGGTGTTGCGCCACCCGTCGTCGAGCAGCGACAACGTCAACTCGACCGTCGCGAAGCGGCAGGCGGAGTCCGGCACGACGCCGGCCCGGCAAGGCCCACCGGGTTTCTTGTTCCTCGACCCGCCCGATCACACCCGGCTGCGCAAGCTGGTCAGCAAGGCATTCGCGCCGAGGGTGGTGAGCGCGATGCAACCCGACATCAGCTCGCTGGTCGACGGACTGCTCGACCGGGTCGCCGAAAAAGGACGATTCGAAGTCGTCGAGGATTTCGCCTATCCGCTGCCGGTCGCGGTGATCTGCCGGCTGCTCGGTGTGCCGCTGGACGACGAGCCGCAGTTCAGCCGCGCGTCGGCGTTGCTGGCCCAGGCGCTGGACCCGTTTTCGACGATCACCGGTGTGCCGGAGGAGGTCGCCAATGAGCGACAACAGGCCGGCACCTGGCTGCGTGAGTACTTCCACGGCCTGATCGACAAGCGCCGCTCACGACCCGGCGACGACCTGCTGTCGGGGTTGATCGCCGTCGAGGAGTCGGGCGATCAACTGACCGAACAAGAGATCGTCTCCACGTGCAACCTGCTGCTCATCGCCGGGCACGAGACCACGGTGAACCTCATCGGGAACGCCGTGTTGGCCATGCTGCGCAACACCGGCCAGTGGGCAGCCCTGGGCGCCGACCCCGACCGAGCTTCGGCGATCGTGGAGGAGACCCTGCGCTATGACCCGCCCGTACAGCTGGTGGGCCGGATTGCGCTCGCCGACATGGTGATTGGCGGCATCGAGGTGCCCGCGGGTGACGTCATGATGCTGTTGCTCGCCGGCGCCAGCCGGGATCCCGCCGAATACGATCGCCCGGACGTGTTCGATCCGGATCGGAAAACCATGCGGCACTTGGGCTTCGGTCGCGGGGCGCATTACTGCCTGGGCGCGCCGCTGGCCCGGTTGGAGGCCGGCGTGGCGCTGGCGGCGGTGGCCGCGCGCTTCCCGAACGCGCGCTTGGAGGGCGAACCGCAGTACAAGACCAACGTCACGTTGCGCGGGCTGTCGGAGCTCGTGCTCGCGACCTGATCAGCGGTCCCAGGGCGGGCTTTCGTCCATCTTCCTGTAGTACTTCGCCAGGTGGCTTTTGATCCGATCGACGTCGGAGTCGGGCACGTCGATGCCGCCGCGCGCACCGTCCATGATCGCGCCGGCCGCCATCACCCCGCGGGGCACCGCCTTGAGGGTGCCGCCGATGACGTCGGCGATCAGGAGCTTGTACCCGGTGAAGTTGTCCTTCTTGTCGCCGTCGTACCAGACGTGGGCGTCGCGGTACTTCTGGTTGGGGGCATCCTCGGCGCCGGCCCACTTGCGGACCCGCTTCTCGGCCGCGTCGCCTTCCCACTTCCGGTCGCGATCGGCCAACGGCAAATCTTGAAAGGCTGTGACTGACATGCGGGCCGCGTGCCCGCTTCGGCGGGGCGTTAAACGCGCGCATTCGAAGTTATCCACAGTTGGAAGTTCGTCCACAAGCTGACTTTTGGGCTGGGTTTCGTGTCCGGGTGCACGGCTACAGTCGAAGGCATGTTCGATTGCGAGTTACCGAGTGCCGAGGCGCTGGCATGCGCCGATGACGCGACAGTGGTGACCGCGATCGCCGAATGCGCGCGGATCGAGGCGGCGGCCGCGGCGCGCCGGCTGGCGGCTACCGCGGAACTGGTGCACCGCCACGCCAACGGTCCCACCGACTGCGCGCACTGGTCATGTGACAACTGGGATGCGATGGCGGCGGAGGTGGCCGCCGCGCAGAACATCGGCCACGCCATGGCCTCGGGACAGATGTATCTTGCTGTGGCCCTGCGTGATCGGTTGCCGCGGGTGGCAGCGTTGTTCGCCGAGGGCGCCGTCAGTGCCAGGCTGGCGGCGACGATTGTCTGGCGCACCGACCTGATCAAAGACCCAGAATCGCTCCGGTTGGTCGATGCGATGCTGGCCGAGGATGCGACCGGCTTCGGGCCGATGACGGCGAACAAAACCGCACAAGCGATCGACGCCGTGGTGGACCAACACGATCCGGGAGCTTTGCGGCGCACCCGCACTGGCGCCCGCGCCCGCGACGTGGTCATCAACCAGGCCGATGACGAGTCGGGCACCGCGGACCTGTGGGGACGGCTCTACGCGACCGATGCGGCCATGCTGGATCGGCGCCTGTCGCAACTGGCCCACACGGTCTGCCAGGACGACCCGCGCACCCTCGGCCAGCGGCGTGCCGATGCGTTGGGTGCGCTTGCCGCCGACGCGGATCGGCTCGCGTGCGCATGTGGCAACCGCGATTGCCCGGTCGGCACCGCCGACGACGAGCGGGCCGGCAGCGTGGTGATTCACGTTGTCGCCCAAGCGTCGACGTTGGACGCCGACCCGGATCCGCACATGTGCGGAGAACGGCCCTCCACGCCCATCACACCGGAGATGACCCTGGCCGAGGCTCTGACGCCCGACCCGGAACCCGACGTGCCCGCCGAACGCAAGCCTCCCGCTCTGATCACCGGCGGCGGCGTGATTTCTCCCGCGCTGGTCGCCGAGTTGGTCCGCGGTGGGGCGAAGGTTCGGCCGGTACACCATCCCGGCGACGCCCCGCCCGAATCGGGATACCGGCCATCGGCCGAGCTGGAACGGTTTATCCGCTGCCGGGATATGACCTGCCGGTTCCCCGGTTGCGACCGGCCCGCCGAGTTCGCCGATATCGACCACACGGTGCCCTACCCGCTCGGGCCGACTCACGCGTCCAACCTCAAATGCCTGTGCCGAAAACATCATCTATTGAAGACTTTCTGGACGGGCTGGCATGACGAGCAACGGCCCGACGGCACCATCGCTTGGACATCGCCAAGGGGGCACCGCTACGTCACCCGGCCAGGCAGCCGACTGTTCTTTCCAACCCTTTGCGCGCCAACCGGCAAATTATCAACCGCTCCAGGGCAATACCGCCCTCCCGGCAATCGCGGCGTCATGATGCCCGCGCGACGGCGGACCCGTCAGCAAGACCGTGCCCGCCGCATCGATGCCGAACGCTCGCTGAACGCCGCACGTGTCGCCGAACGCAACCAGCCGCCGCCGTTCTAGCCCGGGCCGAGGCCCGGCACGATCTCGCCGAGACTGAACGTCACCGGCTGTTCCAGCTGCTCGTAGGTGCACGAGCGCGGGTCGCGGTCCGGGCGCCACCTGTTGAACTGCGCGGTATGACGAAACCGCCGCCCCTCCATGTGGTCGTAGCGGACCTCGACCACACGCTCGGGGCGCAGCGGCACAAAGGAGAGATCCTTGCCGGCGTTCCACCGCGAGTATTCGTTCTTGCGGGGCGTCCGCTCGCCGGCTTCGTGGGCGGCCCAGTTCCACGGGTGATCGGTGAAGTCGGTGACGAGCGCCTGCAGTTCGGCGAACAGCCGGCGCCGCTCGGCCATCGGGAAGGCGCCGATGACGCCGACCGACGCCAGCTGCCCATCATCCTGGTAGAGCCCCAGCAGCAGCGACCCGATCGCGTCGGCGCCGGACTTGTGCACCCGGTAGCCGGCGACAACGCAGTCCGCGGTCCGTTCGTGCTTGATCTTGAACATGACCCGCTTGTCCGGCTGGTAGGTGACGTCCAGCGGCTTGGCGATCACGCCATCGAGGCCGGCACCCTCGAACTCGTCGAACCACCGCTGCGCGGTGCTCAGATCGGTCGTGGCGGGCGTGACATGGATCGAACGCCCCGGCCCGCCCACCGCATCGACGAGGGCCGCCCGCCGCTCGCTGAACGGCCGCCGGGTGTAGTCCTCGTCGCCGAGCGCCAGCAGGTCGAACGCGATGAAGGACGCGGGCGTCGCCTCGGCCAGCATCCGCACCCGCGAGTCGGCCGGGTGGATGCGCTGTTGCAGCGCCTCGAAGTCCAATCTGGTGCCGGTGGCTCGCGTAGTGGATATGACGATCTCCCCGTCGATCACGCAGCGCGGCGGCAGCTCGGCCTTGACGGCGGCGACCAACTCCGGGAAGTAGCGGGTCATCGGCCGCTCGTTGCGGCTGCCCAGCTCGACGTCGTCGCCGTCGCGGAAACAGATCGACCTGAATCCGTCCCACTTGGGCTCATACGACGCGTCGGGCGGAATCGAGCGAACCGACTTGGCCAGCATCGGCGACACCGGCGGCATGACAGCGAGGTCCATAGCCTGATTGTGCTGGAATCGGTGGTATGGCTGCTGCAGAGGAGCTCGAAGTCGACGGCATTGCGGTCCGCCTGACCAATCCGGACAAGGTGTATTTCCCCAAGCTGGGGTCCAAGGGCACCAAGCGCCACCTGGTCGAGTACTACCGCGCCGTCGCGGGCGGGCCCATGCTCGACACGCTGCGCGACCGGCCCAGCCACCTGCAGCGATTCCCGGACGGCATCGACGGCGAGGAGATCTACCAGAAGCGGATTCCCCAGCACCATCCCGACTACCTGGAAACCTGCCAGGTGACGTTTCCGTCGGGACGGACCGCCGACGCGCTGAAGGTCACCCATCCCGCCGCGATCGTGTGGGCGGCGCAGATGGGCACGATCACCCTGCACCCGTGGCAGGTGCGCTGCCCGGACACCGACCACCCCGACGAGCTGCGCATCGATCTGGATCCGCAGCCCGGCGTCGCCTTCGAACAGGCGCGCACCGTCGCGGTCGACGTGTTGCGGCCGCTGCTCGACGAGCTCGGTCTTGTCGGCTACCCGAAGACATCCGGGGGCCGCGGGATCCACGTCTTCCTGCGGATCGCCACCGACTGGGATTTCATCGAAGTGCGCCGCGCGGGCATCGCACTGGCCCGCGAAGTGGAGCGCCGCGCGCCCGACGCCGTCACCACGGCGTGGTGGAAGGAAGAACGGGGCGAGCGCATCTTCGTCGATTTCAACCAGAACGCCCGGGACCGCACCATGGCATCAGCCTATTCGGTGCGGCGCACGCCGATCGCGACGGTGTCGATGCCGCTGACATGGGACGAATTGGCCGGCGCCGAGCCCGACGAGTACACCATGGCGACCGTGCCCGAACTGGTCTCGCGCCGGGAAGACCCTTGGGCCGCAATGGATGATGTCGCTCAGTCGATCTCACCGCTGTTGGAGATGGCCGCGGCCGACGAAGAGCGTGGCCTCGGCGACATGCCGTATCCACCGAACTATCCGAAGATGCCCGGCGAGCCCAAACGCGTTCAGCCCAGCCGGGATACGGATCGCAAAAACGGGAAAAAATAAACCGAAATCCGTTACCCGATCATCCCGAGGTAACGGGCTTGCCGCCCGCGATGGGCCCGCGGTTACCCCTCTCACATGACTGAACCGCCTGCCCATGCGAGCGTCTCAACGCTATCATTCGCCGGGGGTGCGCGGAAGTGAACCTCTTGTGCCCCAGGGAATTAGGAAAGTGGACCCGAACCACACGAATTCCCCTACCCGAACTGCCAGGGTGTCGGGGCCGACCGCGTCCAGCGCTGTTTCGCTGAGGCGATCAGTCTACCGCGAACCCGTGTAAAGGGCACCAACGAATTCGCGACGGGCGTGCGCACGGCCCGAAGGGTGCGCACGCCCTCGCGTCGCCGAGATGCCGCGCCCGCTGAGGAGTGGTCGGGACAGGACTCAACGCGCAGCGCTAAAGCCTAGGTGCCCAGTCACTTTCGCGAGCCGCGGCCGCGCCGGTGTTGTCACGGCGTCGTCCGATACGCGAGGGGATGGTATCGGCTTCGGCCGTGCGAGGAACTGGCACCCAATGCCGATAAGGGGAAGGGGTACCGGTTGAGGCGACGCCAGTAGTCGGGGCGCGCCTTATGTGCAGGTGAGGCCCGCGGGAGTGCAGTCGATAGTAATCGGCACCATGCATCCCGAGGTTGTCAACGCGGTGGCGGCAAGAAAAAGGCCGAGAACAACTTTGTACTTCAAACGAGACATGACCACTCCATTCGTCCAGAAGGAATGCTTCGCCCGAGGAGCGTTATATTACGTGAGTACAATGCGGAATGCTATGGGATCCAGTGAAATAAAGGCGATTTACGTCAACTGATTGAATTTCTTCGGGCCGCATCTTTTGCCGGTCCAAGGCCCCGCCTTGGCTGCGGTTTCCGCCTATCGAGAACGACGCCAAACGTATTCGGGGGAGACGGGATACCCGTTAAGCGGGAGAACGCCACCGGCGAAGCCGACGTCGGTCGCGTCGCGCGAACGGGCAACACCGCAAATATGTTTCGCGCCGCCAGGGGCGAAGTTGGATGCCAAGAAAAGTAAGCTCTGTTGCCATGCCAGTGGCTTCTCGAGCGTGGATTGCGGCCTGCGCGCTGATGCTGTGGGCCGGCGCCGGGGTCATCGCACCCGCTGCGGCCGAGCCTCCGGCCGCCGGCCTCGGCGAGAAGATGGTCGGCTGGGACACCTACCGTCGATTGGATCGGCTGCCCTATCTGGACACCGAATCGCAGACCCTGCAGGTGTCGAGTTTCGACCGCAGCGGCGGTGATTTCGACATTTCCACCGGGAACCGAAACGGCACCGGCGGCTGTTTGGCGTCGGGTGGTGCCGGCTGCCTCATCGCGGAGGATCGCGGTGCCGGGGAGGTTGATTCGATCTGGTTTACCCGCGACGGGGGCAATGTTCATGCCATCGGAAACATCCGCATCGAGCTGGATGGGCAGACCGTCGTCGACGCGCCATTGCAGTCCCTGGTCGACGGTGAACTGGGCGCACCGTTCGCGTGGCCGCTGGTGGCCAACGCCGCCCAGTCGCCGGGCGGGGTCTATATCAAGGTGCCGATGCCGTATCGGCGATCGATGCGGATCAGCGTCGCATCCCATCTGGAGTATTACCACGTCGACTATCGCCAGTTCGCGAATGCCGATGGGATAAACACTTTTTCGCCCACCGATCCCGCGCTCGATGTGCTCAACACTCTGCGCGCCGCGGGAACCGCCGATCCCAAACCGCCGACCGGCCCTGCAACACACAGTAATCGGGTCGTCGACCTTGCCGCGGGGACCGAACAGACCATCGCCGAATCCAGCGGCCCGGGCAGCATCTCGGCGCTGCGACTGCAGCTGCCGGGGCCGGCGGATGAATTCCTGGCCGGGTTGCGCCTGCGGATCCAATTCGACGGCCGGACAACGGTCGACGCGCCCCTCGGGGAGTTCTTCGGCGCGGGACTCGGTGCCAACCCCGTGCGATCGCTGATGTTCGCCGCCACGCCGCAGCCCGACGGTCCACTGGTCTTGCGGGCTTGGTGGCCGATGCCGTTCGCGAACACGGCCCGCGTCACGCTCGTCAACACCACCGCCGCCACGGCGCCGGGGATAGCCAGTGACGTCACCACCACACCCGACCCCCAATGGGCGGCGGCGCTGGCCGGCGGTCGCGCCGGCTACTTCACCGCCCGCGCCCACGCCGGCCCGACCCTCCAGGGTCAGGACTGGGCGTTCGCCGACGAGCAGGGCCACGGCAAATTCGTCGGAGTCAGCCACACCATCCGCGGCCGGCGGACCAAAACGGCGTTCAGTGAGGGCGCCCCTTACTTTCTCGAAGGGGCCGAACGGGTCTACACCGACGGCGCCGCATCCCCGCAGTGGTACGGCACCGGCACCGAGGACCTCTACGAGGGGGGCTGGTACTTCAAAGACGGCACCCACTTCAGCGACCCGCTCAACGGTCAACCCGACCAGCGCACGGCGACCGGCGGGTGCGCGGACTACTGCGTCGCCGTCTACCGGATCATGCTGGCGGACGCGATCGGGTACCACTCCGCGCTGCGCTTCGGCATCGAGCACGGCAAACGCAACATGGTCCAACCCGACTACAGCTCAACCGCCTTCCTCTATACGCAGCCGGGCGCGGTCCTGACCGGCAGCGACGACGTCCGCCCCGCAGATCCCGTCGATCGTGTCCTACACGGCTATACCGACGACGACGCCACCGATCAGCTGTTGGTCAGTGAGTACGAGGGCACCGAGGACACCCTGCCCGTCATCGGCTCGGTCCGCAGCACCGCGGGCGCGATCACCTTCCATGTCCAGCTTGATCCCGACAACCACGGTGTCCTGCTGAGGCGCACGTCGGATCAGGCGAGCGGTTTTCAATCGGCGGATGTCGCGGTGGATGGTCTGGCCGCGGGTACGTGGCTCCAGCCGCGCAGCAACACCTTTCACCGCTGGCTGGATGACACCTATCTGGTGCCGCAGTCGGTCACCGCCGGCAAAGCGCAGCTGACGATCACCCTCACGCCCAGCGCGGATTCGCCGCCCTGGACCGCCAGCCGCTACCACGTCGATGCCCTGACGGGTCCGGCCTAGAGAGCGGTGATGGCGGCGACGGCCGCGTCGGCGGTCACGATGGCCGAGGCGTAGTCGGGCAGATTGACCTCGAGGGCGGCCCGCATCTCGGTGTCCGAATAGTCGGCCCGGGCGCATGAGTTGCAGATCCAAATCGGCTCGGCGACCTTGACGGATTCGCGGACATGCTGCTAGACATGGCCTGCGCCACAATTTTGGGCGATCGCCCAAAACTCGATGGGTGCGGGGATGCCGGCGGCTGCCCGAAGCGAGGAAATCGATGACCGTCACCAACGACACCGACGTCTATTACGATCCCTACGACGTCGGTATCAATGCCGACCCGTATCCGACCTATGCGCGGCTGCGCGACGAAGCGCCGATCTACTACAACGAAAAGTACGATTTCTGGGCGCTGTCACGGCATTCCGATGTCGAGCGGGGCTTGGCCAACTGGGAAGCCTTCTCCAGCAAGCGAAGCGACATCCTCGAGCTGGTGCAGTCGAAGTTCGACATGCCCGGCGGCGTGATGATGTTTCAGGACCCGCCCGAGCACACGAGGCTGCGCGGCCTGATGTCCCGCGTCTTCACGCCACGCCGGATGGCCGCCCTGGAGGACCAGATCCGGCAGTACTGCGTTCGGTGCCTGGACCCACTCGTCGGGTCCGGCGGATTCGACATCATCGCCGAGCTGGCTTCGATGATGCCGATGCGGGTCATCGGGATGCTGTTGGGAATCCCGGAATCCGAACAGGTTTCGGTGCGTGATGCCAATGACGCCAATCTGCGCACCAAGCCCGGTGCGCCCCTCAAGGTCGCCAACGCCGACTCCATCGCCGACGGCCGGATCTACGCAGATTACGTCGAATGGCGTTCGAAGAACCCATCCGACGACCTGATGACGACGCTGCTCAACGTCGAGTTCGACGACGACCGGGGCGTGCACCGCAAGCTGACCCGCAAAGAGGTGCTGCACTACACGCAAGTAGTCGCCGGGGCGGGCAACGAGACGACCGGCCGGCTGATCGGCTGGCTGGCCAAGGTGCTCGCCGAGCACCCCGATCAACGCCGCGAGGTATACCGGGACCGGTCGCTGTTGACCCGCACCGTCGACGAGACCCTGCGGTTCGAACCGACCGGTCCCCACGTCGCCCGTTGGATGGCACAGGATTTCGAGTGCTACGGGACGACGGTTCCGGCCGGCAGCGCCATGCTGCTGCTGTTCGGCGCCGCCAATCGCGACCCCCGCCGCTACACCGATCCCGACACCTACAACATCCGCCGCGACAACATCTCGCACATCACGTTCGGCAAGGGCGTGCACTACTGCCTGGGCGCCAACCTGGCCCGCCTCGAAGGCCGCGTCGCGCTGGACGAGATCCTCAACCGTTGGCCCGAATGGGACATCGACTACGACACAGCGCAATTGGCGTCGACGTCCACGGTTCGCGGCTGGGAGCGCCTGCGGGTTGTGCTGCCCTGACGGGGGCTAATTCTGCAGCTCGAAGCGGTCGATGAGCCGGTGGACCAGGGCGACGGCCTCCTCATGGCCGCCCGTGGTGCCCAGCGCCTGTTCCAGGATGAGCATGCGACCGATCGCGGCGATGATGACAGCGATCCCGGCGGGCGGAAACTCGCTCTGGTCCAATCCGCGTTCGCGAACGATGAAACTCAATGCGGCGGTTTGTGTTTCGCGCCATCGCTCCGACCACGCGGCGATCTCGGCGCCGATCTCCTTGCGATGATTGGCCAGCCCCATGAACTCCAGCAGCAGTCGGGTGTCCTTCGGCTCGATGAGCGTGTCCCAGAAGGCGTGAAGTGGGCGGTCGGAGGCCAGCGCTTGCTGTTGGCGCTCCAGATAGGCGGCGGCCCCGCGCCGGAAGACGTCAAGATACAACTCGTCCATGGTGGGGAAGTAATAGTGGACCAAGGCGGGCTTGACGCCGGCTTCGTTCGCCACCCGCCGCGAGGTCGCCGCGGCGTATCCGTCCTCGACCATGACCCGGATCGTCGCGTCGATCAGCATGTCGCGAGTGTTGGAGTCGCGCGCTTTCGGCCGTCGGGATGCGGTCATGTTGTACGTCTTTCCCGCAAGGGGTGGTGGGAGCCGGTTTTGGGCAATCGCCCAAAAGCTTAGCCCAGCCCGGAACCGGCCCGCGATTAGGAAGTCGGCCGATCGGGCAATTGACTTGCTATTGCTCCGATCCAGCCAAATCCGTAGGAAGGCAAGGCAGTGGCCCCCAGCTTCACCGACGTCATTCAATCCAAGTACTTGCTGCTGACCACGTTCACCAAGGACGGCCGGCCCAAGCCGACGCCCGTCTGGGGGGCGCCCGACGGCGACGGCAAGCTATTGGTTATCACCGACGACGGCTCGTGGAAAACCAAGCGGATCAACAACACACCCAGGGTGACGATCGCGAAGAGCGCGGCGCTGGGCAAGCCCAAGAGCGACGAGGTCGAAGCCGTGGCCCGGGTGATGCCGAAGTCCGAGACGCGGCGCGTCTACAACGCCGTGCTCAAGCGGTACTGGTACCACGCGTGGTGGTTCTACGCGCACACGATCGTCCGCGGCGGCATCGACAAGGTGCACGTCGGCCTGGAGATCACACCCGCCGCCTGAACCGCCTGAAACGCCCTGCGGCTATTCGCTTTCCACGCGCATCGCCGCGAACGTGTCCGCCACCGTCTCGTGGGGATCGCGATAGGTGATGCCCAGTTCCCGTTCGCTCGGGGAATCGTCGGAGGCCGGCATCTGGGTGTAGTACTGCATTCCCGCCCAGGTGAACGGAGTCTCGAAGGGCAGGAAGCGATTCGCCCGATCCAGCACCGCGCCCGCCACCCGCAGCGCGGTGTCCGGGATCGGGACGGCCACCATCGGCGTCCCGGCGACCTGGCCGAGCAGGTTCGCGAGGTCGGCCGCGGGCACCCGGTGACCCCCGGCGGTGTAGCGCCGCGGCCCGCGCCCGGGCTCGAGCAACGCCGCGTGCACGGCGGCCAGGTCGCGGACGTCGACGATCAGCCATGCCGCGCTGCGCCCCGGGATCGCATGCATCTGCACGGCCGCCCGCACGCCCTCGCCGGCCTCGCCGAACTGGTCGCCGACCGGCGGACCGAGCACCATGCCCGGATACGTGATGTTGACCGGCGCGCCCGCATCCTGCAGGCCGCGAGCATAGATCTCGACCTGCGCCTTGGACGTTCCGTAGCCGTCCGCCCCGCCCACCACCGGCAGATCCGCCGTCAGCGTCTCCAGGTCCGGATGGAACAGCGCGGTGAAACTCGACACGTGGACGATCGGATCCAAACCGAGCTCGACGGACTGACCGAGCACGTTCTGGGCGCCCTGCATGTTGGTGGCGAGCATCTGCGGTGTCTGGCGCGGATCGGTGGCCACCAGGGCGGCGCTGTGCACGACGGCGTCGCAACCCTGCAACGCGTCGCGTACCGCGACGCGATCGGTGATGTCGGCGACGGCGAAGTCCGAGGTGTCCACACCCAGCTGCGCGACGGTGGTCTGCAGCTTTGCGGGATTGCGGACCAGGAACCGCACTGAATGCCCCGCATCGGAAATGGCCTTGGCCGTCCACCCGCCGACAAAGCCCGTACCGCCCGTGATGAGAACCCGCATGACGGCCTACAGGTGGCCGGCGGCGAAGTCGGCGGCTTGGCTGGTCATGCCGTTCCCCGGATAAGAGGTGTGGGCGGCCAGGCCCCCGTCGCCGCCACTGGCACAGACCGGATCGCCCGGCGCGCACAGTTTGATCGTCTTGGGCTGATACAGCGGCCCGATGGTGAGCGGCGGCGCGTTGTACTTCTGCAGGAACTGCCCCGTCGGCGTGCCGAACAGCGTGACGGCGGCGACGTGTTGCGCGACGGCCGGCGGCATCGGCGGTGGCACCTTGTCAGCGGGAACGCCCGGCGGCACGGAGGCCGAGGTGGTGTAGCCGGCCACCGCGGCGCCCTGCGAGTAACCGCCGAGCACCTCACGGGTGTTCGGGCAATCCGCCACCATGGATTCGAGATGCGAACTCGCGTCGCGGATTCCGTCGACGACGGTCCCCGGGAAGGCGGGATTGTCGAAGTCAGTGCTGGCGGGGTAGTTGACCGCATACACCGTCAGCGACTTGGCACCGATCTGCGAGCGCAGCGCGTCGACGAAGGGCCGACCGATGCCGCCGATGCCGGGCGGCTCGCCGGATCCTCGGGCAAACACCACCTCGACGTCGGGACACGGTTCCGCCGTCGCCGAGGGCGCGCTTGCGACCGGGGAACCGAATACGGCTGCCGCTGCCAACAAGGGCAGCGGCAGGCGGCGCATCGACCGGACGGTCAACACATTCCGGATTGTCATTACTTTCTGAACGCGTCCTTCACCTTTTCACCGGCATCCTTCAAAGCGGACTTCGCTTGATCGGCCCGCCCTTCGTCCCGGGTTTCTGCATCGCCCGTGGCTTTGCCGAGGGTCTCCTTGGCGCGGCCGCCGAGGTCCTCGATCTTATTCTTCAACTTGTCTTCTGCACTCATGGCGTGCTGGCTACCCGGCGGCGGGAGACATCGAAACACCGGCCCTGTCATCATGGACTCCGTGAGCACCGCGATCGTGGTGGCAGTAGTGGCGGGCTTGATGCTGCTGGGCATCGGCATGGTGGTCAATCAGCTGCTGCGGCTGCGGCGCTATCTGAGGGAAGCGCCGCCCGATCAAACCCCCGGTATGAATCCCGAGCCCCCGCGGCATCCCGACTGATAGCTTCATCCGATGAGCGCTCGAGGCGTCGCGGCGCAGTGACCCCGTCGACCCTGCTGGTCACCGACGACGGTTTGCCACGCGGCGTGTCCGGCGCCGCCGATCCGCGGTTCGCCAATGTCATCAGGCTGTTCGGCCGCTTGTTCCCCGGGCGCCGGTTCGGCGGGGGAGCGCTGAGCGTCTACGTCGACGGCGTGTCCGTCGTGGACGTCTGGACCGGGTGGTCGGACCGCGCCGGCACCCAGCGCTGGGCCGCCGACACCGGCGCGATGGTGTTCTCGGCGACCAAGGGCATCGCGTCGACGGTGATCCACCGGCTCGCCGACCGCGGCCTGCTGTCCTACGACGCGCCCGTCGCGCAGTACTGGCCCGAGTTCGGCGCCAACGGCAAGGCCGACATCACGGTCCGCGACGTCCTGCGGCACCGATCCGGCTTGTCGCACCTGCGGGGCGTCACCAAAACGGACCTGATGGACCACCTCCTGATGGAGGAGCGGCTGGCGGCCGCGCCCGTCGATCACCTGCGCGGTGTGCAGGCCTACCACGCCCTGACCTACGGATGGCTGTTATCCGGTCTGGCCCGGGCGGTCACCGGCAAGGGCATGCGCGAGCTGATCCGCCAGGAGGTCGCCCGCCCGCTCAACACCGACGGGCTGCACCTGGGCCGCCCCCCGGAAGGTGCACCGACCCGGGCCGCCGAGATCCTGATACCGCAGGGACGGCTGCGCGCCCCGGTGTTCAACTTCATCGCACCGAGAATGGCCGGCCTGCCGTTTTCCGGCGCGCTGGGCGCGATGTACTTCCCCGGTGTCATCTCGCTGATCAAGGGCGACACCCCGTTCCTGGACGGCGAGGTCCCCGCCGCCAACGGCGTGGTCACGGGGCGGGGTCTGGCCAAGATGTTCGCCGCGCTGGCCAACGACGGCCGCATCGACGGCAAGAAGTTCCTGTCCGACGAGCTGGCGCGGGGACTCGCCGGGCAGGCGCGCCGGAAGTGGCCCGACGCAAACATGGTGGTGCCCATGCCTTTTCACCTCGGCTACCACGAGTCGCCGGTTCCCGGCCTGCTCCGCGGCTTCGGCCACGTCGGGCTGGGCGGAACGCTCGGCTGGGCCGACCCCGAGACCGGCAGCTCCTTCGGTTTCGTCCACAACCGGCTGCTGACGCCGCTGCTGTTCGACATGGGATCCTTTGCGGGCCTTGCTCGTCCGCTGCGCAACGCCATCGAGGCCGTCCGCGAGCAGGGCCCGCTCGCGGTGCCGCCACTGGGCGCCCGCTACGCCAAACCCGCGAGGCGGCGCAGCGCGGCCCTATGAACCGATGTGTGCGTTGCCGCGGGGCAGCGTCAGCGGGAGGTCGGCGTAGGTGGCGATGCCGGGCGCGGCGGCGACGACGGCGGGGATCGCGTTGATGGCCGGCATCGCGGTCATGATGTGACCGAGGTCCATGAACTCTTCGATGGTGGTGGCCTCGAAGTAGGGCGGCGGCAGGAAACCCACTTTGGTGGTCACCGTGGGCTGCCCGTCGATCTGGATGACCCAGCCGTCCTGCTCGATCTTCCAATCCGGATCGAGCGTCTGCCCCTTGCGCCACCGCACGTTCAGGTCGATCAACGTCTTGCCGTTGACGATTCCCTGCCAGCTGATGTATGTGCCCGCGACGTGTCCAGCGGGGATGGTCCAGGACGCCATCACGAGGTCCTCGGTGGTCTGGGCGAACTCGGCGACGCAGCGCACCTCGTCGAGCTCGACGCCGAGGGCGTCGCCGACCAGCCGGACGGCCTCGCCGAAGATGGCCGTCCCTTTCGCCGCCATCGCCGGCAGGTCCGGATGGTCGATCGGCTGGCCGAAGCCCACCGGCTTCTCGGTCTCGGGTGAGTCGTAGAACGTGGTGTCGGCGGCCTCGTTGACCGTGACCTTGTCGATCCGGTTGCACACCATCGCCGAGACGATGGCCAACAGCTCCGCGAAGCCCGGGCTGACGCCGGAGCCGAAGATCGTGGCGCCGCCCTTCTGGCAGGCCTCCACGATGCGGTCGCGGCCGTCGCCGAGGTTTCCGCCGGTGATGAACGACGCGGTGGTCACCACGTTGACGCCCGCGGACAGGATGCGAACCAGCTCGTCGACGTCGAACCACATCGGGTTGTAGACCACGCAGTCCGGCTTGAGGCCCAGGAGCTCGTCGACGTCATTGGTGGCCGCGACGCCCACCGGCGCGATCCCGACGAGCTCGCCGGCGTCGCGCCCGACCTTGTCCTTGGACCAGGCGAAGCACCCGACCAATTCCAGCGTGGGGTTGGTGACGATCGACTTCAGCGAGCTCTTGCCGACGTTGCCGGTGTTCCACTGAACCACTCGATAGTTGTTTGGCACTCGCTCAGCATAGGGGAACTTAGCAGGCCTTAGTAGGCAGTTCGGAAGCCAATATTTCGGCGGGGAAGGGCACGGAAGCGGGGTCGACGGCGCCGCTAGTCCTCGCTGACGGTGTCGTCGACGGCGGTGCCGGCCGTCGTGCTCCGGCGCCGCATCCGGTGCGACCCCTTGCCCGTCGGGCGGCGGTTCTGCAACTTGGCCCGCGGCTCTTCGCTCTCCGCGGTCGCGGCGGCGGTGTCTGCTACCGGGGCCGCCTCGGTCTCGGCGGGTTCGTCCACGGCTTCTTCGGCGGCGTCCGTCTCGTCCGGCTCGCTTGCCTCGGCCTCGGCCTCGGCCGTCTCGTCGGTGGCCGTCTCGTCGGTGGCCGCTTCGGCGTCGGCCTCCTCGCCCTTCTTGCGGCGCAGGCCCCTCTTCTTGGTTTCCTTGGGCTTCTTCGCCTTGATCGGTTTGGGCGGAGGCGGTGGCAACTCGGCGACAAAGGAGAGATAGAAGGCAAAGAAACCGAGCAAGGCGATCGCGGCGGCCGCCCCGTAAATCCCGAACAACCACCGCCCGGCCACGTCCAGGCTCAGCCAGATCTCGCTGATCGCCGTCCCGATGATCAGCACACCGGCCAGCACGTGGGCCACGATCGAGATGACCCGGATGGACAGCGCCAGCTGCGGGGTGCCCAGCTCCGGCTTGCGGGTGCGCAGCAACGTGAACACCACCGGCAACGCCGCGAGCGCGACGAGCGCACCCGTCACGATGCGCAGCGCCGTCCCCAACGAATGCGCGGTGTCGCCCATCAGCTCAGGCCAACGGGGCAACACGAAAAAGAAGTAGAGGAAGCCGGCGGCGATCGCGAATGACGCGTGCCACGGGATGGCGACCTTGCGCCCCATAAGCCTCCTCATGCTGGGTTGGCTCGAGCCGGCCTAAGGGCGACCGACTCGACACCACGCCGCTTTGTGCGTGCCCGCTGGGCGGACCGATGGCGGAGGATGCGGGATTTGAACCCGCGAGGGCTGTTAACCCAACCCGCGTTCCAGGCGAGCGCCATAGGCCACTAGGCGAATCCTCCGTGGCAATGGTAACCGAGGGCCAGACGGCCACCGCCGGTTGCTCCGCGGAAGGTATTAGACTCTCGGTGGACCCCGCGCGGCGTCTATCCTGTGAACTCCCCCAGGGCCGGAAGGCAGCAAGGGTCAATGGGCTCTGTCGGGTGCGCGGGGTCCCCCATGTCGGGGGCCGAGGCTCGTCCACTGCAACAACCCCGAAGTCACCGCGTTCCACAGCGAAAGGGTCCATGGTGTCGCTGGAGTCCCTCGGCCCCGCCGAGCTTGCCGCTGCACACGCTCGCCACCAGCAGGATTACGCGGATTTGCAGGCTAAAAAGCTGGCCCTGGATCTGACCCGCGGCAAACCGGCACCCGCCCAGCTCGACCTGTCCAATCCCCTGTTGAGCCTGCCCGGCGACGACTACCGCGACGGCGACGGCACCGACACCCGCAACTACGGCGGCCTGCACGGCCTGCCGGAGCTGCGAGCCATCTTCGGTGAGCTGCTCGGCATCCCGGTGCAGAACCTGATCGCGGGAAACAACTCCAGCCTGGAACTGATGCACGACCTGGTCGCCTTCTCGATGCTGTACGGCGGCGTGGATTCGCAGCGGCCCTGGAAGGACGAGGCCGCCGTCAAGTTCGTATGCCCCGTTCCCGGCTACGACCGGCACTTCGCCATCACCGAGACGATGGGCATCGAGATGATCGGTGTCCCGATGCTGGCCGACGGACCCGACGTCGACCTGATCGAGGAACTCGTCGCGGCGGACCCCGCCATCAAGGGCATGTGGACCGTGCCGGTGTTCGGCAACCCGACCGGGGTCACCTACTCCTGGGACACGGTGCTGCGGCTCGTCCAGATGCGCACCGCCGCGCCCGACTTCCGGTTGTTCTGGGACAACGCGTACGCGGTGCACACCCTGACGCACGACTTCATCCGGCAGGTCGACATCCTCGGCCTGGCGGCCGCGGCCGGAAACCCCAACCGCCCATACGTGTTCGCGTCGACCTCCAAGATCACCTTTGCCGGCGCCGGCGTGAGCTTCTTGGGCGGATCGCTGGGCAACATCGCCTGGTATCTGCAATACGCGGGGAAGAAGTCGATCGGACCGGACAAGATCAACCAGCTGCGGCACCTGCGCTTCTTCCGCGACGCCGACGGGGTGCGCCTGCACATGCTGCGGCACCAGCAGATCCTGGCGCCGAAGTTCGCGCTGGCGGCCGAGATCCTGGATCAGCGGCTCAGCGATTCCAAGATCGCCTCGTGGACCGACCCCAAGGGCGGCTACTTCATCAGCCTCGACGTCCTGCCCGGTACGGCCAAGCGGACCGTCGCGCTGGCCAAGGACGCCGGGATCGCGGTGACCGAGGCGGGCGCGTCGTTCCCGTACCGCAAAGATCCCAACGACACGAACATCCGGATCGCGCCGACCTTCCCGTCGCTGCCGGATCTGCGCGACGCGGTCGACGGCCTGGCCACCTGCGCGCTGCTGGCGGCCTCGGAGTCGCTGCTGGTCCGCGACCCGGTGTGAGTCCACGCCGGGCGCGCGCTGAGGGTGGGAAAATCGCCGAAATCCCGCCCTGTGTTCACACTCGACGCCGGGCGGGTTCTCGTCACCGCGCGCCGGTAGCCTGCTGACCGTGGCCCTCTACCGCAAGTACCGTCCGGCAACCTTCGCCGAAGTGGTGGGGCAGGAGCACGTCACCGAGCCGCTGTCGATCGCGCTGGAAGCCGGCCGCATCAACCACGCGTACCTGTTCTCGGGTCCGCGCGGCTGCGGCAAGACCTCCTCGGCGCGCATCCTGGCCCGGTCGCTGAACTGCGCCCAGGGGCCGACGGCCACCCCCTGCGGGGTCTGCGACTCGTGTCTGGCGCTGGCACCCAACGCGCCCGGCAGCATCGATGTGGTCGAACTCGACGCCGCCAGCCACGGCGGCGTGGACGACACCCGTGAGCTGCGGGACCGGGCCTTCTACGCGCCGGCGCAGTCGCGCTACCGGGTGTTCATCGTCGACGAGGCGCACATGGTGACTACCGCGGGGTTCAACGCGCTGCTCAAGATCGTGGAGGAACCGCCCGAACACCTCATCTTCATCTTCGCCACCACCGAGCCGGAGAAGGTGCTGCCGACGATCCGGTCGCGCACCCATCACTACCCCTTCCGCCTGTTGCCGCCGAAGACCATGCGGGCGTTGATCGGGCGGATCTGCGAGCAGGAGGGCGTCGTCGTCGACGACGCGGTGTATCCGCTGGTGATCCGTGCCGGCGGCGGCTCGCCGCGCGACACCCTGTCGGTGCTGGACCAACTGGTGGCCGGCGCCGAGGGCGCCCACGTGACCTATCAGCGCGCGCTGGGCCTGCTGGGGGCCACCGACATGGCGTTGATCGACGACGCCGTGGACGCGCTGGCCGCCGCGGATGCCGCGGCGCTGTTCGGCGCGGTGGAGTCGGTGATCGATGCGGGCCACGACCCTCGCCGTTTCGCCACTGATCTGCTGGAGCGGTTCCGCGATTTGATCCTGTTGCAGGCCGTCCCGGACGCGGCCGCCCGCGGCGTGGTGGACGGTCCGGAGGACGTGCTGGAGCGGATGCGCGACCAGTCGACCCGGCTTGGGACGGCGACGCTGACCCGCTACGCCGAGGTGGTGCAGGCGGGGCTGGGGGAGATGCGGGGCGCGACGGCGCCGCGGCTGCTGCTCGAGGTCGTGTGCGCGCGACTGCTGTTGCCCTCGGCCAGCGACACCGAAGCCGCACTGCTGCAACGCGTCGAGCGGATCGAGACCCGGCTGGACATGTCCATTCCCGGCTCCGACACCGCGGCCGGGGCTCCCCGCAGTGCGCCGGCCGAGCCCGTCGAACAGCCGGTCCGCTTCACCCGACCGTCCGCGGCGGCCGCCAAACCCGAGCCGAAGGCCGAGCCCAAGCCTGAGCCGAAGGCCGAGCCCAAGCCCGAGCCTGCACCGACACCCGAGCCGGCCACCGCTCCGGTCCCGCCACCCGCTCCAGAGCCCGCCCCCGCGGCCGAATCACCCTCTGCGCCTGGGGAACTCAATGCCGCCGCGGTGCGGAGCATGTGGTCGACCGTGCGCGACAAGGTCCGTCAGCGCAGCCGCACCACCGAGGTGATGCTGGCCGGCGCCACCGTCCGGGCGATCGAGGGCAACACGTTGGTGCTGAGCCACGAATCGGCGCCGCTGGCCAAACGGCTGTGCGAACAGCGCAACGCCGACGTCATCGCCGAAGCGCTCAAAGACGCGCTGGGAGTCAACTGGCGGGTGCGTTGTGAGGCCGGCGCCCCGGCGCCTGTGGCGGCCAACCCGCTGACCCCCAAGCCGGAAGAGCCTGCACCCGAACCGGATTCGGCCCGGCGGGCCGAAGAAGAACACATGCTTGCCGAGGCGGTCCGCGACGAGCCGCCCGGCCCGCGCCGCGATCCGGAAGAGGTTGCGCTCGAACTGCTCCAGACCGAGCTGGGCGCCCGCCGCATCGACAACGGCTAGTGGCTCGGAGCCGTCAGGCCGTCCACCACGGCCGTAGCGGCAGGTCGTCGTCGCCCCGCGCGTCGGTCTTGGCCGCCAGCACGTGATGCAGCTGAAGGTTGTTCTGCTCGAACGCAACCCGTGACGCCGCCATGTACAGGCCCCATACCTTCGCGGTCGGCAAGCCGACCTCGCTGACCGCGGCGTCCCAGTTCTCAACCAAGTTCCGGCACCAGTCCCGCAGCGTCATCGCGTAGTGGTGGCGGAAGTTCTCCGCGTGCAACACCTCGAAGCCGCAGTCCTGGACATCGCTGGTGATGCGGCCCGAGCCGGTCAGCTCCCCGTCCGGGAAGACATAGCGATCGGTGAATCCGCCGGCGAACGACGTCGAGGTGTTGTCGTGGCGGGTGATGCAGTGGTTGAGCAGCAGGCCGCCGGTGCGCAGCTTCGACTTCAAGAACCCGAAATAGGCGGGATAATTCTTGACGCCGATGTGCTCGGTCAGCCCGATCGAGGACACGGCGTCGAACGCGGCCTCGCCCACGTCCCGATAGTCGCTGTGGCGCACCTCGGCCAGGTCCGCCAGGCCTTCCTCGGCGATCGCCTGCTGCGCCCACTTCGCCTGCTCGGCCGACAGGGTGGCGCCGATGACCCGGACGCCGCGCCGCGCGGCGTAACGCACCATGCCGCCCCAGCCGCATCCGACATCGAGCAGCCGGTCGCCCGCCTTCAGCCGCAGCTTCTCGAAGATCAGCCGGTACTTGTTCTCCTGCGCCTCTTCCAGCGTCGCGTCGGCATCGGGATACACCGCGCAGGTGTAGGTCATCGACGGCCCGAGCACCAATTCGTAGAAGGTGTTGGACACGTCGTAGTGGTGGTGGATGGCCTCGGCGTCGCGGGTCTTGGTGTGCATCAGCCCGTCGGCGATGCGGCGCCACCGGGGCAGCGCCTCCTGCGGAGGCGGTGCGACCGGCAACAGCCGCTCGACGCCCAGCGAGCGCACGACGTTGGCCAGCACCCGCGCCGGCGGCCGCTTGAATTCCACCCGATCGGTCAGCGTCTTGAGCAGTTGGTACGGGTCGCCGGGATGAACGCCGTAGGCCTGCAGGTCGCCCGACACATAGGCCCGGGCGAGACCGAGCTCGCCGGGAGCGGTGGCCAGGTACGTGGCGCCGCGGGGGCTGCGCAGGTCCAGGCCCAGTTCGGCGTCCTCGCTGCCGGCGGTGCTGCCGTCGTAGGCGGTGAACTTCAGCGGATGTCGACCGGTGGCGGCGAAGACCTCCAGGATCTCGGCCATGCTGAGTTTCCCGTGCGCCGTGCGGTGGGGTTCCCTGGTAGTCGTCATCGCCGTTGTACCGCCTTTGCGTAGAGGTCGAGTAAACGAGAATCGGGGTCGTAGGTTTTCTTGACGGTGTTGTAGGCCTCGCCGCCGTACAACTCGTCGAAGTCCTCGCGGGAGTAGAAGGAATCGGAGTACAGGGATTTGTGCCCGTCGAGTTCGCTCACCTTGGCTTCGATCATCCGGTTGGTGGCGCCTTCGGTCGCGCCCCCCGGCACCGACGACCAGAAGCCGACGTTGACGTACGTGTGATCCGGTCGCATCGGGTACAGCGGCCAACCGTGGCGATCGCGAAGGCGTAACGGGCACAACCAGATTGGTGTGATGGGCACGTTGTCCAGGAACCACTCCAGGAAGTCGCAGGTCCGTTCGACCGGAACCTCGACGTCCTGCACCACCCGTTCGCGCGGGGGCCGGCCGTTACGCGCTTCGATGCGGTCGGACAACCCGAAGCGCTGGTCCATGGCGATCAGTTTGGAGTAGACGCTGCTGCGCCGATAGCGGCGCGGCCACCAGCGTCGCAGCCGCGGGTTCTGCGCGCCGAACGCGCGCGAGCACCAGAACCAATCGGTGTCCCAGCGCCAGAAGTAGTCGTGCATGGTCAGCCGGTCATCCTTGGTGGCTTCGGGGCCCGCTGCGTCGTGCCGGATGGACTGGTAGTAGATGTCCTTGCCCGTGTAGTCGCTGACCGGGCCGGGGGTGGTGGTCCGTCGGCCCACGCACAGGTAGCTTTCGTCGGCGCTGAACACCACCCCGTCGAGATAGTCGACCGGGGTTCCGCCCTGTCCGCCGGTGTCGATGATGCGCTCGACCGCCGCGATCAGGGCGGGCAGCGAGCGGAAGCGGATGTGACGCAGCGCCACAAACGGTGCGACGGATTCCAGCTCGATTCGCAACCGCGTCGAATACCCTAGTGTCCCATAGGAATTCGGGAAGGCACGGAACAGATCCGGGTGCTGGGTGCGTGAGGTGGTGAGCAAATCGCCAGCGCCGGTGAGGATATCCATCTCCAACACCGATTCATGTGGCAACCCGTTGCGGAACGACGACGACTCGATCCCCAGGCCGCTGACCGCCCCGCCGAGGGTGATGGTCTTCAGCTGCGGGACGACCAGCGGCGAAAGGCCGTACGGCAACGTCGCGGCGACCAGGTCCGCGTAGGTGCACATGCCGGCGACGTCCGCGGTGCGGGTTTCGGGGTCCACGCTCAGCACGCCGGTGAGTCCGGAGGTGTCCAGGCCGGGCGCGTCGCGTTTGGTGCGGGCGCGGAACAGGTTTGACGTCGGCTTGGCCAGCCGGACCGCGGACGTCGCGGGGATGGATCGATAGCTTGCCAGCAGCCGGTCAACGCCCGACTTGTGGGGCGAGAGTGCAGATCCAAGGACAGGCACCACATATACCCTAGTCTTCGACAACGGCCGGTGCATCCGTCGCGAGCGGCCGCACCGGGGAATTCATCACGAGGAGGGGTCGCCTTGGGACAGGTGAGCGCCGACAGCACCATCTTGATCAACGCCGAGCCTGCGGCAACCCTGGCCGCCGTCGCGGACTATCAGACGGTGCGTCCGAAAATTCTCTCGCCGCAGTACAGCGACTACCAGGTGCTGCAGGGCGGGCAGGGGGCGGGCACGGTCGCCAAGTGGAGGCTGCAGGCCACCAAATCACGCGTCCGCGACGTGCAGGTCAACGTGGACGTGGCAGGGCACACCGTCATCGAGAAGGACGCGAACTCGACCATGGTGATCAACTGGACCGTGGCGCCCGCCGGGCCCGGCTCCAGCGTCACCGTGAAGACCACGTGGACCGGCGCGGGCGGCGTCAAGGGCTTCTTCGAAAAGACCTTTGCGCCCTTGGGCCTGAAGAGGATTCAGGGCGAGGTGCTGGACAACCTGAAGAAGGAACTCGAAAGCTAAGCGCTTCAGCGCGCCTGGCCCTGCGAGGCCAGGAAACCCGCGACGCCGCGGACCATCGCGTCGGCGTATTTCTGCCGGCCCTCCGCGGACTGCATCAGCGCCGAGTCCGCCGGATTCTTCATGTTGCCGCACTCGACCAGAACCGACGGGTACTGCGCGAGGTTCAACCCGGCCAGGTCGGAGCGCCCGTACAGCCCGTTCTGCCCGATGTAGTTGGCCGGCGGGATGCCCGACGCCTGCATCTGGTCGCGCATGATGCGGGCGTACTGCACCGAGGGCCCGGCCTGCGCCTGGTTGAGCGGGGGCGCCGAATAGTTGACGTGGAACCCGCGGCCGGACGGCGGGCCGCCGTCGGCGTGGATGGACAGGATCGCGTTGGGGTGCAGCGCGTTGGCCATGCTGGCGCGCTCATCGACGCACGGTCCCAGCCCGGTGTCGTTGGCGCGCGCCAGGGCGGTCCGGACTCCCAGCGCGGTCAACTCGGCGCGCACCCGCAGCGCGGTGTCCCAGGTGAAGGTGTGCTCCTGATAGCCGGCGGTGGATGCCGTCCCGCTGGCCTGGCAGTCCTTGGTGCCGCCGCGGCCGGTCGGCACCTGCCGGTTGATGGACGCGTCGTTGGAGCCGTTGTGGCCCGGATCGATGAAAACCACCATGCCGGCGATGTTGGAGGGAACGCCCCACGCCGCGGGGGTGATCGCCGTCGAAGCGGCAACGAGCACCCCAACCGCCACTTTGATCCCGACACGTCTGCTCAGTCGTAGGTCCACGGCGCAAAGGTAACGGCGCGCGGTTTACGCTGGGTGTTCCGAATCGCCGGAGACTCACGAGCGAAATCAAGTCGAGACCAAGATGCGAGGGGACTGTCATGCAACCCGGAGGCGATATGTCGGCGCTGCTGGCCCAGGCGCAGCAGATGCAGCAAAAGCTCATGGAAGCCCAGCAGCAACTGGCGAACGCCGAGGTGCATGGTCAAGCCGGCGGGGGTTTGGTCAGCGTCGTCGTCAAGGGCAGCGGCGAGGTGGTCGCCGTGAAAATCGATCCCTCCGTCGTCGACCCGTCGGACGTCGAGACGTTGCAGGACTTGATCGTCGGCGCCATGGCCGACGCGTCCAAGCAGGTCACCCGGATGGCGCAGGAGCGGCTCGGGTCGCTGGCCGGTGGGTTCGGGGCGCCACCGGGGCAACCGCCCGCGCCGGCGCCGGGGATTTAGACCCCGCTCCGACATGTTCGAAGGACCCGTCCAGGATTTGATCGACGAGCTGGGCAAGCTGCCGGGCATCGGGCCCAAGAGCGCCCAGCGCATCGCGTTTCACCTGTTGTCCGTTGAACCGCCGGACATCGACCGGTTGACCGCGGTGCTGGCCAAGGTGCGTGACGGCGTGCGGTTCTGTGCGGTGTGCGGCAACGTCTCCGACAACGAGCGGTGCCGGATCTGCGCCGATCCCCGGCGGGACGGCTCGCAGGTGTGCGTCGTCGAGGAACCGAAGGACGTGCAGGCCGTCGAGCGCACGCGCGAATTCCGCGGCCGCTATCACGTGCTGGGCGGCGCGCTCGATCCGCTGTCCGGGGTGGGGCCCGAGCAGCTGCGGATCCGCGAGCTGCTGAGCCGGATCGGGGAGCGGGTCGACGACGTCGACATCACCGAGGTGATCATCGCCACCGACCCGAACACCGAGGGCGAGGCGACGGCCACCTACCTGGTCCGGATGTTGCGCGACATCCCCGGCCTGACCGTGACGCGGATCGCCTCCGGGCTGCCGATGGGCGGGGACCTGGAGTTCGCCGACGAGCTGACGCTCGGCCGCGCGCTGGCCGGCCGCCGGGCCATGGTCTGACGTTCGTCAGGTCTTGCTCAATTGGAACGACCTGGTGAAGGTCTTCCCCGCCTCTCCACCGCACGCGTCGGTCGTCGTCTGCTGGCCTTCGCCGGCAAGCGTCACGGCGTCGAAGCTGTAGTTGACGGTCACCGGAGCCGATGCGCCGTTCGGGCACGGGGCCGGGGCCGTGCCGCTGTGCGTCCATCGTCCATTGGCGAGGTGGAATTCCCAGCTGATGACGAACGTCCCGCCGTCTTGGGAGGTCGCCAGGATGCAGTCCGATCCGCACGGGACGAAAAGCCAGGTGGTCGGTTTGTCGTTGTCCGCGTAGAGCACGTTGTACCGGCCGTTGAGCACTTCGGGGTTGGCGTGCGCCGGTGTCGACGACGCGATGAACGCGGTGACCAGTGCGGCACCGGCGGCCAGGCTTTGGCGGATCGTCGTCATCTCGGCAAGCCTCATCGCGCCGCCAGCCGCTCGCGGCGCAGCAGGTCCACTTCCGGCATCGGCAGCGGGGACAGCTCACCGACGACCGTGGTCAGCAGTAGGTCGGCCAGCTGCGGGTTGCGGGCCAGGCAGGGCCCGTGCATGTAGGTCGCGATCACGCTGCCCTGCACGACGCCGTCGAATCCGTCTCCGGTCCGGTTGCCGGCGCCCTTGACCACTGCGCCCAGCGGCGCCGCCGACGGGCCCAGCACGGTGCCGCCGCGGTGGTTCTCGAACCCGGTGAGGCGCTCGGTCAGACCGGCCAGCAGGGGCTTGGTCGCCAGCTCCCCGATGGTGCGCGCCTCTTGCGGTGACGTCGTCGCGTCCAGCATGCCGACGCCGTCGACGCGTTCCCCGGCCGAGGTTTCGTACCAGTGCCCGAGCACCTGCACGGCCGCGCAGATCGCCAGGACCGGCGCGCCCCGTTCGGCGGCACGCTGCAGGCCCGGGTGCTTGATCAGGTGCCGGGTGGCCAGCCGCTGCGCGTAGTCCTCGGCCCCACCCAGCGTGTAGAGGTCCAACGACTCGGGCACCGGGTCGGCCAGGGTGATCTCGACGATCTCGGCGGGGATGCCGCGCAGCAGTAGCCGCTGCCGCAGCACGAGCGCGTTGCCGCCGTCTCCGTAGGTGCCCATCACGTCGGGCAGCACCAGCCCGATCCGCACCACCGAGTCAGCCATGGCGCGCCAACGCTCGCTGCAACTGAAGGAAGGCGGTGTAGTTGGCGACGACCTCCACCCGCCCGGGCGGGCATGACGCGATCGCGGCGACGGTGTCGTGCACCAGGCTGTGCTCGACGCCCGCGTAACCGAGGCGCACCGCGAGGTCGGTGCCGCGCTCGCCGGCGGCCACGACTTCCGTTTGCTCGAAGTGCTCGAACCGCACGTCCCACAACCAGGACAGGTCCTCCCCGTCGGGCACCTGGCCGTTGACGGAGATGACGACCCCGGCGGCGCGCTTGTCGACCATCGACAGCGCCTCCTGCCAGCCCGCCGGATTCTTGGCCAGCAGCATCCGCACCTCGTGGTCGCCGACGCGGACGATCCGGTAGCGCCCGGCGACCTCGTCGACCGCCGAGACGGCCGCGACCGCCGCCGTGGGATCGGCGCCCAACGCGACCGCGGCGGCCACCGCCTGAGCGGCGTTGCCCCGATTCACCGCGCCCGGCAGCGTCAACCGCATCGGCAGGGACAACCCGTCGGGGCCGTGCAGGGCGTGATCGTCGAACCACCACTGCGGGCTGGGCCGCTTGAAGTCGGCGCCGGTGGAGAACCAGTGCCCGTGCTCGCGGACGATGACCTCGCCGCTGCGCGGGCAGCTCACCGAGTCGTTCGACCACGAACCCCCGGCGGCCACCCACACCACATTGGGGCTGTCGTAGGCCGCCGACGTCATCAGCACGTCGTCGCAGTTGGCCACCACGACCGCGTTCGGGTGTCGGGCCAGCCCCGCGCGCAGGGTCCGCTCGATGACGTTGATCTCGCCGACCCGGTCCAGCTGGTCGCGCGACAGGTTGAGTAGCACGACGACGCCGGGCTCGACGGCGTCGGAAACGTGCGGGACGTGCATTTCGTCGACTTCCAGCGCCGCCAGGGACGCATGCCGGTTGGCGGCCAGCGCGGCCACCAGGCCGGCGTCCATGTTGGCGCCCTCGGCGTTGGTGGCGACCGGGCCCAGCGTTTCCAGCGCGGCCGACGTCATCCGGGTGGTGGTGGACTTGCCGTTGGTGCCGGTGACCACGACGGTGCGCCGCCCGGTGGCGAGTTGGCTGAGAACCGAGCGGTCCAGCGTCATCGCGATCAGGCCGCCGATCATCGCCCCGGCGCCGCGACCCGTCACCCGCGACGCCCAACGCGCGCTCGCTCCCGCGGCGAGGGCCAGACGGGCGCGGGTGGTAAGCACCCGGGAAGTTTAAGGGCAGCGGGTCACCCGCATCGATTCCCGGGCGATCGGCAGCGCGGCGCTTGCCGCCGGGCGCAGCGGGTCGCCCGCATCGATTTCCGGGCCGACACGGCGCCGCGTGACACCGGCGATGTCGGTCGGCCGTGCCATCCTCAGTGCATGAGCGCGGTGTGCTGGGGTCGGCCTGCCAGCGAACCGGACGCGGGGTGGGCCGTGATCGACGTCGAAACCTCGGGCTTTCGCCCAGGTCAGGCACGGATCATCAGCCTCGCGGTGCTCGGTCTGGACGCCGACGGCGAGGTCGAGCGGTCGGTGGTGAGTCTGCTCAACCCGGGCGTCGATCCGGGGCCCACCCACGTGCACGGCCTGACCGCCGCCATGCTGGAAGACCAACCGCAGTTCGCCGACGTCGCCGCAGACGTGATCGACGTGTTGCGCGGCCGCACGCTGGTGGCCCACAACGTGGCGTTCGACTACGCCTTCCTGGCCGCCGAGGCCGAACTCGCCGACATCGAACTTCCCGTCGACTCGGTGATGTGCACGGTCGAGCTGGCCCGGCGCTTGGACCTCGGCGTCGACAACCTGCGGCTGGAAACGCTGGCGGCGCATTGGAGCGTGACCCAGGAGCGACCTCACGACGCCTTCGACGACGCGATGGTGCTGACCGGCGTGCTGGCCTCGGCGCTCAAGCTCGCCCGCGACGGCGACATCTGGCTGCCGGTGCATCCGGTGACCCGGCGCCGCTGGCCGAACGGCCGGGTCACCCACGACGAGCTGCGGCCGTTGAAGGTGCTGGCCTCCCGGATGCCCTGCCCGTACCTCAACCCGGGCCCCTACGTGGGCGGCCGGCCACTCGTCCAGGGCATGCGGGTCGCCCTGGCCGCCGAGGTCGGCCGCACCCACGAGGAACTCGTCGAGCGGATCCTGCACGCCGGGCTGGCCTACAGCGACGCCGTCGATCGGGAGACGTCGCTGGTCGTCTGCAACGACCCCGCCCCCGAGCAGGGCAAAGGTTATCTGGCCCGCAAATTGGGGGTGCCGGTGATCTCCGACGCGACGTTCATCGACCGCGTCGGCGCCGTCATCGGCGGCACCAGCATGGACGATTTCACCGACACCACCGACTCGGACCCGCAGCTCGCACTCTTCTGATCAGGCGCGAGTCTGATCAGGCGCGAGCGGCGCGGTTGACCGCCGACACCACCGCCCGCAGCGACGCCGTGGTGATGGACGGCGCAATGCCGACACCCCACACCGTGCGGCCGTTGACCGACGCCTCCACGTAGGCCGCCGCCTGCGCGTCGTCACCCGAACTCATCGCGTGCTCGGAGTAATCCAGGACGGCCACGTCGAAGCCGACGTCGCCCAGCGCGTGGACGAACGCGGCCAGCGGGCCGTTGCCGGCACCACTGATCTCGGTCTCCGCCCCGTTGAGCTTGACCGTCGCGGCGATGCTGGTGACGCCGCTGTCCTCCTCGGAAGCGTCGACGCGCTGCTTCACCCGCTCCAGCGGCCATACCGGGGCCAGATACTCCTCGGAGAACGCGTCCCACATCTCCTTGGGGCTGACCTCGCCGCCTTCCCCTTCACTGATCTTCTGCACGACCTGGGAGAACTCGATCTGCAGCCGCCGCGGCAGGGCCAGCCCGTGATCGGCCTTCATGATGTAGGCGACGCCGCCCTTGCCGGACTGCGAGTTGACCCGGATCACCGCCTCGTAGGTGCGCCCGACGTCCTTGGGGTCGATCGGCAGGTACGGCACCTGCCAGAGCATGTCCTCGACGTCGGTGTCCGCCGCATCCGCGTCGACCTTCATCTGGTCCAGGCCCTTGTTGATGGCGTCCTGGTGGCTGCCGGAGAACGCGGTGTAGACCAGATCGCCGCCGTAGGGGTGACGCTCGTGGACCGGCAGCTGGTTGCAGTACTCGACCGTGCGGCGGATCTCGTCGATGTTGGAGAAGTCGATCTGCGGGTCCACGCCGCGCGAGAACAGGTTCAGCCCCAGCGTCACCAGGCAGACGTTGCCGGTGCGTTCGCCGTTGCCGAACAGGCAGCCCTCGATGCGGTCGGCGCCCGCCTGGTAGCCCAATTCCGCTGCCGCAACGGCGGTTCCGCGGTCGTTGTGCGGATGAAGGCTCAGGATGACCGATTCCCGGTTGGCCAGGTTGCGGCTCATCCACTCGATGGAGTCGGCGTAGACGTTGGGGGTGGCCATCTCGACGGTGGCGGGCAGGTTGAAGATGATCGGGTTTTCCGGTGTGGGCCCGATGATCTCGCCGACGGCGTCGCACACCTGCTTGGCGTACTCCAGCTCGGTTCCGGTGTAGGACTCGGGCGAATATTCGAACCGCCAGCGCGTGCCGGGGTGCTTGGCGGCCTCTTCGACGCACTTGCGGGCACCTTCGGTCGCGATGGCCTGCACCGCGGCCTGCTCGGCGCGAAACACGACGCGGCGCTGCAGGATTGACGTCGAGTTGTAGAAGTGCACGATGGCCTGCGGCGCGCCGTGGCACGCCTCGAACGTGCGCTCGATCAGCTCCGGCCGGCACTGGGTCAGCACCTGGATGGTGACGTCGTCGGGGATGGCGCCGTCGGTGATGATCTCGCGGACGAAGTCGAAATCGGTTTGGCTGGCCGACGGGAAGCCGACCTCGATCTCCTTGTAACCCATGCGGACCAGCAGATCGAACATGCGGCGCTTGCGGGTGGGGCTCATGGGGTCGATCAGCGCCTGGTTGCCATCGCGCAGATCCACCGCGCACCACAGCGGCGCGCTGGTGATGACCCGATCGGGCCAACTGCGGTCGGCGAGCCGGATGGCTTCGACCTCGTCGGCGAAGGGCCGGTACCGGTTGACCGGCATCGACGAGCCGCGCTGGGGGTTCCACGCGGGCTGGCCGGGTCTCGGCGGGCCCGCCGGTTTGACGATGCTGCGTGTCGAGCTGAATGCGTCGGGATTGGAAGTCACGGTAATTGCTCCGGGGATATCAGAAGGAACCTCAGACCGGCGCATCGCGAACACCCGCGACGGGAAGCCGGTCTGGATCAGACCCCGTCGCGGCGTCCGAGGAGGAGCACCCGCTGCACGTCCTGCACTTTACCGCTTTTGGCGCCACGGTAAAAATGCCGCCGGGACCGCGGCGCATCCGCGCGCCGGGGCAGCGGGTATCGCGACGTAAATCACCATGCGGTGGCACGTATTCTGTTGTGGACTTATACCCGAAATGAAGTGCCCAGGGCCGGAGAGGCAGGGAAAAACGTGGCGCTCGTCGTGCAGAAGTACGGCGGATCCTCAGTGGCGAACGCCGATCGGATCCGGCGCGTGGCCGAGCGCATCGTCGCTACCAAGAAGCAGGGCAACGACGTCGTCGTCGTCGTCTCCGCCATGGGCGACACCACCGACGACCTGATGGATCTGGCCCAGCAGGTGTGTCCGGCCCCGCCGCCGCGCGAACTCGACATGCTGCTGACCGCCGGTGAGCGCATCTCCAACGCCCTGGTCGCGATGGCCATCGAATCGTTGGGTGCGCAGGCGCGCTCGTTCACCGGTTCGCAGGCCGGCGTGATCACCACCGGCACGCACGGCAACGCCAAGATCATCGACGTCACCCCGGGCCGGCTGCAGACCGCGCTCGACGAGGGACGCGTCGTGCTGGTGGCCGGATTCCAGGGCGTCAGCCAGGACACCCGGGACGTCACCACCCTGGGCCGCGGCGGTTCGGACACCACCGCGGTGGCCCTGGCCGCGGCGCTGCGCGCCGACGTCTGCGAGATCTACACCGACGTCGACGGCATCTTCAGCGCCGACCCGAGGATCGTGCACAACGCCCGCAAGCTGGACACGGTCACCTTCGAAGAAATGCTCGAGATGGCGGCTTGCGGCGCCAAGGTTTTGATGCTGCGCTGCGTGGAATACGCGCGCCGCTACAACATTCCGGTGCACGTCCGATCCTCGTATTCGGAAAACCCAGGCACCGTCGTCGTCGGATCGATCAAGGACATAGCCATGGAAGACCCCATCCTGACCGGAGTCGCGCACGACCGCAGCGAGGCCAAGGTCACCGTCGTCGGCATCCCCGACATTCCCGGATATGCCGCCCGCGTCTTCCGGGCGCTCGCCGATGCCGACGTGAACATCGACATGGTGTTGCAGAACGTCTCGAAGGTCGAGGACGGCAAGACCGACATCACCTTCACCTGCTCGCGCGACAGTGGGCCCACCGCGGTGGCCAAGCTCGACGCGCTCAAGGACGAGATCGGGTTCAGCCAGCTGCTCTACGACGACCACGTCGGCAAGGTGTCGCTGATCGGGGCGGGTATGCGCAGCCACCCCGGGGTCACCGCCACCTTCTGTGAGTCCCTGGCCGAGGTGGGCGTCAACATCGAGCTGATCTCCACCTCCGAGATCCGCATCTCGGTGCTGTGCCGCGACACCGAACTAGATAAGGCCGTCGTGGCGTTGCACGAGGCGTTCGGGCTCGGCGGCGAGGAGTCGGCGACGGTGTATGCGGGGACGGGTAGATAAATGGTCGCCATCGGTGTTGTGGGCGCCACCGGCCAGGTCGGCCAGGTGATGCGCAAGTTGCTCGACGAGCGGGACTTCCCCGCCACGTCGGTGCGGTTCTTCGCGTCGGCCCGCTCGCAGGGCCGCAAGCTGGAATTCCGCGGCCAGGAGATCGAGGTCGAAGACGCCGCGACGGCCGACCCCGCGGGGCTGGACATCGCCTTGTTCTCCGCCGGCAAGACGATGTCGCTGGTGCAGGCGCCGCGATTCGCCGCCGCCGGGGTGACCGTGATCGACAACTCGTCGGCCTGGCGCAAGGACCCCGACGTGCCGCTGGTGGTCTCCGAGGTGAACTTCGCGAGCGACGCCGCCAACCGGCCGAAAGGCATCATCGCCAACCCGAACTGCACGACCATGGCCGCCATGCCGGTGCTCAAGGTCCTGCACGACGAGGCCGGGCTGCAACGCCTGGTGGTGTCCAGCTATCAGGCGGTATCGGGCAGCGGGATCGCCGGGGTGGAGGAGCTGTCCACGCAGGCGCGCGCCGTGATCGACGGCGCCGAGCAGCTGGTGCAGGACGGCAGTGCGGTGCCGTTCCCGGCGCCCAAGACCTACGTGGCGCCCATCGCCTTCAACGTCGTGCCGCTGGCCGGATCGCTGGTGGACGACGGCTCGGGCGAGACCGACGAGGACCAGAAGCTGCGCCACGAGAGCCGCAAGATCCTCGGCATCCCCGACCTGGCGGTCAGCGGCACCTGCGTGCGGGTGCCGGTCTTCACCGGGCACTCGCTGTCGATCAATGCCGAGTTCGCGCGGCCGCTGTCCCCGCAGCGTGCCCGCGAGTTGCTCGACGGCGCGCCCGGCGTCAAGGTGGTCGCCGTGCCGACCCCGTTGGCGGCCGCCGGCGTCGACGAATCGCTCGTCGGGCGGATCCGGCAGGACCCGGGGGTGCCCGACGGCCGGGGTCTGGCCCTGTTCGTCTCGGGAGACAATTTGCGCAAGGGCGCGGCGCTGAACACGATCCAGATCGCCGAGCTGCTGGCCGCCCAGCGGTGATCAGCGGGTGAGCACCGCCCACACTCGCCTGGTCATGCGGTGCTCCCTGTTCGCCGCGTCGGCGGTGTGTTTGGTTGTGCCGCAATGGTTTTGGAGTGTCGCGCGCGCCGATCCCCCCGCTCCCGCCCCGGAGCCGATCCTGCAGCCGTTGGCGCCCGGTCAGGTGATGCGGATCGGACCCACCGCCGGAACCGGCACTCCCACAGGGGATTACGGCATCGGCGCGACCGACCTGTGTGAATTCGTCGAATTCCCCACCGAATTGCTGCAGGTCTGCGGTGACAGCTTCGCCGGCCAGGGCGTCGGGTTCGGCGGCTGGTATGCGCCCGTCGCGCTGCACGTGGACACCACGTCGGTCGACGACCCGGCCGGGGTGCGCTACACCGGCGTCACCGGGATCAGCCACCCGTTGCTGGCCGATCCCGCCCCGCCCGACGCCTCCCAGCTGCCGGCCGGAGTGGTGCAGATCAACCGGCGCAACTACCTGATGGTGACGACGACGAAGGACCTGGAGCCGCAGAGCTCCCGGCTGGTGACCGCCGAACCGGCGCGTGCGGGCTGGCAAACGATCCCGGATTCCCAGCGGCCCGCCTCGTATCAAGGCGGCTCACAGACGCAGATCAGCGGGTATTACGACCCGATCCCGACTCCGGAATCGCCGACCGGGTGGGTGTACATCGTGGCCGACAGCTTCACCCGCCGGGACCCGGTGGTCCTGTATCGCGCGACACCGCAGACGTTCACCGACCGGTCCCGCTGGCAGGGCTGGGCGGCCGGCCCGCACGGCGGCTGGGGCAAGCCGCCGACACCGCTGTGGCCGGACGCGGTGGGCGAGATGTGCATCAGGCAGATCGACGGCAAGGCCGTGTTGTCCTATTTCAATGCCGTCACGGGCAACATGGAGGTCCGCGTGGCCGACGACCCGACGGCGCTGGGCGACGCGCCGGTCACCACCGTCGTGCAGCACGACGAGTGGCCGGAGCCCGCGGAAAGCCTGCCGCCGCCCTACGACAACCGGCTCGCCCAACCGTATGGCGGCTACATCTCACCCGGTTCCACGCTCGATGAGATGCGAATCTTCGTGAGCCAGTGGGACACTCGCGCGCGGGTGGCCGCCCCGTACCGGGTCATCCAGTTCGCGGTCAATCCGTTCAAGCCCGAGTAGGCGACTTTTCGGCGTTTAACGGCGGATCGTCGGCAGTCTTCTTGGCTAGGCACTAGGGCACAAATCGACGATCGCATAGTTGACGACATCGTTAGCCTGTGCGGGGCCGACCCCTTCGGAGCCCTGGCCGGTGTCTGAGTTGTAAAGGACCTGCGCCCTGAGCTGCTCGAGCGAAGCGCCGTCAGAGAGCTGCCTACACAAATCCCAACCCACCTGCAGCAGTGCCGAGTCGCCGCTCGCATCAACGATCCCTGCGTTGTGCAGGTCATTGAGATAGGCGGTCTCGTCGGCGCGGGCAGGTGCCGCGAATCCGGTCCCTGCGATTGCCGCGGCTGCCACAGCGGCTCCGGCGATGAAAACATTGCGAAATAACATGCTTCCCAACCTCGCTGTTCAATGCCTTTGGTGTTTGACGACACCGCGATTGGTTGAGGGGAGCTTATGCGATTGGGCGGTTATTTATAGCGGCATTTGTGAAAATCCCCGTGGCCCGCTGAGCGGCGGCGATGGTTCACAGCTGCTACATAAGTAGCGCATAGCCGCCACTACTGTTAACGGCTTCATCATTTGTCTCATGAGCGAAACATCTGAAACCCCCACTGTGCGGACCTCCACCGCAACTGCACCGGCCGCAGCTGCAGCGGCCTACCGGGCCCCGCGGGTCTTCCAACTCGCCGCGTGGGTCGCCATCGTCGCCGGGATCGTGTTCATCGTCGCGGTCATCTTCTTCACCGGCTTCATCCTCGGCCACCGCGGCGGCCATCACGGCCACCACCACAAGCACCACCACCACCACGCGATGCTGCACCACCGCGGCCCCGGTGGCCCCGGTGGCCCCGGTGGCGTCGCCCCAGGTGGACCGAACGGGCCGGGTGCCACCACCTCGCCCGCGCCGTCGTCCGTGCGGCCCAGTGGCATGGCCCCGGGACAGCTCCCGGCGTCGGTGTTCCACTCGGCGGCCTCGCACGAGGTCCCGAGCGTCATCGTGCTGACCAACTAGAACCCCAACCCACGAGTGGCCCGGCGCTCTCATCGAGCGCCGGGCCACCTGTCATGCGCGGTAACCGCCGCGTCTCGATTCACAGCAATTTTGTCGCTGGGGCCTGTTACGGACCTCGCGTGCGGGGCAATATGGCATGGCATGAGCGAGACACCCGAACCCCAAGCCGAGCCGACCCCTGCCGCCGCAGCCACTGCGCCTCCGCCGCCACCCCCGCAGCGGGTGAAGCCGCCGCGGCTCTACACGGCGGCGGCTTGGGTGGTGATCGTCGCGGGCATCGTGTTCATCATCTCGTCGGTGTTCTTCGTCGGCGCCTTCATTTGGAAGCACCACTACCACTGCCACCACCATCACCACGGCATGTTCCACCCGGGCGGCCCCGGACCGGGCAACGGGCCGTGGCAGTACGGCAACCCTGGGCCGGGTAACGGGCCCTGGCAGAACGGGCCCGGCGGTCCCGGCCCGTGGTACGGCGGCCCCGGTGGTCCCGGACCCGACAACGGGCCGTGGGGACCGGGGCCCGGCGGTCCCGGTTTGATCGTTCCGATGCCCCCTGGCGGCCCGGGTGGTCCCGGCGGCCCGGTCTCCGGTCCCGGCATCAGCGGCCCCGGTCAGCCGACGGTGGTCAGTCCGGCTCCGGGCACGCCCGCGCCGCGCCCTTAACTCGCACCGGGCCGCACGCTGGCGTAAACCGTTGGCGCACAATAGCATTGACCACGGCTGCGCGCCCGTTCGAAGTGCCGCCGCCGCGGGGGCTGACCGAACGTCCGGGCGCCTGGCATGATCGCTGCATGACCATGCGGGCTACGCAGGTTCACCGGGCCGTCCTCGCCGTCGGCTTCGCCTTGGCGGGCACGATCGCGCCTGCGGTCGCCGCCGCGCACCCGTCGGAGCCGGGCGTGGTGAACTACGCCGTCCTCGGCAAGGGGTCGGTCGGCAACATCGTCGGCGGACCGATGGGCTGGGAATCGGTGTTCACCCAGCCGGGACAAGGCCTCTGGGTGGATCTGCCGGAGTGCAACAACTGGGCGGACGTCGGGCTGTCCGAGGTCTACGACGATCCCGATCTGGCGTCGTTCAACGGGGCCGTCACCCAGACGTCGGCGAGCGATCAAACGCATCTGGTCAAGCAGGCGGTCGGGGTGTTCGCCACCACCGACGCCGCGGCTCGGGCATTCCATCGGGTGGTGGATCGAACGGCCGGCTGTTCGGGACAGACGACCGCGATCCACCTGGACAACGGCAGCACCCAGGTGTGGTCCTTCGACGGGGGCCCGGCCGGGCCCGCCGACGAGAACTGGACCAAACAGGAGGCGGGCACCGACCGGCGTTGCTTCGATCAAACCAGGCTGCGCGAAAACGTGTTGCTGCAGGCGAAAGTGTGCCAATCCGGCAACGCCGGACCCGCCGTGAACGTGCTAGCTGGGGCGATGCAGAACGCGCTGGGTCAATAGTCGAGCGATTGGGTATCCGTCCTTGCCGTCTGGCCACTTAGCGCGGGAAGGGAATATGTCGGGGGCGTCTGATAGATGAAGCACTAGACGAAGTAGTGCCGGATATCGTTCGATTAGCTGCGCAGGGAAGTGGTCCGCAGGTGTGTTCAGCCTTCGCCGGGCCCGAAGGGATCGTGATATGACGTTCGCCCCGATCACTGCGGCGGATCCGCGGTCGACCGGCGCCGACCCTGCCCCGGAGCTGAAAGTCGCCGAACTGACCGATTCCGCGGCCGTCGCGCAATACATCGCCGAGGGTTGCCTGGTGGACGCCCCGCTAGGGCGGGTGGGCCTGGAACTCGAGGCCCACTGCCACGACCCGGCCGCCCCGCACCGCAGGCCCGGCTGGGGCGAAATCGCCGCGGTGCTCGACGCGCTGCCGCCCCTGCCGGGCGGCAGCAGGGTCACCGTGGAACCCGGGGGCGCGGTCGAACTTTCCGGACCCCCGGCCGACGGCGTCCTCCCCGCGATCGACGCGATGCAACGCGACCAGGCCGTGCTGCAGCCGGCGTTTGCCGAGGCCGGCCTGGGCCTGGTCTTCCTCGGCGCCGACCCGCTGCGATCGCCCCAGCGCATCAACCCCGGCCCCCGGTACCGCGCCATGGAACAGTTCTTCGCCACCAGCCGCTCCGGGGAGGCGGGCGCGGCGATGATGACGTCCACCGCGTCGATTCAGGTCAACATCGACGCCGGGCCGCGCGAGGGCTGGGCGGCGCGGGTTCGCCTGGCGCATGCCTTGGGGCCCACCATGATTGCGATCACAGCCAACTCGCCGATGCTGGCCGGCGACTTCACCGGGTGGGCCTCCAGCCGGCAGCGGGTGTGGGGACAGATGGATTCGGCGCGCTGCGGCCCCATCCTGGGTACCAGCGGCGACGACCCGGGCATCGACTGGGCGCGCTACGCCCTCAAGGCGCCGGTGATGCTGGTGCACACCCCCGACGCGGAGGCGGTCACGCATTGGGTGCCCTTTGCCGACTGGGTCGACGGCCGGGCGTTGCTCGGCGATCGCCGCCCCAGCGTCGCCGACCTGGAGTACCACCTGACCACCTTGTTCCCCCCGGTCCGCCCCCGCCAGTGGCTCGAGATCCGCTATCTGGACAGCGTCCCGGACGCGTTGTGGCCCGCGGTGGTGTTCACCCTGGTCGCCCTGCTCGATGACCCGGTCGCCGCCGACGCCGCGGCCGCGGCCGTCGAATCGGTGGCCACTGCCTGGGACGTCGCGGCCCGGGCAGGGTTGCGGGACCCGCGGCTCTACGCGGCCGCCAATGCGTGCGTGACCATCGCCGCCGAGAGGGCGCCCGCCGAACTCGGCGACGCGATGCAGCGGCTGATCCGCCTCGTCGAACAGGGCCGGTGTCCCGGCGACGACTTCGCCGACCAGGTGATCAAACACGGCGTCACCGCCGAGGTTTCGCGGCTGGCTCGATCGGCGCAAGGGGGACTGTGACGTCACGCGAGGCCCTTGCCGACCAGTTGGCGCGGACGCGGACGCGGACATTGCGGCTGGTCGACTTCGACGATGCCGAACTGTGCCGCCAATACGACCCGCTGATGAGCCCGCTGGTGTGGGATCTGGCGCACATCGGCCAGCAAGAAGAGCTGTGGCTGTTGCGGGGCGGTGATCCCGCCCGGCCCTCGATGCTGTCGCCGGACGTCGAGGGGCTCTACGACGCCTTCGTGCACTCGCGCGCCAGTCGGGTCGACCTGCCGCTGCTGCCGCCGGACCAGGCGCACGCGTACTGCCGGACGGTGCGGTCCGCCGTGCTCGACGCCCTGGACGCGCTGCCCGACAACCCCGCGGGCGACGAGGCCGCCTTCGCGTACGCGATGGTGGTCAGCCACGAAAACCAGCACGACGAAACCATGTTGCAGGCACTGAATCTGCGCAGCGGCGCGCCGCTGCTGCGCGACACCTCGGTGCTGCCGCCCGCCCGCCCGGGCCTGGCCGGCAGCTCGGTGCTGGTGCCCGGCGGCGAGTTTGTGCTGGGTGTGGACCCCGCCAGGGAGCCCTTCTCGCTGGACAACGAGCGCCCGGGCCATGTCGTCGACCTCCCGGCGTTCCGGATCGGCCGGGTGCCCGTGACCAACGGCGAATGGCGGCACTTCGTCGACGATGGGGGCTACGACCAGCCGCGGTGGTGGTCGGAGCGCGGCTGGCAGCATCGCCACGCCGCCGGCCTGAGGGCGCCACAGTCCTGGAATCCCGACGGCGCCACCCGCATCCGGTTCGGCCACGTCGAAGACATCCCCGCCGACGAACCCGTCCAGCACGTCAGCTATTTCGAGGCCGAGGCGTACGCGGCCTGGGCCGGCGCGCGACTGCCCACCGAGATGGAATGGGAGAAGGCGTGCGCGTGGGACCCGTCGACGGGCGCGCGGCGCCGGTACCCGTGGGGCGCCCAGGAGCCGAGCGACGCGCTGGCCAACCTCGGCGGCGCCGCGCTGCGTCCGGCTCCCGTCGGGGCCTATCCCGCCGGCGCCTCGGCGTACGGAGCCGAGCAGATGCTCGGCGATGTGTGGGAGTGGACGAGCAGTCCGCTGCGGCCCTGGCCCGGGTTCGTCCCGATGCTCTACGAGCGCTATTCGCAGCCGTTCTTCGACGGCGATTATCGGGTGCTGCGCGGCGGATCGTGGGCGGTGGAGCCGGGCATCCTGCGGCCGAGTTTCCGCAACTGGGATCACCCGTACCGGCGCCAGATCTTCTCGGGTGTCCGGTTGGCCTGGGACGTTTCCGACCACGGCGAGATCGCCTGATGTGCCGGCATCTGGGGTGGCTCGGGGCCGACGTCACGGTCTCCTCGCTGCTGCTCGATCCCCCGTTCGGGCTGCGGGTGCAGGCCTACGCGCCACGCCGCCAAAAGCATTGCCTGTTGAACGCGGACGGTTGGGGCGTCGGGTTTTTCGATGCCGCTTCGGATGGCGCCCCGCCCCGGCGCTGGCGTAGCCAGCTGCCGCTGTGGGGCGACGTGTCGTTCGAGTCCGTCGCGCCGGCGCTGCGCAGCCGCTGCGTGGTGGCCGCGGTGCGCTCGGCGACGGTCGGCATGCCGATCGAAACCAGCGCGACGGCGCCGTTCACCGACGGGCAGTGGTTGTTGTCGCACAACGGAATTGTTGACCGGGCCGTGCTGCCGGCGACGTCGCAGGCCGAATCGGTCTGCGACAGCGCGATGCTGGCGGCCGTCATCTTCGAGCGCGGCCTCGACGCGCTCGGCGACACCATCGCCGAGATCGCTGCGGCCGACCCCCAGGCTCGGCTGAACATACTGGCCGCCAACGGTTCTCGCATGCTGGCGACGGCCTGGGGGGACACGCTGTCCATCCTGCGCCGCCCGGACGGCGTGGTCCTGGCCAGCGAACCCTATGACAACGACTCCGACTGGGAGGACGTGCCGGACCACCACCTCGTCGAAGTCACCGAAAACGGTGTCACGATGACTCCGCTGGATCATCCGAAAGGCTCTCGATGACGCTGTCGCTGTCGAACCACCTCGCCGCCGACTCGGCTTACCATGCGTTACGCCGTGACGTGTTCGACGGCCTGCAGCAGACGCCGAAGTCGTTGCCGCCCAAGTGGTTCTACGACGCCGTGGGCAGCGACCTGTTCGACCAGATCACCCGGTTGCCGGAGTACTACCCTACCCGCGCCGAGGCCGAGATCCTGCGCGCGCGGGCGGCCGAAATCGCTTCGGCCAGCGAGGCTGACACCCTGGTGGAACTGGGCAGCGGAACATCGGAGAAGACGAGGCTGCTGCTCGACGCCCTGCGCGCCAGCGGGTCGCTGCGCCGGTTCGTCCCGTTCGACGTCGACGCCAGCATCCTGTCGACGGCCGCGGCGGCCATTCAGCAGGAGTACGAAGGCGTCGAAATCAAGGCCGTCTGTGGCGATTTCGAAGAACACCTGACCGAGATCCCGCGGGGCGGGCGGCGGCTGTTCGTGTTCTTGGGGTCGACGATCGGCAACCTCACGCCCGGACCGCGCTCGGACTTCCTCACCGCGCTGTCGGACCAGATGCGGCCCGGCGACAGCCTGCTGCTGGGCACCGACTTGGTCAAGGATATCGAGCGACTGGTGCGGGCCTACGACGATTCCGCCGGGGTGACGGCGGCGTTCAACCGCAACGTGCTGACGGTCGTAAACCGGGAACTGGACGCCGATTTCGATGTCGATGCCTTCCGGCACGTGGCGCGGTGGAACCCGTCCGAGGAACGCATCGAGATGTGGTTGCGGGCCGAACATCGCCAGCGGGTGCGTGTCGGTGCGCTCGAACTGACCGTGGACTTCGAGGCTGGCGAGGAGATGCTCACCGAGGTGTCGTGCAAGTTCCGCCCCGAAACGGTGAGTGCCGAACTGGCCGCCGTCGGATTGCGTCGCACGCGATGGTGGACCGACGGCGCCGGTGACTTCGGGTTGTCGTTGGCCGTGAAGTGACGGTCGGCGACTCGCTGGCCGACCGATGGCGGGCGGCCCGCCCGCCCATGGCCGGCCTGCACCTGGACAACGCCGCCTGTTCGCGGCAGAGCCTCGCGGTGATCGAGGCCACCGCGCAGCACGCCCGCAACGAGTCCGAAGTCGGCGGGTATGTCGCGGCCGAGGCGGCCGCGCCGGTACTCGACGCCGGACGTGTCGCGTTCGCCGCGCTGACCGGGATGACCGACGCCGAGGTGGTGTTCACCACCGGCTCGCTCAATGCCCTGGATCTGCTGTTGGGCGCCTGGCCGGCAGGAGCGGCGGGCCGAAAACGCCTGGCGTGCCTGCCCGGCGAATACGGGCCCAACCTGGCCGTGATGGCCGCCCACGGGTTCGACCGCCGGCTGCTGCCGGCCCTGGACGACGGTCGCGTCGCGCTCGACGACGCGGCGCTGGCCCTCGACGCCGACCGGCCGGACCTGGTGCATTTGACCACAGTGGCTAGCCATAGCGGTGTGGTGCAACCGGTTTCGATGGTCGCCCAGCTCTGTCGCGAGCTCGAGCTGCCGCTGGTCGTCGACGCGGCGCAGGCGCTGGGGCAGGTGGATTGCGCGGTTGACGCCGACGTGACCTATTCGTCGTCGCGCAAGTGGATCGCCGGGCCGCGCGGTGTCGGGATGCTCGGGGTGCGCCGGGAGCTGATGGAGAGCCTGCGCCCAAGGCTGGCGGCGCCGCAGTGGGCATCGGAGGTCACGGTGGCCCAGCAGCTGGAATTCGGTGAAGCCAATGTGGCCGCGCGCGTGGGGTTTTCGCTCGCGCTGGGGGAGAACCTGGCCTACGGGCCGGCGGCCGTCTGTGCGCGTTTGGCCGAGCTCGGCGGCCTGAGCCGCACGGTGCTTGCCGACGTGGCCGGGTGGGCGGTGGTCGAGGAGGTGGAAGAACCCAGCGCCATCACGACTTTGGCGCCGACCGACGGCGCCGAGCCGGAGTTGGTGCGCGACTGGTTGCTCGCCGAACGACGGATCCTGACCACCTTCGCCGGCGTGCAGCGGGCGCCGCTGGAGCTGGCGGGGCCGCTCCTGCGGATCTCGCCGCACCTGGATACCACGGCCGAGGACCTGGAGACCTTCGCCGAGGCGCTCATCGCAGCGACGGCGGCCACCGCGATCGGCTAGCCGGCCTTGTGCGCCGTCAGCAGGTAGGCCGGCATCTTGATCCGGCCCTTCTCGTCGCGATCGTGCGGCGGGAATTCGAAAGGCGCGTTGGGGATGTTGACGACGTTCGACAGGATGAAGGAGGGGCGAATTTCGTCGACCTCCCAGTACTTGCTGACCGCGGCGCGCAGTTCGTCTTCGTCGACCTCGTTGGGCTTGGTTTCCATCTCGGCGGGGAAGGCGCCCTTGGCGAACACCAGCACGAAGTAGCTGGCGCCCGGTGCCGCGGCGCGGTGGACCGCGCGCAGGTAGGCGTCGCGCCCCTCGACGGGCAGCGAGTGAAACAGCGTGCTGTCGACGACGGTGGCGAACCGTCCGTCGTAACCCTGCAGCGACGTGATGTCGGCCTGCACGAAGGTGGCCGTGGTCAAGCCGCGCTCGCGCGCAGTCTCGGTGGCCGCCGCGACGGCGGTCGGTGTGAGGTCGACACCGACCACGGTGTAGCCCTGCGCGGCCAGACTCAGGGACAGCTCGGCGACTCCGCAGCCCGCGTCCAGCACGTCGCTGCGGAACTTGCCGGCCGCGGCCAGCGCCGCCAGTTCGGGTTGCGGCTCACCGATATTCCACGGCGGCGGACCCTCGAAGTGGGCCTGCTCGCGGTAGGCGCTGTCCCAGTCCATCACTTGATCAGACGACATGGTTGCCAACCTACTCCCAGGTGTGCACTGGCTCGTTGGCGTGCATGTACTCGCAGTAGCGGCGCAGCATTTCGGCCAGCGCGGCGGGCCGGCTCATGCCGCCGTCCTGCAGGACCTGCACGGTGGAAACCTGCCAGGTGGCGCCGTTGCGGCCCGCCCGGGCGCGGCCCTCGATGACCCCCAGGAACCGGTCGCGCACCTCGGCGTCGACGCCCCAGCGCCGCAATCCGTCGTCGGCCAGTGGCAGCAAAGTGTCGAGCACCAGCTCGCGGGCCGCCACCTCCTTCAATCCCGAGCGCCGATCGGGCCAGTGCAGCCGGGCGTCGATGCCGTGGCGCGCCGCCGCCAGAAAATTGGCCTCCGCCACCGCGAAATCCATGCCCGCCCACAACGGCCTGTCCGCCTCGGACAAGCTGCGCAGCATGCCGTAGAAGAAGGACGAATTCGCCAGCATGTCAACGACTGTCGGGCCGGCCGGCAACACCCGGTTCTCCAGACGCAGATGCGGGCGCCCGTCGACCACGTCGTACACCGGACGGTTCCAGCGGTACACGGTGCCGTTGTGCAGCCGCAACTCGGACAGCTGGGGGGTGCGCCCCGCGGCCAGCTCGGCGACCGGGTCCTCCTCGGACACCTCGGGCAGCAGGGATCCAAAGTAGCGGATGTTCTCTTGGTACAGGTCGAGGACCGAGGTGATCCACTGTTCGCCGAACCAGACCCGCGGGCGCACGCCTTGGGTTTTCAGCTCCTCGGGTCTGGTGTCGGTGGACTGGGTGAACAGCTCGATGCGGGTTTCCGCCCAGAGGTGGTGGGAGAAGAAGTACGGCGAGTTGGCGCCCAGCGCCAGCTGCGGGCCGGCCACGATCTGCGCGGCGTTCCAGTTGGCGGCGAACGTCTCTGGGGCCAATTGCAGGTGCAATTGCATGCTGGTGCAAGCGGATTCGGGCGCAATTGTCGCGGCGTGCCAGTTCAGCGGTTCGGGGCCGTCGATGTCGATGGGGAGGTCTTCGCCGCGGGCGGTGAAGATCGAGTCGTTGAGGGCGGCATACCGCGTCGACTCGCTCATCCAGTCGTGATCCAGGTGTTCGGGCATCAGCGTGGGCAGGATGCCGATCATGACGATGTGCGCACCGCCGGCGGCGCCGGCCTTGATCTCGGCCTCGTTCAGGCTGGTCCGCACCTCAGCCTCCAGATCCAGCCCGGTGTGTCCCGGCAGCGCGTGCGGCGGGACGTTGAATTCGATGTTGTAGGCGCCCAATTCGGTCTGGTATGCGGGATCGCCGATGGCGTCCAGGACGTGGCGATTGGACATGGCCGGCTGGTAGTCGGCGTCGACCAGGTTGCACTCGATTTCCATGCCGGTGAGCGGCTGCTCCGAATCGAAGCACGACTGGGCGAGCATCGTCTCGAACACGTTCAGACACAGCTGAACCTTGCGCCGGTATTCGCGGCGGTGTGCGCTGTCGTACGTGGTGCGCTTGACCTCTTCGCCCACACCGCAGATGCAACAGGGTTCCCGCGCGTAACGCAAGCTCTCCGGCGTCGTGGTTCCGGCCGCGCACGCCGGGCGGGTAGACCATGATGGACTTTTGCCGCAAAAGTGTCAGAGCTCACGGGTGGAGGAGAGCAGTTGGCCGAGTTCGCCGAATTCGTGGCCGCGATCGACCAGGGAACGACCAGCACGCGCTGCATGATCTTCGATCACGAGGGTGCCGAGGTGGCCCGCCACCAACTCGAGCACGAACAGATCCTGCCTCAAGCGGGCTGGGTCGAGCACGATCCGGTCGAGATCTGGGAACGCACCTCCTCGGTGCTGACCTCGGTGCTCAACCGCGCCAACCTGACGTCGAAAAACATTGTCGCGCTGGGCATCACGAACCAGCGCGAGACGACGCTGGTCTGGAACCGTAAGACCGGACGGCCCTATTACAACGCGATCGTCTGGCAGGACACCCGCACCGACCGGATCGCGTCGGCACTGGATGGCGACGGCCGGGGGGAGGTGATCCGCCGCAAGGCCGGACTTCCCCCGGCGACCTACTTCTCCGGCGCGAAGCTGCAATGGATCTTGGAGAACGTCGACGGGGTGCGCGAGGCCGCCGAGCGGGGCGACGCGTTGTTCGGCACGGCCGACACCTGGGTGTTGTGGAATCTGACCGGGGGCCCGAGGGGCGGCGTGCACGTCACCGACGTGACCAACGCCAGCCGGACCATGCTGATGGACCTGGAGACCCTGGACTGGGACGACGAGTTGTTGTCGTTGTTCGCCATCCCCCGCGCGATGCTGCCGCGGATCGGGCCGTCGTCGTCGCGGCAGCCCTACGGGGTGACGACCGAGACCGGGCCCGCCGGGGGAGAGATTCCGATCACCGGCGTGCTCGGCGACCAGCACGCGGCGATGGTGGGACAGGTGTGTCTGGCCGAGGGGGAAGCGAAGAACACCTACGGCACCGGCAATTTCCTGCTACTCAACACCGGCGAGACGATAGTGCGGTCCGACAACGGGCTGCTGACCACCGTCTGCTATCAGTTCGGGGACGCCAAACCCGTTTACGCACTTGAGGGTTCGATCGCGGTAACGGGAGCGGCCGTGCAGTGGCTGCGCGATCAGCTGGGCATCATCAGCGGCGCTGCGCAAAGCGAGGCGCTGGCCCGCCAGGTCGACGACAACGGCGGGGTCTACTTCGTTCCGGCGTTTTCCGGTCTGTTTGCGCCCTACTGGCGATCCGACGCCAGGGGCGCGATCGTGGGGCTGTCCCGGTTCAACACCAACGCGCATCTGGCGCGGGCCACCCTGGAGGCGATCTGCTACCAGAGTCGCGACGTGGTGGACGCGATGGCGGCCGATTCCGGTGTGCGCCTTGAGGTTTTGAAGGTCGACGGCGGGATCACCGGCAACGACCTGTGCATGCAGATCCAGGCGGACGTGCTGGGCGTGGACGTGGTGCGTCCGGTCGTCGCCGAGACGACCGCGCTGGGCGCCGCGTACGCGGCCGGGCTGGCCGTGGGGTTCTGGTCCGATCCTGCGGATCTGCGTGCCAACTGGCAGGAAGGCAGGCGTTGGTCGCCGGCCTGGAACGACGAGCAGCGCGCCGAGGGGTATGCGGGCTGGCGCAAGGCCGTGCAGCGGACCCTGGATTGGGTCTCCATCACCTGAGGTGACCCGATCCAGGGTCCGCTGACCGGAGTCAGTCCTCGCCGAGAATGCCGTAGATCTCGCGTCGCGCGTTGTTGAGAATGTCGACGATGCGCTGCTGCTGCTCGGCCGAAGCGGTGTGGGCGGACTGCCCGACCGCGCCGAACAGCTGGCCGATGGCCGCCCTCAGGTTCAGGTGACCGGGGTCCGCGCCTTCGGTGATCTCGTCCCACGGCGGGGTCTCGATCTTCTCGGCCGCGCCGCGGCCCTGTTCGGTCAGTTCGAAGAGCTTCTTGCTGCCCGCGGTTTCGCTCGCGGTGATCAGGCCTTCGTCGTCGAGCAGCTGCAGGGTCGGGTACACCGAGCCAGGGCTCGGCTTCCACAGCCCGTTGCTGCGTTCGGCGATCTGCTGGATCATCTCGTAGCCGTGCATCGGCCGCTCGGCCAGCAGGGTCAGGATGGCGGCTCGCACGTCACCGCGCTTGCCGCGGCCCGGACCGCCACGGCGCCAACCGCCGCGCCGGCCGCCGGGACCGAAGCCGAAGCCGGGGCCAAAGCCCGGGCCGAAACCGGGGCCGAAGCCAAGTGGGCCGTCGTAGCCGCCGGGGTGGCCGCCGGCGTGATCGCGCAGGTGCTCGCGGAAGTCCCGCCGCGCCTGGCGCCGTGCCTCGTGCAGGGCGCGGCGGTCGACCGGGCCTGCGCCAAAGCCGAATCCGAAACCGGGCCGGCCGCCGAATGGACCCTCGGGAGGGGTGAATGGGTTGCTCATTTTCTGTCCTTACGTTCATGGGCTGCGCACCGGACGTGCGCTACGGAATATCACGATATATCGGAAACTAACGTGATGCAACGGGATATGTCCAGAAATACCGCTTCCTAGCGCTGAGCTGCGGAAATCCGCGGCCCGACTGCCCGGCCCGATCCCGTGGGCCGGTTTGCACAGGGCAGGCGGCGGGTAGGAACTGTTGGATGGACGCTGACAACGACGTGACGGTCGATCGCGGGGCCGCCGGGGCGGCGTCGTTGGGGGATGGTGCCCCGCGCCGGAACCCGTGGCCCTGGGTGAACTGGGGATTGGCGCTGTCGACGGTGCCCGCCGCCGCGATCGTGATGCTTTTTGCCCTCGGTGGCGTGATGAGCACCGCCGGTTGCAGCGACCGCAGTTGCCCCAACCTCGGCCACGGCGGCATCGACTTCGGTGTCGCGTTCTACGGCGCGCCCGCGGTCGCGGTCGTCGTCATCGTCATCTCGGTCTTCACCGCCAAACACCGCGGCGGCATCGCGGTCCCGCTGCTCGGGTGGGCACTGCTGATCGCCGACGTCGCCCTCATGGCGGCGAGCGTCGCCGGTTAGCGGCGGCCGTCAATGAGGCGGTGCGAATCCGCCCGGTGAACTTCCGTAGCCCGGCCCCGGGGCCGGCGGTCCTGGCTCCGGCCATGGCGCCGGGTATTGCGGCGCCGCCCCCGGCGGGACGCCCGGCCAGCCCGGCGCGGGCGCGGTCGGGCGCAGCCGCGCCAGTTCGCGGCGATGCCGCTCGGCGAGAACGGCGGCCAGCACCAGTTCCGGCGGTGCCCCGGGTGGCGGTGGCGGCGCAATGCGAGCCACGACGTCACCGGCGATGCGGTAAGCCATCTGCGTGCGTAGCTGGCGGTCGAGCTGCGGTGCCCGGGAAAGGAATTGGCGTGCGACTTCGGCTTGGCCGACGGAGAGCCCCGACAACTGCAGCGACGCCGCCCACCAGGCCAGCGCCGGAGGCATCACCGGCGGCGGCCCCAGCCGGGGTCCGCGCTCGTTGACCACCACCGTGCCGGCGAAGATGTCGCCGATCCGTTTGGCCTTGGGCGACAGGATGCTGCAGATGACGGCGGGGCTCCCGAAGAGCATCCAGATCTCCACCAGGGAGGCCAGGGCGCGAAACAGGGCCTGGCGGAAGCGTTCTGGGCCGCCGTCGTCGGACACCACGCGCAGGCCCAGGGCGATCTTGCCCACCGAGCGTCCCCGTGTGGCGGTCTCGAGGATCAACGGGTAGCCGACAATTACCAGCACCGTAAATATCAGCAGGATGGCGTTGCTCAGCGCGGTGTCGAACTGAGTCAGGGTGGCCGCCCACAGCATCAGCCCGAGCAGGTAGCCGATCACCATGACGGCAATATCGATCAGTGCGCTCACCGTCCGCACCGGCAGCTGGGCGATCTGCACGTCCAGCACCACGGCGTCCCCGGTCACCACCTCCGACATAACTTCGAACGGTACAGGCCGGGCGGGTGTGGCCGGCCGTACTTGGTTGTGCCCGCGGGGCGATTAGGCTGCCCAGGGTGGACGTCGACGCATTCGTGCTGGCCCATCGCGGCACATGGGACCGCCTCGATCGATTGATCGGGAAGCGGCGGTCGCTGTCCGGCGCGGAAATCGACGAACTTGTCGAGCTCTATCAGCGGGCGTCCACGCAACTGTCGATACTGCGTTCGGCGTCGTCGGATTCGATGCTGGTCGGCCGGCTCTCCAGCCTGGTCGCGCGGGCCCGTTCCGCGGTGACCGGCGCCCACGCGCCGCTGAGCAGCACATTCACCCGGTTCTGGACGGTGTCGTTCCCCGTTGTCGCGTACCGGACCTGGCGGTGGTGGCTGGCCACCGGTGCGGCGTTCTTAGCGGTGGTTGTGGTCATCGCGCTGTGGGTCGCCGGCAGTCCCGAGGTGCAGTCAGCGCTCGGAACGCCCAGTGACATCGAGCAATTGGTCAACCACGACGTGGAGTCGTACTACAGCGAGCATCCCGCCGCCGCGTTCGCGCTGCAGATCTGGGTGAACAACTCCTGGGTTTCCGCGCAATGCATCGCGCTGTCCGTGGTGCTGGGGCTGCCCATTCCCTTTGTGCTGTTTGAAAATGCCGCCAATCTGGGCGTGATCGCGGGCCTGATGTTCCCGGCCGGCAAGGGCGGCGTGCTGCTGGGATTGCTTGCCCCGCATGGGTTGTTGGAGCTGTCAGCGGTCTTCCTCTCGGGGGCGGCGGGAATGCGGCTGGGATGGTCGGTGATCTCGCCCGGCGACCGGCCCCGGGGGCAGGTGCTGGCCGAACAGGGCCGTGCCATCGTCTCGGTGGCCGTGGGCCTGGTGGCCGTGCTCGGTGTCTCCGGGTTGATCGAAGCGCTGGTGACACCGGCGCCGCTACCGACCGTCGTACGGGCCGGCATCGGCATCATCGCCGAGGCGGCGTTCTTGTCCTACATCGTCTACTTCGGCCGCCGGGGGGTCAAAGCCGGGGAAAGCGGCGACATCGAAGACGCGCCGGATGTGATCCCCACCGGCTGAGCGCGCCAAAGCTACAGGCGCCCGGTTGCTTTCATCGCCAGGTAGTGGTCGGCGAGGGCGGGCGCCAGTTCGGCGGGCGGAGCGTCGACGACTTCCACCCCGGAGCGGCGCAGCCGCGTGGCCATGGTGCCGCGATCGTTGCGGGATCGTTCGGCGGCGGCGGCGTCGTACACCGCCGCGGCGTCCGAGCGGCCGGCGGCCATCTGGTCGACCCGGGGGTCGGAGACCGCGGCCAGCAGCAGGTGGTGCTTGGCCGACAGCTGCGGCAGCACGGGTAGCAGCCCCTCGTCGAGGGCGGTTGGATTGAGGTCGGTCAGCAGCACCACCAGCGAGCGCCGGCGCGCCCGCAGCGCGATCGCGGAAGCCATTGCCCGCCAATCGGATTCGACGAGCGTGGGCTGCAGGGGCGCCATCGCGTCGACGAGCTGGGCGAGCAGTTCGGTGCGCGAGGCGCCGAAGACGCCGGCCCGGCTCACCCGGTCGTGGGCCAGGAAGTCGACATTGTCGCCCGCCCGCGACGCGAGCGCGGCCAGCAGCAGGGCGGCATCCATCGACCAGTCCAGCCGCGGCCAGCCCGCGGGATCGGAGGCGGTCGGGTCGACGCCCACCCGGCCCGCCGCGGTGCGGCCGGTGTCGAGCACGATCACCACGCGCCGGTCGCGTTCGGGGCGCCAGGTGCGCACCACCACGTCGGCGCGGCGCGCGGTGGCGCGCCAATCGATCGAGCGCACGTCGTCGCCGACGACATACTCTCGCAGCGAATCGAATTCGGTTCCCTGCCCGCGCACCAGGGTGGGCAGCAGGCCGTCGATCTCGCGCAGCCTGGCGAGGCGCGACGGCAGATGCTTGCGCGACAGAAATGGTGGCAGCACCCGTAGCTGGCCGGGCACCGATTGCGAACCTTGCCGTCCCGCCAGGCCCAGGGGCCCGATCGATCGCGCGGTGATCACCGTGGCGCGCTGGTCGCCGCGGCGCACCGGTTCGAGTCGGGTCGCGACGTGCTGATCGTGCCCGGCGGGGATGTCCACCGGGTGGGTGCGCGGGTGCGCTCGCGCGCTGGGCGGCCACGCGTCACGGATCTGGCCGCGGAACCGGCGCCGGCCGTCGTTGTGGATCGACAGCTCACAATCCACCTGCTGCCCCAGTCGGGCGGAGCGATCCGGAGAGCGGACGTAGCGCAGGCTGGTGGTGCGGGCCGCCAATCCGACGTCGACGGCGACGGCGACGGCCAGTGCCACCAGCAAGGCCACGAAAGCCGTTGCCGGCCAAGGTGAGACGGCGATGGGCAGGACGCAGATCAGCGCGACCAGCCCGGTGCGTCCGGTCAGGACCACTAGCGTGGCACCGGAACCGACGCCAGAATCCCGTCGAGCACGCCGTCGGGCGTGGCGCCCTCGAGTTCGGCTTCGGGTCGCAGCATCACCCGGTGCCGCAGCGTCGGGCGGGCCATGGCCTTCACGTCGTCGGGGGTGACGTAGTTGCGGCCCGACAGCCAGGACCAGGAGCGCGCCGTGGCCAACAAAGCCGTCGCCCCGCGGGGGGACGCGCCCAGCTGCAGCGCGGGGGAAGACCGGGTGGCCCCGACGATATCGACGATGTAGCCGAGCACCTCGTCGGCGACCAGCACGTGCCGTACGGCGTCGCGGCCGGCGGCCAGGTCGGAGGGCCCGGCCACCGGCTTGATCGCCGACAGGTCGCGGGGGTCGAAGCCGTGCGCATGCCGGTGCAGGATGGCGATCTCGGCGTCGCGCGGGGGCAGCGTCACATTCAGTTTGAGGAGAAAGCGATCCAGTTGGGCCTCAGGCAGCTGGTAGGTGCCCTCGTACTCGACCGGGTTCTGTGTCGCGGCGACGATGAAGGGGTCCGGCAGCGGCTGGGATTCGCCCTCGACGCTGACCTGACGCTCCTCCATCGCCTCGAGCAGCGCGGCCTGGGTCTTGGGTGGGGTGCGGTTGATCTCGTCGGCGAGCAGCAGGTTGGTGAACACCGGACCGGGCCGGAACACGAACGCGGCGGTGCGCGCGTCGTACACCAGGGAACCCGTCACGTCGCCGGGCATCAGGTCGGGGGTGAACTGCACCCGCTTGAACTCCAGTTGCAACGCCGCGGACAGGGCCCGGACCAGCAGTGTCTTCGCCACTCCCGGAACGCCTTCCAGCAGCACATGCCCGCGGCACAGCAGCGCGATCACCAGTCCGCTAACCACGCCCTCCTGCCCGACGACGGCCTTGGCGAGTTCGGCGCGCAACGCCAGCAGCGCCTCGCGTGCCGATTCGGCGGTGGGGGACTCGGCGGTTGACGGTTGTGTCACGGGCGTGCGACCTGCCTTTCGATGTCGTCGAGCGCACGGGCAAGTTGTAACAGGTCATGGTCGGTCGTCGGGGGCGGACCGAACAGATGGTAGGAGACGAACCCGGGATCGGAACCGGTGCGCTGGGCCACGGTGGACACCACCGCCGCCGGTGCGGCGCCCGCGCCCAGGCCGAGTCGCGGCAGCAGCCGCGCCACCGCGGCCGCGCGCAGCGCCGCGGCGGCGCGATCGCGTGCCCGCCGGGACCGATACAGTCGGCCGCGCCCCTCGACGGTCTCCGACGCGCGCACCACCACCGGCAACTCCTCGGCCACCAACGGGCCGGGCCGGCGACCCTTCCACGCGGCGACCAGCAGCACCACCAGCGCCAGTTGCCACACGATCCAGCTCACGTTGGGTGGAATCAGGTCGAAAAGTGATGCCTTGGCCGAGGATTCACCCTCGACGTGATGGGGTGTGTACCACACGAGCCGCGGCCGGTCCCCGGCCAGGTTCATCGCCAGCGCGGCGTTGCCCGCTTGCAACAGGCTGCCGTTGGTCATGAAGTCTGTGCTGCCGACCGCGGTGACGACCCGCCCGCCGTCCCGGAAGCGGATCAGCGCGCCTTCGTAGCAGCGGGCCATCGCCCGACCGTCCTTGGCCTTATAGGTGTTCGTCGGGCCGAACCGGACCGAACCGGACCGAACCGCTTCGCGCAGAGTGCAATTCGGCTCGCTGTCGAAACCGCTGGCGCCGGACACATCAATGCCCGGCAGCAGCGCCTCGCGGACCCTCGTCGTCGGTTCCACCAGCAGCAGATCCGAATGGATCTTGCCCAGCCGGTCGGCCACCGCGTCGCTCAGATACTGGCTCTGGGCCACCAGGATCAGCGCGTCGGGGCGCGCCGCGCGTTCGACGTCGGCGATGTTGTCGGCCACGACGACGTCGACGCCGGCGTTGCGGAGCAACTCCACCAGTGCATGCGCGCCGTCCGGGCCGGTCGACGCCGGATCCATCCGCGCGCCCGGGCGCGGCGCGGTCAGGTAGGCATCGACCCCGGCGATGACGGCGAGCACCAGCAGGATGACGACCACCCAGCGCCAGGAGCGCCGGCGCCGGGGCGCGGTTTGTTGGTGGGCATCGGTGATCGTGGCCATCACCGCACCTGCGCCCACGAGTCGGGGACGGCGGGGCTGCCGGCCCCCGCCGGGACCCCCTGCCAGCGGGACCGCAAGTGGTCGTCGAGGTCGGCGATCATCTGGTAGGCGTTCTGGGTTCCGGGCTGCTCGCCGTAGGTGACGTCGTTGAAAGCCGTTGCTGCTTGCGACAATTCGCCGGCAAGGTGGGGCAGCGCGGCGCCGGCGTCGCGAGCCAGCTCGTTGGCGGTGCGGCCGGGCGCGGCCGCCAGCACACCGGTCTCCTCGAGCTGGCGGGCGACGGCGCGTAGCCGGTGGCGTATCGCCGCCGCCCAATCGCCCTGGGCCGCATAGCCCTCGGCCGTCGCGCGATGCTGGGCGGCCGTCAGCTGCGCGGCCTCGAACAGCAGATGGTCACCGCCGCGGCGGGCGCGCATGGTGCGCCGCGCGACGTGGACGGCGACCACCACCGCGATCGCCAGCAGGATCAGAAGCACTGTCGCCGTGAACCATCCGCCCGGCACCGTCGACGCCTTGTGCAGCATCCGGTAGATCAGGTCGTTGAGCCAGTCGAGGAACTGGTCGCCGGCCGAACCCTTGGAATAGATCGGCTTGTCGAGTTCGTCCTGCGCGGCGCGGTGCGCGGCATCGCGGTCGATGTCGATGGAAGGCATGCTCAGCTAGTCCTCGCTCGGCCGTTACTGCGGCCGCGTGAGCCAGAGATGGTCGGTGGAAGCGGCCGCGTAGGGTCCCTGGGCGGCTCCGGTCTGCAATACCAGGTCGAACGCCTCGGCGCGCATCCGGCGGTCGGTGTAGAGCAGCACGATGACTCCGGCGTTGAACGGTGCGGTGATGATCTCGCCGATCGCCGCCCCCACGGACAGAATCGCGGTGCTGATCAAGAAAGCCGCGCCGGACGAGGTGATCTGGAAAAACTGGCCGGCGATGCTGAACGGTACCGCGACGGCGTTCGCGACGATGGAGGCCACCAGGAAAGTGAGCGTGCGGATGCCCAGCACCCGCCAGAAGCCGTTGCGGATCAGCTTGAACGATCGCGTGATCGCGTCGAGCACGGGGAGCCGCTCCAGCACGATCAGCACCGGGGCGAACAGCACCACCGTGTACAGGTACACCAGCGCCGCGACGACGGCCAGCACCAGCGGGATGCCGAACACCACGGCCGCCGCCGCGCTGCCGATGGCCGCCAGCACCCCGATGATCACCGCGACCAGTCCGGCGAGGGCGGCCACCACGACGGCCTCGACCAGCGCCAGGCCGAGCAGGGCCGGCAGCCGCCCGCGAATCCTGGCCCAGGTTTCGCCGATGGTGATCGGCGACCCGAACACCGCCCGCCCGACGATGACGGTGAGCATTCCGGACAACAGCATGCCGCCCAGCCAGCCGACGAGGAGGCCGGCACCCACCGACGCTGTCCAGGCGCCCAGGACCCCCGCGGTCAAGGTGTCGGACTCGCCGGTGGTGAACCGGTCGTGGGCGGCCAACGGCCCGAAGAAGGCGACCTTGGTGATGATCTGCATGACCACCACGACGATCGCGGTCAGGCCCAACGTCGCTTTCGGATTGGCGCGGACGTAGCCGACCGCGCCGTTGAAGATGTCGCCGAGGGTGAGCGGCCGCAGCGGGATGATGCCGGGTTTGACCGTGCCGTAGCCCGGCGGCGGCCCGAAGGGGGGCGGCGGCCCGTAGCCCGGCGACCCGTAGCCCGGCGGGGGTGGATAACCCGGCGGGGGCGCGTAGCCCGGCGGGGGACCATAGGTCGGGTAAGGCGGGGGCGGGCCGTATTGAGGTGGTGGGCCATACGCCGGCGGCGGGCCAACCGGATAACCAGGCGGCGGCGCGCTCACCGAACCCCGAGGCCTTGCAAACTCGCTCTGCAGCCGGGCGCGTCGTTCGTCATGGGCTCCATCCTGTCGGCGGTCGTGGCATTTCACAATGTTGAGCGCGTTCACCGCGCGTAGCGTCTCAGGCATGGCGGAACTCAAATCCCGGCTCCGGACGGACCTGACCGCGGCGATGAAGGCCCAGGACAAGCTCCGGACGGCCACCCTGCGCATGCTGCTGGCCGCGATCCAAACCGAGGAAGTGTCCGGTAAGCAGGCCAAAGAGCTGACCGACGACGAGGTCATCAAGGTGCTGGCCAAGGAATCGCGCAAACGCGGCGAATCCGCGGAGATCTACACCCAGAACGGGCGCGGAGACCTCGCCGCCAACGAGCACGCCGAGGCCCGGATCATCGACGAGTACCTGCCGACGCCCCTCACGGAGGCCGAGGTGGCCGACGTCGCCGACACCGCGATCGCGCAGGTGGCCGAGGAAATCGGCGAGCGCCCGAGCATGAAACAGATGGGGATGGTGATGAAGGCCGCCACCGCGATCGCGGCCGGCAAGGCCGACGGTGCCCGCTTGTCGGCCGCCGTCAAAGAGCGCCTTTAGCCGCACCGGTTCGGCGGTGTCGTTTGCCCTCGGGGCAGCCGGGTACCCAACTGCGCATGACCAATTTTGGCTACACTTTGATGACCGAACAGAGTGGACCCAAAGAGCTTGTCCAGTATGCCATTTCGGCCGAACAGCGCGGTTTCGACTTTCACGTCTGCAGTGATCACTTCTCACCGTGGCTCAGCTCGCAGGGACACGCGCCCAACGCCTGGACGGTTCTGGGGGCGGTGGCGCAGGCCACCGAACGGGTGGACCTCTACACCTATGTGACGTGTCCGACGATGCGGTATCACCCCGCCATCGTCGCCCAGCAGGCCGCGACCGTGCAGATCCTGTCCGACGGCCGGTTCACCCTGGGCCTGGGCAGTGGGGAAAACCTCAACGAGCACGTCGTCGGCAAGGGCTGGCCGGCCGTCACCCGTCGCCAGGACATGCTGCGTGAGGCCATCAAGATCATCCGGGAACTGTTCGGCGGGCAGCTGGTGGACTTCACCGGCGACTACTTCCAGGTCGACTCCGCGCGGCTGTGGGACGTGCCCGACGTCCCGGTCGGCATCGGGGTGGCCATCGGCGGCACCAAGGCGATCGACAAGTTCGCCAAGCTGGCCGACCACCTGATCGCCACCGAACCGAAGGCCGAGCTCGTCCACGGCTGGCACGGCGCCCGGCAGGCCGCCAACCTGGCCGGTGGCGGCCGGGTGATCGGCCAGATACCGGTGTGCTGGGACCCCGACCGCGACACGGCCGTCAAACGCGCGCACGATCAGTTCCGCTGGTTTGCCGGCGGCTGGAAGGTGAACGCCGACCTGCCGACCCCGGCCGGCTTTGCGGGCGCGACCCAGTTCGTCCGCCCCGAAGACGTCGCCGACACCATTCCCTGCGGCCCCGACCTCGACGCCATCGTCGAGGGCGTCCGGCCCTACTGGGAAGCCGGGTTCACCGACATCGCGCTCATCCAGATCGGCGGGGACACCCAGGAGCGGTTCCTCAAAGAGGCCGCCGAGCCGTTGCTCGCCGCGCTGCGTGAGGCAGCGAACTGATCGGCGGGAAGGCAACGATGAGCGCCCGATCAGACGGCACCACAGCCACATTGGTCAAGGCGCTCGGCGGTGTCAGCTTCGCCCTGGGCATCAGCGAACTGGTGGCACCGGGGAAAGTCGCGGCGATCGCGGGTGTGGACGACACGGCCCGGACGCGGCGGGTGATCCGCGCGCTCGGAGTGCGCGAATGCGGCCACGGCGCGGCGTTGCTGGGCGGTCCCGACAAGCTGGTGTGGACGCGCGTGGGCGGGGATGTCCTGGACATGGCCCTGTTGGTCGCGGGTGTTGCCGCCCGGGGCCCCGGGCGGCGGCGCCAGGGCATCATCTGTGCGGCCGTCCTTTCCGGGATCGGAGCCCTGGACCTCTATACGGCGTTGCGGACTCTTTGATCCGAGATGAATCGTCGATCGCAGGAAGGAAAACGGCGATGTCAAACGAACTGCAAGGAAAGAAAATAGCGTTTCTCGCGGCCGACGGTGTGGAAAAGGTTGAACTCGAACAACCGCGCGCGGCGCTGCAAGAGGCCGGCGCGCACATCGAAGTGCTGTCGCTCAAGGACGGCGAAATCCAGGCGCGCAACCATGATCTCGAGCCGGCCGGGACCTTCGCCGTCGATCGGAAAGTGTCGGAGGCCTCAGTGGACGAATTCGACGGCCTCGTGCTCCCGGGTGGCACCGTGAACCCGGACAAGCTGCGCATGGACGACGACGCCGTCTCGTTCGTCCGTGATTTCGTCAGGTCGGGGAAACCGGTGGCCGCCATCTGTCACGGACCCTGGACGCTGGTGGAAGCCGGTGTGGCAGTGGGCCGCAAGCTGACGTCCTACGCAAGCATCCGCACGGATCTGCGCAACGCGGGCGCCCACGTCGTCGACGAAGAGGTGGTCGTCGACGGCAATTTGATCACCAGTCGGTCGCCATCGGACCTCCCGGCCTTCTGCGCGGCGATCCTCAAGCAGTTTGCCCATGCGACGGCCGGTTAGCCATGGCCACTTTTCGGCCGGTCGGTTTGAATGCCTTGGTTTGCGGGCATTATCCCGCCAGGCCGTGATCAGCGGCGATCCGTATTGGGTTCTCGAAAGGCCAACAGTGACGACCACATATCCCGAGCCCGCCGTCTTGCCCACGCAGAACGTCTATCAGCCGCAGGAGGATTCCAGACTGCTGGTCGACGTGATGCACGACACCGGTCTGATTCCGGGACGGCGAGTTCTGGACCTGTGCACCGGGAGCGGCTTCGTCGCGATCGCGGCGGCGGCGATGGGCTGCACCGACGCGACGGCCTTCGACATCTGCCCGCAGGCGGTTCGCTGCGCCCGGAGCAACGCCGCGGTTGCCGGCGTCGATGTCGACGTGCGCGAGGGGTCGTGGATAGCAGCAGTCGAGTGTGCGCCGTTCGACGTCGTGGTGTCGAACCCGCCCTACGTGCCGACGCCGCCCGGTGCCGAGCTGCAAGAAATTTGCCCGGCCGCCGGACCGTCGTGGGCCTGGAATGCCGGCCGAGACGGACGGCTGATCCTCGACCCCCTGTGCGAGTCGGCGCCGAAGTTGTTGCGCGACGGCGGATCCCTGCTGCTGGTGCACTCGGCGCTCGCCGGTGTCCAGCAGTCGCTGGATTCCCTCAAGTGGGCCGGTATGGACGCGCAAGTGATTGCGTCGAAATGGATTCCCTTCGGCCCGGTGATGACCTCCCGGGCGCAGTGGCTGGAAGACGTCGGCCTGATCCCGCGCGGACGCCGGGAAGAGGAACTGATCGTGATCCGGGCCGAAAAGCGATGAGCCCCACCCGTGTTCAGGTGGTTCCCAACGGGCCGGTGCTGGTATCGGGCCCGGTGCGCATCGAGATGCCCGGCGGCGAGGTCGTCGAGTCCGACCGTTTCATGGTGGCCATCTGTACCTGCCGACGCAGCGGCAGGTACCCCTTGTGCGACACCAGCCACCGCAGATGCAAGCGCCTGAACAAGACGACCGCTACGGCAGCGGCTGCCGCAACGACGTCTGATCCCGCTTCCACGACGCCATAATCGTTTCCGCCAAGCGGTTTTCGACCGCGGCGTGCGCGCGAATCCCGAAGATGACGTCCTGCTCGAGCTGTGGCTCCCTGGCGACAAGATCGCCGACCACGTCGCCGCGCACCACGTGTTCGTGAACCGCGTCGGCCTCCACGTGCTCGCTGTAGAACGTGACGCAGGCCGCCGGTGCCTGCAAACGCTCCAAGGCCCGCACCATCCGCTGGGATCCCGGCGGCGACGTAATCTCGGTCGACGCGAAATGCCCGATCGCCGCGCCGCGCAACGCGCGGTGCAGTCCGAACAGCGACATCAAATTGACCACCGCCAGCGATTCGGCGGAAACCGCGTCGACGTAACCCCAATACGTCGCGTCCAGCCCGGCCGCCGCCAGCAGATCGGCGAACAGCTGCTGATGCAGGCGCGGGCCCTGCCCGGCGCCGTACTCGTCGAACTCCACCGCCACGAAGGCCGCCTTGGCGGTGCCCATCAGGCGGGGGATGGCCCAGGCGTGCGGATCGCCCTCTTTGAGGTGATACAGCGAGCGGTGCACGAAGTATTCGCGCATCTGCTGCCACGTTCCGGTGTCACGCAGGTAATACGACGGGCCGGTGCCGTCGACGGGTTCGACTGAAATCGCCTCCATTTCGGCCGCCGCCGTCCGATCGGGCTCGATGGGCCCGACGTCGCGGCGCACCCCCGCCAAGAACACGCGCTCCAGTTCGGCGCGCAGCGTCAGCAGCGCCGGATTCCACTCCCACGCGGGGTCGACGCCGGCGAAACCGCGGTAGTGCAGCTCGTAGCACACCGATAGCGCCAGCTGCAGATCCAGACCATAGGGGTCGGAATCGCGTACGGATGCGCCGATGCGTGCGAACTGGTCGACCGACGGCGGGCCCGCCAGCGCGCAACGAACGGCTGTCGACAGGGGCCCGTGCGCCGCCGGCAGGACGGGTTCAGTCATGGTCGATGTGCGGGTCACGCCGGTGACTACCCCTAACCGGGGCCCGGCAAACGGTGCCACAACACTTTTCGATGCCCCCTAGCCGGATTCCGTGGGCAATTGGAAGGTGATGTCGGCGGTGGTGCCGGTGGCCGCGGTGTCGAGTTGCGTCGACTGGCTGAGCGCCCTGATCAGCGGCAAACCGCGCCCGCCGTTGACCGGGTTGGCGGCCGGCGCCTTCCACGAACCGTAATCGGTGATCCGGGTGCGCACTTCGCCGTCGCCAAGGCTGGCCTCGACCACCATGGTGCCCGCGACGAAGCCCCGGTAGGCATGCTCGACGCAATTGGTGCAGGCCTCGTTGACGACCAGCACGATGTCGGCGGCCAGCTCATCTGTGATGTGGGCGGCGCGCAGCCAGTCCGCGAGGCGGTGTCTGATGCGAACCAATTGGTCTGCGGTGGCGTCACTTTCGATGCGCAGCGGCGTCTGGTGGTGGCGGTAGATCACCATCGCCACATCGTCGTCATAACCACCTTCGGGCGCCAGTTCACGAAGCACCTCGTCGGCGACGACGTCCAGCGGCAATGGCATCGTCTGCGCCAGAACGTCTGCCGCGCGCTCGATTCCGTCGTCGATCGACTCGTGTTTGCGTTCCACCAGCCCATCGGTGAACAACATCAAAGTCGAGCCGGGCGGCAGCATCCGGGTGGCCTGGGGGCGCGGTTGGTCTCGGCGGACCGCCAGCGGTACCGAAGCGGCGTCGGTCAGCAGGGTCGTCGTCCCCGGCGCGGGCCCGGTGAGCACGGCGGGCATGTGCCCGGCGTTGCTGTATTGCAGCACCCCGGTTTCGGTGTCCAGGATCGCGAGAAAGACGGTGGTGCAGTAGGCGTTCGGGATCAGCGATGCCGCCGAGTCGAGTTGATCGAGCAGCACCGCGGGCTCGGCGCCGTTGATCAACAGCGCCCGCGCCGAACTGCGTAGCTGTCCCATGATGGCCGCGGCCGGCAGGCCGCGACCCACGCAGTCGCCGACGACGATGCCGATGCGGTGATCGCCGATCGGCAGCACGTCGTACCAGTCACCGCCGATCTCCAACGGCGGCACCGCGGGTTCGTAGCGCACCGTGAAACCCGACGGGGGTTCCACCGGCGGGAGCATGGCGCGCTGCAACGTCAGCGACGTCTCGCGGGCGCTCTCGAACTGACGGACGTGCTGCATGGCCAGGCTGAGATGGCTGATCAGCACGGTGACCAGCAGGCGGTCTTCGCCGCTGACCCAGCGAGGTGTGCGCAGCTCCAGCCACAGCGCCAGGTCCCCGGTGCCGGAGAGCACCGCGACCAATCCCTGCGCCTTACCGGGATGATCGGGCGCCTCAACGGTTTTCGCCGTCAGCGGCAGCTGCTGACGCGCGTCGGTGAACGTGTGACGCAACCATGGATCCAGCTTGCGCCACGACGTTTCCGAGGGTTCGCCCGCGGCGTGGACCGTGGGGTCTCCCTCGCCGCCGGGCCACAAGACCGCGACCACGCGTTGCACATCGATTGCCGCGCGGCACTCGTCGAGCGTGATCGACAGCAACTCGTCCACGCTCTTGGCCACCGCCACGGCCGTGGCCAGGCGCAGCACCGCGCTCTCCCGCGCCGCGAAGGCGCGTTCCGCGGTGATATCTCGCACGGTCCCGACGTAGGCGTCGCGGTCGCTGCCGGATTCCTTGACCGCGTTGATGCTCACCTTCACCCAGGCCAGATGCCCGTCACCGTGGCGTATCGGCGTTTCGTAGTCGGCCCTGCCATGGTTCATCACCAGGCCTATTTGTTCGGCCGCCGTCTTGGTGTCGACCAGCCACGGGTGCGGCCACCGATACGGCAAACCCTCGGTGGGAAAGCCGATGATGTCGATGAAGGCGCTGTTCATTTCGATCACCGAGCCCTCGTGGTCGGCGACGAAGAATCCCTCCTGCAGCGAATTCACCAGCGCGTTGCGGAATTTGTCGCGGTCGGCCAGCCCCTCGGCGCGGGCCCGCTGTTCCGCGTAGCGCTTGTTGCCGTCGATGAACCCGCGCATGGCCACGTCGAGCGGAACCAGCAGCTGCAGCAGGAATTCCAGCGCGATCGGCCCATCGATGCGCACGTCCTTCGCGATCTCGAAAACCAGCCGGACGTGGTTCTCGACGATTTCGAGCAGGCTGACTTGATTCTGTAGGGCGGTGCGGCCCAGCTCGTATCCGATCGCCAGGCTGGCCTCGTCGCGAGCGTCCAGATAGGTCCGCAACGCGGTGGCGTACTGCGCGTGAAAGCCGTCCGTGGAGATGTCGTCGCTCACGTCGAGGCCCCCCTGTGCCGCGCCGTCAGCACCATCGCATCGTCGGTTTCCTTAGCGTCCTTCCCGAGGAGTTCTTCAGCGATGGCCACGGCGGCGGCCGAGAAGTCGATGTGGTCCAAGTAGTCTTCGGCGATTCCGTCGGTCCGCATCACGAGCAGGTCTCCGGGACGAATCGAAACCACCTGTGCGGGCCTGATTTCCGGGATGCGGTAGCCGACGATGCCCGAGGTGATGCGTGCACTGGATCGGACGTGGACACCGGTCGGTGCCTTGGCCACCAGATCCGCGGACACGTTGCCAACACCGGCCCACGTCAGCACATTGGTGCCAAAGTCGACCCGCGCCAACGTCATTGCGACCCCCCTGGTGCCGGCTAACACCCGGTGGCAGAGCTGAATCAAAACTTCTATCCGCTCGGAACTGGCGCGGTCGACCGTATCGATAGCACGCAGCGCGGCTTCGGCGGCAGCAGGCCCATGGCCGAGGCCGTCCACCACGCCGAAAAGCGCTGCCTCACCGTCGATGTCGACCGCGATACCGCGATCACCGGAGGTGTACTCGCTGGGCAGAGGGCGACCCGCCCTCGCCCACTCGATGGGTCCGAAACGGCCGTTTTCATGCACGAGGAGGGACCCATTTCCACATCTCGATAACGGTGCCCTGGCCGACCGTGGACTCGACGACCAACCGGTCCATCAGGCGGCGCGCGCCCGGCAACCCCATTCCCAGTCCGCGGCCGGTCGAATAGCCGTCTTCCATCGCGCGTTCGATGTCGGCGATCCCGGGCCCTTGATCCTCGGCGCGCACCACCAGGGCCTTGCGGCCGTCCCGGTCGGCCACCCCGACCCGGACGGAGCCGCGGCCCGCGTAGCTGGTGATGTTGCGCGCGATTTCGGAGATCGCGGTGGCGATCATCGTGACGTCGGTCAGCGAGAATCCCAGATCGAGGGCGAGCTGGTGTCCCGCCTTGCGGGCTTCGACGATGTCGTCGGGATTGTCGATGGCGACGACGATATCAGCCGCCACCATCGCGCCCGATCGTCGGTTTCCGTTGCGCCAGTTGGCGATTCAGAAGAGATAAGCCCTCTTCCAGGTCCAGCGCGGTGTTCATGTCGTCGAATGCCAGGCCGAGCTGGACCATCGCGAACGCCACTTCCGGCTGCAGGCCGACGATCACCGTGTCCGCGCCGCGCAGCCGGGTCATGTGCGCGATCGTGCGCAGCGACCGGGCCGCGAAGGAATCCATGACGTCGATGGCCGTGACGTCGACGATGATGCCCTGCGCGCGGAACCGGCTGACACGTTCCATGAGGTCATAACGCAGCCGTTCGGCGTCGGAGTCTGACAGCGCGGCCTGCACCGACGCGATGAGGATCGAACCCTGTTTCAGGATCGGTACTGGCATGCGGCGCTCGCGTTCCTAACTGTCAACCGGTCTGCTCGCCGGTACGAGTCACCTCGTAGCCCAGCAGTCGCTCGGCTTCCTCGATACCGCCCTGCAGGTCACCGACCGCGTTCATCTTCGACAGGTCCAGGCCGATCGTCACCAGCGTCAGCGCAATCTCGGAGGACAGGCCGGTGATGATCACGCTGGCGCCCATCAGCCCCGACGCGTCGACGGTCTGCACCAGGTGGTTGGCCACCGTCGAGTCGATGGTCGGCACACCCGTGATGTCGATGACCACCACCTTCGCGCGGTTGGCGCGGATGGCGCGCAGCAGCTGTTCGGTGACCTGGCGGGCGCGCTGGCTGTCCAACACTCCGATGATCGGCAGGATCAGCAACTGCTCACGCACCTGCAGCACCGGCGTCGAGAGCTCCCGGATCGCCTCCTGCTGCTGGCGGATGATGCGCTCACGTTCCTGCACGAAGCTGACCGCCACGGTGTTGGCGATCCGGTTGGCGGCGGGCTCGTAGGCGTCCAGCACCCGGTTGAGCATCTCGAATTCGGTCTGGTACTTCTCGAACAGCGAGCGCGCCAGCACGTCGCGCAACAGCAGCACGATGCCGACGACCTCGTCGGTTTCCACGCCACGCGGGATGATGCGTTCGGACAGGTCGCGGGCGTAGGCCTGCAGCGCCTCGACGCTACCGGTCTCGAGCACCTCGACGTAGTTGTCGTAGACGGCCGTCGCTTCGGAAAAGAGCTCCTCGGGCGTCATCGCGGTGAGCAACTCTGCCTCGGTGATGCGGCGGGCCCATTCCTCCCGCAAAACGGTCCGATTCTGCCGTAGATGCTGAACGAGCTGGGGCAACAACCCCTCGCTGGAAATGCCGACGACTTGCGCTGTGGTGCCGGTACTGTTGAAATCCGACGGCGAATCCGACATCTGGCCTCCCGAGTGCCCCGTCACGCCCTGCGATCTGGCAGTTCCTGTTGCGAGACTAGCCTGGGTTGTCGCGGGGCACGGGTAGAGGGCATATTCTTCTCGCAGTTCGTAACGCAGGCTAGGGTTGAACCACGCTTAAGGCACCCAAGGCCCAGGACAAAGGATTGCCATTGTCAGCTCCTGATTCGATTACCACGTTGGTTGAAGACCACGACGGCGTTTCTGTGGTCAGTGTCAGCGGCGAAATCGATTTGGTCACGGCTCCTGCCCTGGAACAGGCCATCGGCGCGGTCGTTGCGGAGAGTCCCACGGCACTGGTCATCGATCTCTCAGCGGTGGAATTCCTCGGCTCGGTCGGGCTGAAGATCCTGGCCGCGACGTACGAGAAGCTGGGCAAGGACACCGGGTTCGGTGTGGTCGCGCGCGGCCCGGCCACCCGACGGCCGATTCACCTGACCGGTCTGGACAAGACCTTCCCGCTGTACCCGACGCTTGACGACGCGCTGACCGCGGTGCGGGACGGCAAACTCAACGGCTAGTAACCGGGCCTCCGCCAGCCATGGGTGTCGATCATCCGGAAGACGACCAGCGATGGGACCGCAGCCAGCGCGGTGAAACCGAAATCGAACGCCTGGACCGCAATTGGAACAGCCTGTTGCAGGAGCTGCGCGTGGTGCAGACCGGCGTCCAGCTGCTCACCGGGTTCTTGTTGACACTGCCGTTCCAGCAGCGCTTCGACGTTCTCAGCGGACCGATGCGGATCGTGTATCTGGCGACGGTGGGTTGTTCGGTGGGCGCAACGGTGCTGCTGATCGCCCGGTCGCCATTCACAGGCTGCTGTTCAGGCGGCACCGCCTCCAGGCGCTCGTATCGGCCGCGCACCGGTGTGCCTACGCCGGGCTGACGTTGCTGGGAGCGGCGCTGACCGGGGTGACGGTCATCATCTTTGTCGCGGTGGCCGGGGCTACGGCGGGGTTCATCGCCGGAGCGTGCGCAGTGGTGCTGTTTGCGATCTTCTGGTGGGCGTTACCCCTGTCGCTGCGCACGCACGGAATGTAGTCAGCCGCCGGGCACCCATTCCGCGATTCGGGTGGTGTCCAGATGATCGAGCAGGTCTTGCGGGTCGGCGAAGATCGGGGCGGCCCCGGCCTCCTGCAACTCCGCGCGGGCGATGCCGCCGCTGAGCAGTCCGATGCACGGCACGTGCGCGCCCGCCGCGGCGTGCGCGTCCCACACGGCATCCCCGACGAACACGGCGTGCCCGGCGTCCACCCGGGCCCGGTCCAGCGCCACCTGCACGATGCCCGGTTCGGGTTTGGCGGTGTCGACGTCACGGGATGACGTGGTTTCGGAGATGACGTCGTCGCAATCGAGCACCTTTCGCAAGATCTCCAACTCGTCCTCGGGCGCCGAGCTGGCGAGCACGACCTGCAGTCCCAGGTCCGCGACGCGGCGCAGCAATGCGCGGGCCCCGGGCAACGGCTCCAGTAGCGCGGTGATCTCCCGGTAGTACTGGCTGTGCTTGTCGCTGAGGCGCTCCTGCACGTCGTCGGGGGCGTCGTCGGACAGCGCCCGCACCAGCCTCGAGCCGTCCATGCCGATGCAGCGGTGGATCTGCCACGACGCCACCACGATGCCTTCGGCGTCGAACGCGCGCCGCCACGCGTGGACATGCAGGTAGTTGGAATCCACCAGGGTGCCGTCGACGTCGAAGAGGACGGCGGGTGCGCCGCCCGCACCCGATCGCAACGTCATGTGGCGGGCATACCCACGCCGGGGCGGGCTGACACCAGCCGCTGGTGCGGCGTCGTGGTGGCCCGCGCACCGGCGTCGACGTCGATGCCGGTCCTGCGCGCGAATAACGTTGGCACCCAGCGGCTCTCACGAACGGGCGCTTAGGGTCGGCCCGCGGGCCGCCCGGTCGGTGGCACCGGGCCGGCGGGGGAGACCTCCTGGCGCGTAACTGGCGCGGAAGGGGATGCGGGCCGCGGCCGAAATTTCTTTTCCCAGAGTGGTGTAGGGCGTGCGCGAACGGGGTACTGCCTGCGCCACGGGTGAGTACAGGAAAGTGCGTCAGCCCGTTTGAGAGCAGGGAGGAACTCCGATGGCGACCACCACTGACTACGACGCACGCCGTGTATCCGACAACGACACCCAGGACAAGTCCCCGCTGCGCGAGCTGGCACCAACCCTGCACGGGGCCGCCACCACCGTGGCCGACGAGGACCCCAATGATGTCCACTTCTTCGAGCTGCCCGGCGCCGACCTGTCCGGGGAGGAGCTGACGGTGACCGTCATCCCCCAGCGGGCCGACGAGTTCACCTGCTCGAGTTGCTTTTTGGTGCAGCACCGCAGCCGGATGCGTCGCTCCAGCTCCGGCCTGCCGGTCTGTGCCGACTGCGCGTAACGCGCCGATAGCTCCGCTCGGCCGCGGCTAGGGCCACCACGCGCCTGCGCCGAAATGTCACAGGCTTGAACTACGTTCATCGGACAAGTCTGCGTCGGCGCGAACGGCACGTTGAGGAGTCATGGAGAAGATTCTCGGGTCGCTTCTCTTGCTGGGGTTTGCTCTCCCTTGGTATTTCACGCAAAAAGCCACCGGCAGCCCGTCGGCGGGATTCCTGGCCGGCCTGGGCGGGCTCGCGCTCGCGGTCGCCGTCCTGTGGTGGCTCTCAGTGCAGCGGGACCGCCGTCAGGCCGACGCACGCCGCCGGCGCGACCTCAAATGTGCGAAATCCGGGCTGCGCGCCATCGATCGAATGTCGGGCACCGACTTCGAGGAATTCGTTGCCGCGCAGTTGCGCGTCGCCGGCTACAGCGTCATGCCGACGGCGAGCACCGGCGACTACGGAGTAGATCTCATCGCCAAGAAGGACGGCGTCCGCATGGCGGTGCAATGCAAAAGGCTGGCCAAGGCCGTCGGCGTCGCCGCGGTGCAACAGGTCGTGTCCGGGTCGCGCCACCACGGCTGCAACCGGGCGGTCGTGGTGACCAACCAGACGTTCACGAAGGCGGCCCGCGCATTGGCGATCACCCACCACTGCCGCCTGGTGGGTCGCACGCAACTGCAGAACTGGACGCGGGTGGCGTCCCTTCCCGCGCGCGGTAGCTAGAATCCGCGAGATACCCTGAACCGCAGCGCATTCGGTTGGCTCGTCAGCGCCGGGTTGCGTCCTCGATGACCCGGCGCGCGATATCGCGCAACGGGGTGTTCATGCTCTGCGAGAGTTTGATCAGTGTGTTGAACGCCGTGTGGTCATCGAGGTCATAGCGCTCCATCAGGATGCCTTTGGCTTGCCCGATCGTGTCGCGGGTGCTCAGGGCCTCCATGAACTGCTGGGTGCGGACGACGTTGCTCCACGCCAGGGCGCCCAGCGTGGCGAAGACGGCGGCCACTCGGCGAGAGTCGTCGGAAAAGGCCTGCGGGCTTTCGGCATAAAAGTTCAGCGCTCCCATGCTCAGTTCGTCGGCGTACATCGGTAGTGACAGGATGCTGCGAACGGGCGTCTGGGCGAGCGCGTCGGCTTGGTATTTCGGCCAGCGCGAGTCGGTCTCGAGGTCGTTGATGATGACGACCTTGCGGGTCCACGCGGCGTGCACGCACGGCCCTTCGAGGTGGCGTTGCTGGAACTCGTCGAGCAACCTGGCGCAGTCGTCGGTGACCGACGGGCTGCTGACCTCGTTCTGCCGGCTGGTGACGGTGATCCCCGCCTCCTTCGCGCCGGGCACCCACCGCGCCGCCGCCCTGGTCAGCTCGTCCAGCACCTGCGGGAAGTCGGCCGCGTCCGCCGAATAGATGGCGCGCAGAACGTCGGTGAGCAGGGTGAAATCTTCAAAATTGGTCACTGAATGTCGCCTTCGTGCGTCGAGACCGGTTCCAGGCAAAATCCCGCGCCGTTTCAGCAGCCTGCGGTCTCGCGAGGCGATCATTTGTCAGTTATGACGGCGACGAATGTCAATGCTGTCTGCTCAGCATTACGGTGAGATCCACTATATCGGCCGGGTTTTGGGGGATTGCGCCCGACACCGACCCGGCCGGATGATCCCGCCGGCGGTCATCCGCCGAAGAGCGGATGAGCGATACCTGACTGGTCGGGGTGGCGGGATTCGAACCCACGGCCTCTTCGTCCCGAACGAAGCGCGCTACCAAGCTGCGCCACACCCCGCCTGAAGCTCCGACAGCCTATCGCACCGGGCTATCGGCTGGCCAAACCGCGGTGCCCCACGTCACTTCCACGAGCACGAACGCTCGAACTCGACCAGCGCCTCGGCCGGGCCCGTCGGGTCGAGTCCCTGCGCCGCGACCCACTCGTCGCTGAAGTAGGTGTCGCGGTAGCGGTCGCCGCTGTCGGCGAGCAGCGTCACCACCGAGCCGCTGCGGCCTTCGGCGACCATCTCGGCGAGCAGGCCGAACGCGCCCCACACGTTGGTGCCCGTGGACGGCCCCACCCGGCGGCCCAAAACGGCGCTGACGTGGCGCGCGGCCGCGATCGAGGCCGCGTCCGGGACGGCCACCATGCGATCGACCACGCCGGGGAGAAACGACGGCTCCACCCGCGGGCGGCCGATGCCCTCGATGCGCGACGAGCCGGGCATCACTACGTCGTCGCGGCCTTGGGCGTAGGCGGGAAAGAAGGCGGAGTTCTCCGGGTCGACGACGCACAACCGGGTGGCGTGGCGCCGGTAGCGGATGTAGCGGCCGATCGTGGCGCTGGTCCCGCCGGTGCCGGCGCCGACCACGATCCACTCGGGGACGGAAAAGCGCTCCTCGCCCATCTGCTCGAAGATCGACTCGGCGATGTTGTTGTTGCCCCGCCAGTCGGTGGCGCGTTCGGCGTTGGTGAACTGGTCCAGGTAGTGTCCGCCGGTCTCGCGGGCGACGCGCTCGGCTTCGGCATACATCTCGCCGGCGCTCTGCACGAAATGGCAACGGCCGCCGTGGGCTTCGATGAGCACCACCTTCGATGCGCTCGTCGCCGCCGGCATCACCGCGACGAATGGGAGCCCCAGCAGGGCCGCGAAATAGGCCTCCGACACCGCCGTGGAACCCGACGACGCCTCGACGACCGTGGTGCCCTCGTCGATCCAGCCGTTGCACAGCGCGTAGAGGAACAACGAGCGGGCCAGCCGGTGCTTGAGGCTGCCGGTGATGTGGGTGGTCTCGTCCTTGAGGTACAGCGCGATGTCGGCGCCAGCGCTCCACGCCGACGGCAGCGGATAGCGCAGCAGGTGGGTGTCGGCGCTGCGATGGGCGTCGGCGTGGATCAACCGGATCGCGTCGTCGGTCCAGCGACGTGAGCGGCTGCGGACCGCGATCCGGGTCCGCCCGGTCAACGCACGGAAGCTGTTGGCTGCGAACGGCTCAGGTCACTGGCCGCGTCGCGGTCGCCCATCGGGGTGGCGATCAACGTCAGCATGGTCGCCTCCGGCCGGCAGCAGAACCGCACCGGCGCGAACGGCGAGGTCCCCACCCCCGCGGAGACGTGCAGCTGCATGTGCGCGCCCCACCGCGACGGCCCCTTGGCGCGTGAGCGGTCCAGCCCGCAGTTGGTCACCACCGCGCCGTAGAACGGTAGGCAGACCTGTCCGCCGTGGGTGTGTCCGGCCATCACCAGTTGATAGCCGTCGGCGGCGAAGCGGTCCAGCACCCTGGGTTCCGGGGAATGGGTCAGCCCCAGCCGCAGGTTCGCCGCCGGGCTGGCCGGGCCCGCGACGGTGTCGTAGCGGTCCCGGTCGAGGTGCGGGTCGTCCACGCCTGCCGCCGCGACGTGCAGGCCGGCCACCTCGAACTCGCGCCGGGTGTGGGTGAGGTCGAGCCAGCCGCGCTCGGTGAACGCCGCGCGCAGGTCCTGCCAGGGCAGCGGCTCGCCGCGCACCCGGTGCGACGGGTTGGTCACGTAGTTCAGCGGGTTCTTCAGGCGCGGCCCGAAGTAGTCGTTGCTGCCGAAGACGAAGACACCCGGCCGCGACAACAGGTCGCCCAGGGCCTGGACGACGGCCGGGACGGCCTTCGGGTGGGCCAGGTTGTCGCCGGTGTTGACCACCAGGTCCGGCTCCCAGCCGGCCAGCTCGCGCAGCCACGCCTGTTTGCGCCGCTGGCCGGGCGTCATGTGGAGGTCACTGATGTGCAGCACGCGCAACGGTGTGGAGCCCGGGCTCAGCACGGGCATGGTGATCTCGCGCAGGACGAAGGCGTTGCGCTCGACGATCGCGGCGTAGCCGAGGCCGGCGACGCTCGAACCGAGCGCCACGGCACTGGCACGGATCAGGGCGGGCAGAACATCGGCCATGATGGCAGCCTACTGCCGGTCGCGGACCTGCTCCGTATCTCCTGCGTCACGCGCGCCGCACGACGAGCGGGGCGCCGGGGAGTGCGGAGGTCTACGGGGGTGGCGCACCGGGCGGGGCCGGCGGTGGCGGCGCCATCAGGGGGATGGTGATCGGCGGCAGCCCCGGAATCTCGACCACCTGCGAGCCGACCGGCACCGGCGCCCCCTCGGGGGGCGGCGGCGGGGCGGGCGGAATGCCGTTGCTGACCTGAATGGTGACGATCGAGCCCGGAATCGTCGCGCCGCTCGGTGTCGTGCCGACCACCTCGCCCTGCTTGGCGCTGCTGTTGACGAAGTTGTTCTGGTCGGCGACCTGGAAGCCCGCCTCCTTGATGCGTTGCCGCGCCGCGTCGATGTCCAGGCCCGCCACACTCGGCACCCGCGACCCGGGTGAGCCGTCGACGTAGCGCGGGTCGGTGGGTGGCAGTTGCACCGGCCCGAAGTTGGTGGCGATCGGTTTCATCGCGGTGAACCACGTGCGCGCGGGCTCGTTACCGCCGTAGAGGTCGCCCTCGCCGCAGTGCCGCAACGGGGACGAACACAGGTCCGTGGGGTTGGTGGAGTCGTCGTAGATGTAGTTGGCCGCCGCGTAGTGGTTGGTGAATCCGACGAAGCCCGACGAGCGATGCGCCTCGGTGGTGCCGGTCTTACCCGAGACCGGCAGGTCCCAGCCCGCCGCGCCGGCCGAACCGGCCGCCGTGCCACCACCCAGCGCGTCCTTGCTCATCGCGTTGGCCAGGGTGTTGGCCAGACCCTCGGGGACCACCTGATCGCAGGTCTCGGTCGTCACCGCGACCTCGTTGCCCTTGCGGTCGACCAGCTTGTCGATCGGGTTCGGCGGGCACCAGGTGCCACCCGAGGCCAGCGTGGCCGCGACGTTGGACAGCTCCAGCGCGTTCACCTCGATCGGGCCCAGGGTGAACGAGCCGATGTTCTGCCGTTTGACGAAGTCGGCCAGGCTCTCGTTGCTGTCGGGGTTGTAGTCGCGGGCGGTGCCCGGGTCGGCGTAGGACCGCAGGCCGAGCTTGATCGCCATGTCCACCGTGCGCGTCACCCCGACCTGCTGGATCAGCTTGGCGAACGCGGTGTTCGGCGAGGTGGCCAACGCGTCGGTCACGTTCATCGACCCGCGGTAGTTACCGGCGTTGATCACGCACCAGTTGTCCTTCGGGCAGCCCTTGGCCCCGCCGCTACCCATGCCCTTGGCCTGGAACCGGCCCGGCACCTCGAGGGTGGCGTTGATGCCCATCCCCATATCCAGGGCCGCGGCCGTGGTGAAGATCTTGAAGACCGATCCCGCGCCGTCGCCGACCAGGGAGAAGGGTTGCGGCCGCATGGTTTGGCCGGCGTCGACGTCCAGCCCATACGTGCGGTTGCTGGCCATCGCCATCACCTTGTGCGACGTCTTGCCGGGCTGGATCACGCTCATCACGCTCGAGATGCCCGGCAGCGTCGGGCTGGCGAACTTGTCGATCGCCGACTTGACCGGGAGTTGCACGTCGGGGTCCAACGTGGTCTTGATCAGATAGCCGCCCCGGGCCACCTGTTCCTTACTGATCCCGGCGCGGGAGAGGTACTCCTGCACGTAGTCGCAGAAGAACGCCCGATCGCCCGCCGCGATGCAGCCGCGCGGCAGCTCGTTGGGCTGCGGCAGGATGCCCAGCGGCGCGGCCTTGGCGGCCTGGAGCGCCTCGGCCTCCTGTGGGATGTTCTCGATCATGGTGTCCAGCACCAGGTTTCGCCGCGCGAGGGCGCCCTCGGGGTTGGTGTACGGGTTGAGCGCGCTGGTCGATTGCACCATGCCCGCCAGCAGCGCCGCCTGCTGCCAGTTCAGGTCGGCGGCGTTGATGCCGAAGTAGGTCTGGGCGGCGTCCTGCACGCCGAACGAGTTGTTGCCGAACGAGACCAGGTTCAGGTAGCGGGTCAGGATCTCGGGCTTGGTGAACGTCTTGTCCAGGGTCAGCGCCATCCGGATCTCGCGCAGCTTGCGCGCCGGGGTGGTCTCCACCGCCGCCCGCTTCTCCGCGTCGGTCTTCGCGGTGACCAGCAGCTGGTAGTTCTTGATGTACTGCTGCTCGATGGTCGAACCGCCACGCGTGTCCACGTCACCGCGCGCGTAGCCCGCCAGGCCGGTCAGGGTGCCCTTCCAGTCCACCCCGTTGTGGTCGGCGAACCGCTTGTCCTCGATGGAGACGATCGCCAGCTTCATCGTGTTGGCGATCTTGTCGCTGGGCACCTCGAATCGGCGTTGCGAGTACAGCCACGCGATGGTGTTGCCCTTGGTGTCGACCATCGTCGTCACGGCCGGCACCTCGCCCTCGAGCAGCTGCGCGGAGCCGTTGGCGACCACTTCCGAAGCCCGATTGGACACCAGTCCTATGCCACCGGCGACGGGGAACAGGAGTGCGGTGGCGACGACGCTGGCCAACAAACAGAACCCCGCGAGCTTCAAAATCGTGAGCGCGGCCGGGGGGCGGTCTGACATGGCTACTACAGTAGCGGCCCCCAGTCACGCCGCCACGCTGCAACTTCAGGCAAAAATTTCGGCGCCGGCGCGCCCCGGACGCGCACCGAGAATTTGCGATTGCGTCACAGGTCAGACGGGTAGCCCAGTGTGCAAGATCACTTTCGCACCCCATTTTTTGGACGAGACGGCACGCTCGTCCCAAAAAAAGCGTTATCGGACTGTTGCGCAATTGGCACCTGACCACCTAACTTAGACACACGGTGAGATTCAGGTAACACCGATGTACATGGTGAGGCGTAGATCGCAGGGTTGGATCTGCACCCAAGGAGGGCGGCCGTGACGGGCGGCCGGTAGGGAAAGGGAACGATTCGTGTCACCAATACGGCCGGCGGCGCGTAGGACAAACATTGCAGCCGCACAAGGTGTACTCCGCAGCGTCGATGCTGAAGAACGGATCGCTTGGGTCTCGAAAGCGCTCTGCCGCACGACCGACCCCGACGAACTGTTTGTCCGTGGCGCGGCCCAGCGCAAAGCGGCAGTGATCTGCCGGCACTGCCCGGTGATGCAGGAGTGCGCGGCAGACGCGCTGGACAACAAGGTCGAATTCGGGGTCTGGGGCGGCATGACCGAGCGGCAACGCCGCGCGCTGCTCAAGCAACACCCCGAGGTGGTGTCCTGGGCGGACTTCTTCGACAAGAGCAGAAGCCGCACCGCCGGCTGACCCGGTGCCGCACAGTGACGGCCCACCCCGCCCGGTGCGGGGTGGCTCGGTCTAAGCGACCGACGTGATCTGGTCGGCGAGGGCTCGCAGCGCTTCCAGGTCCGAAACGTCAAACGGCAGCGACGGAACGCCGATGACCGGCACGTGCGGATTGGCTCCGGTGAATCGGGACAGCAATCTGACTTCCCGCTTGGCGGTTAGCGCGCGGTCGGCATGGATCCGCAACACGGCCGCGGCCAGCGACGCGGCTTCGGAATCGGTGTCGTGCTCGAGCATTTCGGTGGCATCGATCGCCCGCTCGGCCGGCAGGGCGCACAACGTCGGATGCGTGCGGTTCAAGACCAGCCCGGCGAGCGGCATCCCTTCCTGCGACAAGCGGTCGACGAAGAAGGATGCTTCGCGCAGCGCGTCGGGCTCGGCCGCCGACACCACAACGAATTGCGTGCCGCGCCTTTTCAGCAGGGCGTAGGTGCGATCCGCCTTCTCCCGGAAGCCGCCGAAGGTGGCGTCCAGCGATTGCACGAACGCCGCGGCGTCGCCGAGCATCTGTGAGCCCAGGATCGTGGAGATCGCCTTCATCGCCAAACCCATTGCGCCGGTGACCAATCGGCCGATTCCGCGGCCCGGCGCCAGTAGCAGCCGCCACAACCGGCTGTCCATGAAGCTGCCCAGTCGTTTCGGCGCGTCCAGGAAGTCCAGCGCATTGCGCGACGGCGGGGTGTCGACGACCACCAGGTCCCAGCGATCCTCGGCCAGCAGCTGCCCCAGCTTCTCCATCGCCATGTATTCCTGCGTGCCCGCGAGCGAACTCGCGACGGTCTGGTAGAACTGGTTGTCCAAAATCGCTTGTGCGCGACCGGGTCCGGAGTACTGGACCACCATTTCGTCGAAGGTGCGACGCATGTCGAGCATCATCGCGTGCAACTCGCCGGGGACCTCCGCCGCCAGCGGGACGCGCTGCGGCGTATTGCCGAGGTCGTTGACCCCCAGCGCCTGGGCCAACCGCTTCGCCGGGTCGATCGTCAAGACGCAGACGTTGCGGCCGTATTCGGCGGCGCGCAACGCGATCGCGGCGGCGGTGGTCGTCTTGCCCACACCGCCAGCGCCGCAGCACACCACCACCCGGTTCGATGTGTCGGCCAGGATGGCGGCCATGTCAAGCGGTTTCGGCGTGGTGCTCATCGAACTCCCTGCTGTGCAAGCGATTCCGACAGTTCGTAAAGGCTACCCAAATCGACACCGTCGGAGATCGCCGGCAGTTGGAGCCGCGGCACCTTCAGCGCATCAAGCTGTTGGGCGATCTCGGAGCGCGTGGCGATCACCGTCGCGTGCTCGATGGTCTCGGTCAACAGCCCGGCGAAGTCGTTGTCGTTCAACGTGATTCCGGACTTTTCCAGGCCGGCCCGCACCGAGTCGGCGTCGACGTCCCCCTCGGCGGCCTTCGCCAGATCCGCCGGCTGCAGGTAGGAGGGGATGTTGCGGTTGACGATCACGCTGCCGATCGGCAGCTGCATTTCGGCGAGCTCCTCGATGGCTTCCAGCGTCTCCTGGACGGGCAGCGCCTCCAACAGGGTGACCAGGTGAATGGCGGTCTGCTCGGAGTGCAGCAGCTTCACCACGCCGTCGGCCTGCGAGTGCACCGGGCCGCCCTTGGCCAGGTCGGAGACGGCCTTGGTGACATCCAGAAAGCGCGCGATCCGTCCCGTCGGAGGGGCGTCGACGACGATGGCGTCATAGACGGGGAGCCGGTTCTTGTCGACGCGGATCACCGTCTCCTTGATCTTTCCGGTGAGCAGCACGTCGCGCAGGCCGGGCGCGATGGTCGTCGCGAACTCGATCGCACCGATGCGGCGCATCGCGCGGCCCGCGATGCCCAGGTTGTAGAACATGTCGAGGTATTCCAGGAACGCGGCCTCGATGTCGATCGCCAGGGCGTTGACCTGACCGCCGCGTTCGGCGGTCGCGATCTTCACCTCCTGGTACGGCAGGGGCGGGACGTCGAAGAGTTGCGCAATCCCTTGGCGGCCCTCGACTTCCACGAGCAGGACCTTGCGACCCCCCGCCGCCAGCGTCAGCGCCAGCGCCGCCGCGATCGTCGACTTGCCCGTACCGCCTTTGCCGGTCACAAAATGTAAGCGGGCCTTGGTCAAGCGCGCCGGCCAGCCGACGGCGCTACCGCCGCTCGATGTGGTTGCCACCTTCGCATGCTAGCCCGGCCGGGCAGGCCGGAGCGGTTCACCTCCGACCGATAAGCTCGCCGCATGAGCGAACCGACCGCCTGGGAGTACGTCACCGTCCCGTTGCTGACGCACGCCACCAAACAGATCCTCGACCAGTGGGGGGCCGACGGCTGGGAGCTGGTGTCCGTGCTGAACGGCCCGACCGGCGAACAGCACGTCGCCTACCTCAAGCGCCCCAAGTAAAGATGAGTGCCCAGCCTTCCTGGAAGGCCCGACTGGGCGAGCTCGGTCTAGCGCTACCGGAGGTGGTCGCGCCGCTGGCCTCCTACGTTCCGGCGGTGCGCACGGGCAACCTCGTCTACACCGCGGGCCAGCTGCCGATGGAGGCCGGAAAGCTGGTGGGCACCGGCAAGGTCGGCGCGGACGTCGCCCCGGACGAGGGCAAGGCGCTGGCGCGGATCTGCGCGCTCAACGCGCTGGC